>NZ_CM001844.1:269868-619904 GCF_000384965.1 Bartonella bovis 91-4
TTCATTACAACTGTTTTTTCAATTGGGACGTAAGAGGAAAGATTATCCATGATTTCCCGTAGATAAGGGGTACGTTTAGTTCTCCATAATCCAGGTTCAGCACTGGATAGTGTGCTTAAATAACGGTTTTTATCTGCCCATTGTGAAACTGTGTAGGGAGGGTCTGGTTGACACGCTTGACAGGCATGAAAATAAAAAAAAACTTCTCCTGTATCAGTCACTCTTCTCCTCCTTATGGTCTTGAGTATCCTGATCATGGAAAGGAACGGGAATTTTATTTATTTCCTGTAAAGCTTCTCGGATATAATGATCAATAGCACCAATCAGGCTTGCGCCATCACACTCAACCTGAGCTGCAATACGTGCACCAAAGCGATGAGGAAAATGCAGCATGATATCACGATAAGCTCTTCCAAAATTACGTGCTGCCCTCTTTACTTCTTCACGGTCAAGTGTTGTTTCTTTTTTTTGCTCAAGGTCAATTGTCTCACTTTCAAGAGCAACTTGCATTCTTTGGAGTTTTATCTTGTGTTCATTAGCTCCTTCTATAGAAGTTTGCTTTGTCTTTGTGCGAAGTTTTCCATCATCACCTACAACATAGGCTTGCTTGGTGGGATTCTCATTCCATAAAGCTGTAGCTAATTCTTCATTGATAGAACCATCATCATAAAGGGCTTCATTAAACTTTCCCGTCTTAAAACGAGCAATAACCGCATTAGGATAAACACCCATCTTTTTCGCAAACGCTCGAGCCGATAGCCCTTCTCTGGTCTGTTTAGTCATGTGTTTATTATTTTCTGAACTAGTTTTTTAAAGACTTTATTGTATTTGTGGATACATTTTGCTATACATACGTTATGAAAAGCATTAAAATATGTGGCATAAACTGGGACGAAGGTAACTGGCCTAAATGTGCTAAACATGGAGTTTCTAAAAAAGAAATTGAGTATTTATTCTCCGGTCATGGTCACCTAGTTATCAAAGATGACCCAAACGTTAGAGAGGAGCGGTTTAGAGCTATCGGGAAAAGCTATAATAAGCGATACATTTTTTTAGTTTTTACCCTTAGAACAATGAGCAATAAATTATTTGTGCGCCCCATTAGCGCTCGTTATATGCATCAAAAGGAAATTGATTTTTATGAAAACCTCTAAATTAAAACAGATGCCGGTTTTTAAAACCGATGAAGAAGCGGAAAACTTTGTAGATACTGCAGATCTCACTGAGTATGATTTAACAGGTTTTAAACCCGTTCATTTCGAATTTTTACCTAAAGAAGCCTCTATTAATATCCGTTTGCCTCAAGCACTTATGAACGCTTTAAAAGAAAAAGCTAAAAACCAAGCTATTCCCTATACACGTTATGTCCGACATCTTATTGAGCAAGATTTACAAAAAAGCTATCGTGATTAACATCCTCTAAGCTTCAGTATGACAATAGTTCCTCTTGACTCTAGTTTAAAAAGGCCGGAAATTTAATCCCAGCCTTTATGTTTTTTCACACTTGATAAGATATTCCATCCGAGCACGGACTATAAGCTTTCAACAAAGGATCCAACATTTTTGGAAGTTCTGAATTGCCAAAACCTGTAAGAATTGCCAGAATCTTAATCGTATCTGGAGTCTCACTTTGAAGCTTTGCAATTAGAGCCTTTTCTACCACGTCCATAATCTCAACCAGAGTATTACAGTCCTCCATTTCAATATTCTCACGAGTAGCAAACTGAAACAAAGCCATCCACACATCACATAAAAAGTCGATACTATTACTCATTGCACACCTCCATGGAATTCTTCACTCAGGTATGCCAATCCTTTGGATGTGATTTTTGCACTGGAAACGCTCTTTTCCGTCCCGTCTGGTCTTTGAATGGTTTTGGTTACACAATCCATCAATCCTTTTTTGATTTTGTCCTGATAAGGTAACAAAGGTCCACTTGAAAAGCGACGATAAGCCCAATCATTGCCTTGTAAGTACTTAACAAACTCTTTGGGTTTTACTTTTAAATCCTTTGCAGCTTCATATATACCAAACAGACCGTCAGAACGTTTTAAATGTTCAAGCGCTTCTGCTTTTGGTTTAAGCGTGTTAACTTCAGTTCTCAAATCTTCCAATTGTGTAATGCTCTCTAAAAGCAATTGTCTAATTGTAAGAGGATTCTGCAAAGCATTTACGAGGTCTAAAGGCTGTTTTGCTTTCCGTTCGCATTCGATGAAATATTGACGGGCTTGTTTACCTTTTTTGTTGTTCTCAACCATAGACAGCTCTTTGGCTACGTTTAAGGTGAGATGATATTCTTTTAATACTACATTTTGACGTTCGCCAATTTTGGCGAGCGTTAAAACATAATCTTTTCCTTCCTCAAATTCGTATTTTTTAATACGGTCTTTGATCCAGTTTGTGAAATCACGGCCAACTTTTAAAAAAGCATGCAACTCACGCGCATTGACTGTCTGAACAGTTTCCTGCCCAACAGTTTGTTCTTTAATTTCTATAAGACTGTTCATGATGAACTCCTAGGTAATTAAGTTTTCTTAATGACACTCAAAAAAAGAGCGCCGGGTGTTAAGAAACACGGTACCTAGTCCGTCGTTATGCTTTTCCCGTGAAGGTATTGTATAGCATAACTACACCCGACGAGGTCATTATATGCTGCATACATACAATGAGTCAAAGCCTTTAATATGTGCGGAAAAAAGATTGTCTCGGCAACCAATCCGCTAGGTATTTAAAGGTGTTTCTTAAGCACCTGATTCGCATATAGACGTATTCCTACTATGTTGTCAATAGGTAAAAGTAATTGCCTAATTGTAAGAGGATTCTGCAAAGCACTTACGAGGTCTAGTTGTGAACTCCCTCCTTGTTTTTCCAATTCTTGCCAGCGGTCTATAATTTTAGCTCGTAATGTCGTGCTATACCCTGACACGAGAATTAAACATTCACGTTTGGGAAGGTGATAGCAGGGAAGTATACGACCCGTTGAATCTTTATACGAGCCTGCAAAATCACTCACCTCAATTTTGAGGTCAGTACATATTTGTCGAATATCTCTTACAATATTATCATGTCTTTTACCACATAACTCGGCAATTTCACGGCTAGACATAGTCTGAGCCATTACACTGTTAGTAGTTCTTTCTTTTATCTCTATAAGATTGTTCATGATGAACTCCTAGATGTAATTAGTGTTTGTTAATGACACCCAAAAGGGCGCCGGGTGCTAACAAACACGGCATCTAGTCCGTCGTTATGCTTTCCCCATAAAGGGTATTGTATTGCATAACTACACCCGACAAGATCACTATACGCTACACGCATACAATGAGTCAAAGCCTTTAATATGTGCGGAAGACTGATTATTTCGGCAACCAATCCGCTAGATGTTTTAAGGTGTTTGTTAGGCACCTGACTCGTGTATATAAATGCTTCTGCAACATTGTCAATAGGTAAAAGCATTTTTTGTTAAAACAATTGTATGTTGTACAACATGTGCATATAAATTGTTATTTATCAATAATTTATGTGTACAATGTACAGTCATTTAAAAAATTTGTCGCTAGCGATATGTCGCGCTTGATTGCCCCGCAACACCCCCATCCCACTGGAAAGTACCTTTTAAAAACTTTTGTCTTAATAGTTTGATTTGAAACATTAAAATCATCATATTCTTGTCTATAAATTGGTATGGTTTAAGAGTGTGAGGCCTTTTGATTGACCATATATTCTTGCCGAGCAATTTGGCTCTGTATATTTTTAGTTAGCCTCTCACGAGCATGGTGTTCAATAGAACTTGAGACCTTTGTTTTAGACATGACATAAGCAATCGAGGTGCCGTCTTGTTTTGCGATTGGAAACTTATCTCCAGAGGTTCTTGTAAAAACATGCCCTCCCATTTTTAGATTAACACGCTCTGGAAACTTTCCCCCTCGAATGAAACCATGAGGCATGACTTCTCTTTTGTCAAAGATTTTGTAAATGACGCCACGCTTGGTTTCTCTTGCCTTAAAGATCTTAAGAGGGAGGGGAGAAGCTGAACCAATGATATCGGCTTCAAGAAATTTTGCTGTGGCTTTATCGTTAATGTAGACACCTTTTTTAACGCGTTTTGGTGGAATTGAAGCATCCTCTGCAACCTTCTTTTCAGCAAAACGCTTAACCTGTTTGGCTGTGGTATTAATAGCATTACGCAAAGCCCAATGAAGACGTGGGGCTTGAAGACTTGTAAAAGTATTTTCTGCTTGTTGCAGATACCACTTGGCATGGATCTTTAACGCCAAAATCTAAACCTTTTTTGTTCCACGCGTTGATGATTTAGAAGCTTTCGTTTTTTTAGACTGTTCGTCGGTTTCTATAGACGTTTGTTCAGTTTCTTCAACAACCTGTGTAACTTCTTGCGTATCTACGTCTGTAGAGACCTCTTGCTCATTAGGCTTTGGTTTTTCCTCAACAGTTTGTGATAGCCATTCTTGATAAAGCTTAGCAGCACCAGCACGTTTAAGACGATCATAGACTTGCGAGGAAATCTCAACGAATGGATTACTTGGTGTGGAAGGTTCAAAACGGACAGTAGCTTTGTTGTCACCAAGGACGCACATAGGCCTTGTGATGACTGCTTGTACTTTTTGCATGATTATTCCTTTTGAGAAATGTCAGACATAAAAAAACCTCACTCTCGGGAGGAAGAGAGGAGGTCAATAAATAGGAGTGACTAAACTTGACTTATTTAATAAAAAACCCCGCATTTACAGGGCTTTCAAAGACGTCAACGGCAAGAAGAACTTACGTGAATACTCAATTTTGGGCGCACTAAAACTAATGCAGTAATATCATTAAATACTATTTCCACCCCCCTGTCAACTAAAAAAATCATAATCTGGTATTTGTTAAGTGTAAATGTAAGCTTTCTGTTGACGTTTCTATTTTTTTATACTATAAAATATGACATGATTAAAACGTTTAAAAGCAAAACACTGGCTGAGCTATTTGCAACGGGAAATTCATCCAAAATTGACAAGAGACTTTTTAAACGGATCATTGTTCGTCTTGACCGTTTAGATGTTGCTGAAAAACCCGAAGACATGAATCTTCCAGGATTTAATTTTCACGCTTTAATTGGATTTCACCCCACTCGTTACACTGTACATGTGAATGGACCATGGTGTATCACATTTGAATTTGACTCATGTAATGCTTATCGTGTTAATCTTGAACAATATCACTAGGAGTAAAATTATGAATGATATTCCTGTACAATGCAAAAGAAACCGCTGTCCTTCTCATCCAGGTGATTTACTGGCAGAAATTATTCCAGCAACTGGCAAAACAAAATTAGAAATTGCACAAATGCTTGGGATATCACGCCAGCATCTTTATGATATTTTGAAAACAAAAAAACCAATTTCTCCCTCCGTTTCAGCTCGTTTAGGTAAATTGTTTGGGGATGGTGCTGCTGTCTGGTTGCGTATGCAAGCAGCTTATGATGCTTGGCATGCTGAGCGTGAAACAGATGTTAGTAAAGTTCCAACTATTCATATTATTTGAAAACCACATTAAAGCTGGAACTTACAAAGTTTTTTTCTTTTCCGGACAGTATTTCTGAAGAGCGTTTAGAGCGATGCGTAGAGAATTGACAAGATATTCCAGTTGTTGGTCTTCAATAACGATATACTGCAAAGCAGCATGAAGATTATACTGACGATATATCCCCTGTGTTTCTCTGATAACCTCTTGCATTGCTTTATAGTGTAAATGTTCATTTTAGCTTTTATATATATTTTTTCTATGTCCAACAGCTAAAACCAAAACCAAAAGCTCTTTGTCGTAGAGATCACATAATATCCTGTAATCTCCCACACGATATCTCCACAAACCTGATAATGGGCCTTTCAAAGGCTTACCCACTACACGCACATCTTCAAGCAGAGCAACGTGCTTATCTAAAAAATCAACAATCCGTCGTGCTTCTTTTTTATCACATTTTTTTAAAAAATTGAGAGCTTTTTTTTCATATCTAATCGTCCAAGCCAAGCTCTTTCCTCACCTCTTCAGAGCTATAAAAAGTAGCATTTCCCTTTCGAATACGCTCTCTTACTTGTGAAGCTAAATAATAATCCTCAGCGTCCTCTATTCCCTGTTCAATAATTTCACGCAAATAAAAAGACTTTGTACGTCCTGTTTTAAGAGCTAAATTATTCAAACGCGCTTCAAGCTCACTTGGTAATCGAATAGATATCGTCATAGTACATTCCTCACCTTTTTGTGTTCATTGTAATACAAGTACAACGCATTGTACAGAAAAATGTTTTACGTCATATCTTTCTTTCCAAATGTTTGTGTATTTTTTATTATTTTAATGCTGTTGCGAGAAGTATTTCTGAAGAGCGTTTAGAGCGATGCGTAGAGAATTGACAAGGTGGTCCATTGGTTGATCTTCAATAACGATATACTGCAACGCAGCGTGAAGATTATACTGACGATATAACCCTTGTGCTTCTCTGATAACCTCTTGGACAGCTTCATAGCGATCAGTTGCTATTTCAACCCACTGTTCCCTTTCTCTATCATCAGAAGATGTTGGCATTTCATCATAAACCGCCCCCGGCAACCCTTTCGCACACCGATAATTGTTTAGCACCTGAATATACTGCTGCGATGCATCGTACTGATCTTGATTAATCTTTTTTTCCAATAAATATAACCGTCCTACATAAGTGCCCATAAGCGGGTTTTTCGCCTCTTGAATGCTCACCCCATAACGCTTGGCACGCATTTCAAGAGTTAATTGATCAACAGGCTCACGAGGCTTTTTTGCACGCGAGATACGTCCATTGGGTTCTCTTATTTGACCGACTACTCTAGGTCTTCCCCGTTTTTTGCGTTTCTTCATGATAACTCTCCTGATTAAAACGGGATTTTGTCATTCAAAGTCGTTTCTAAATACTGTTGTTGCCTACTGTTTTCCCATGCCATTGTTTGCTCTTGAACGGCCATATCAATCTCATCCTTTTGAACATTATTAAGGATTTTCAATTCACCTTTATATTGGGATAAGACAATTTCTGTTGTGTAGTGTGTTTGCCCGCTTTTATCTTGCCATTTACGCGTCTGTAATTGACTTTCAACATAAACCTTGGAACCTTTGTTGAGATATTGCAGTGCAATCTTTGCAAGATGTGGATTAAAAACAACGACAGAATGCCATTCTGTTTTTTCTACTTTTTGCCCCGTTGTTTTGTCTAAATACTTTTGAGATGTACCTATACGAAAATTCGCCACTTCTACTCCAGATGGCATTATTCTGCTTTCTGGATCGGCACCCAGATAGCCGACTAAAATTACTTTATTGATCATGTTTTTATATCTTTTCTAAGGAAAATAATTGAAACGAAATGAGGATATGAAAAGCTATTTTTATACTATCATAATAGTGTGCATTTTCCAAAGAAAAAATGGTATAAATTATTGAAAATAAACAGTTTATTGTTTGTTTTATCAGTGCATAAATGATGTTTTTTGTGCTATAATTTCATTGCTTGATGCCAAGCAAATTATAAACCAGCGCGACTTGTTGAAATTTGAGTGATTTTTTCAAATTCATCTACTGGTTTGTACCGTAAAATACCATTTAATCAGGCACCCGAGATAACACTATGGAAACAACAAAAGGCAAGACTCTATTTAAACGGCAAAAACTATTGTTAGCCTTACTTCAAGAATTTGGAGGATACCTTTCAAGTACAGATTTTCAAAAGTATTTATTTTTATTTACGCAATGGGAAGAAAAACAAAGTTATGAATTTGTGCCTTACAAATATGGATGTTTCTCTTTTCAATCTTATGCGGACAAACACAAACTTATAGAATTCGGCATGCTTGCTGATGAAAATGATTGGCAGCTTACATCAATGGAAAGTGATTATTGTGCTGATATTGAATGTGCTACACGAAAGAAAATTTCTTCATTTGTTGAAAAATTTAGCAAACTCAAAGGTGATGAACTTATTCGATATGTCTACAAAGAGTATCCATATTTTGCAATCAATAGCTGTATAGTAAATAATCTTATGGAGAAAAAAGATTTAGAGAAAATCGATACATTTCGACCAAAGGATGAAACCTTTTGTTTCTTTACCATTGGATATGAAGGGCAATCTCTTGAAAACTATCTCAATCGTCTTATCAAAAATAATATCAAAACTTTGTGCGATGTTCGCAAAAACCCGCTAAGTCGCAAATATGGTTTTTCTAAAACGCAATTGTCTAAAATTGTAAATGCATTGGGTATTGAATATAGGCATATTCCAGAACTGGGTATTATTTCTGAAAAGCGTCAAGATTTGAAAACGCAAAAGGATTATGAGCGGCTTTTTCAAGATTATAACAATACAACTCTTAAGAATAATTCTCTTGCGATAGATAAATTATATCAACTTTTTTTAGACAAAAAACGCATTGCAATTACTTGTTTTGAAGAGCATGTATGCATGTGTCATAGAGGGCAAATTGCACTCGCTCTCTCCAAATTACATCAGTGGAAATTTAATATAAAACATATCTGATTAAATAAGAAAATGTGCTGTCATTGGAACAAAAGATTGTGTTTGACATTATCTTTTATGTTGCGTAAAAGCTACATATGTTTATTATTAAGAAAACCCTGCATTTTACCAAGTGGTTAAATTCCTTAAAAGACAGACAGGCACAAAAGAAAATTGCTGCACGTATTTTGCGTCTTGAATATGGTCTTTTTGGTGATGTTAAATATTTTCAAGGTATTGGAGAATTAAAAATAAATTATGGTCCTGGTTATCGAGTTTATTTTATAAAACAAGGGCAAGAAATTATTTTACTCCTTAGTGGTGGTGATAAATCTACCCAACAAAAGGATATTGAAAAAGCCCTGCAAATAGTAAAAGAGGTCAATGATGAAAATAACACCCTTTGACGCTAGCGAGTATTTCAAAACTCCTGAGGATTTTAAAGAATTATTACAAGATGCTTTGGAAACTAAAAACAGTGGTTATGTTTCCCATGTATTGGGCATTATTGCACGCAAACAAGGAATGACAACCATTTCAAACAAAACAGGCTTAAACCGAGAATCTCTTTATCGCTCTTTAAGTGACAAAGGTGATCCTAAGCTTTCAACTTTTTTTAATATTTTGAGTGCTTTAAATTTGCAAATTAGCCTAACACCTATCCAAAATGAAGAACACACATCTTTAGAAAAAGCTTAAAGAAATTCTCTCCCCATTTTCAGGGGAAAGGTATAGTTTATATTCCTTGTAATTAAGCAGCTTTTGCAACAGGGCTTTCTAAAACACGCTTGGCTTGTGTTGTAACTGATTTGTAATGTTCAAGCTCTCCCTCGAGTTCATTTGCATCTGACAAACGCTTGATAATCATTCCAAAAATTTCACCAATACCTGAGGGCGATTTTAATAAATCACGCGATAACAATTCATAGTTGGGTTGTAATTGACCTTCAAGTTCCATCCAACGATCAATAATCTTAGCACGTAACACTGTACTATAACCTGAAATTAAAATAAGGCATTCACGTTTGGGGAGGTTAAAGCAGTTTTGCGTCTTTTTTTGCTTGTCTAAATAGGTGCCCCCAAATTTGGGGAGACCTCCTTCAGAGTATAATTCTTCAAGCATTTTCTTGATATCACGCATAACATGATCGTGTCTTTTACCACACAATTTTGCAATCTCACGACTAGACATTGTCAGTGTAGTTTGTGGGTTTTTTACTAAATCATTCATGATGAACTCCTATGCAGTTAAATGTTTGTAATGACACCCAGAAGGGCGCCGGGTGTTAACAAACACGGTGCATAGTCCGTCGTTATGCTTTCCCCATAAAGGTATTGTATAGCATAACCACACCCGACAAAATCACTATACGTCACACACATACAATGAGTCAAAGTCTTTAATTTACGGAAAAAAGATTGTCTCGGCAATCTATCCGCTATGCACTATAAGGTGTTTGTTAGGCACCTGATTCACATATAGGCGTATTCCTGTTATGTTGTCAAACGAAAAAATCACCGCACTAAGTAACTAATTAAGTTCCTTAAAGCATTTACTCTAAAGGAGAGTAGACAGCATTTAAGTTAAACAAATGTACAAGACTGTTTATGAAACCGTACATTTGAAAGATAATATTAGATACAAAAATTAAAAAAAAGTACCATAACAAAACATCCCAATAAAAATGAAATTCCCATTTAGAATCCCAAGGTAAAACAACCTCTTGTTTGAGATTACTTGGGAAAATTAACAAAAGAAGTGCTATAAAGACTATATTCAAAAAACTATACAAATATTTGCGCAAATAAGCTGTTACAATATTCAGATCTGTTGTTGTTTTATGTTGATGTTCAGGACTGTGATGCAATTTTGAAGATGCTCGAGATTTAAAAAAGGATGCCATGAAAGTCATTGTTACCAAAATAGCAAGCGATGAAAATATTAAAACAGCTTGAATAAATTCGGTGTTTTTTTCTATTTGCAAAAACTGTAACACCGCAAATCCTATGATGTATATCGCTACAATTCTAATCTTTTTAAACATATTCAGATGCTTTCGATAGCTTTATGTAACTAGTTGGTTGAGTTGTTCAAAGTATTAATAGTTTTAGGAAGATCACCCCCGTGAATCCAAGCGCTTATTTGCGCCATCATACTAAAATTCGCGTTGTCTGGATCTTTATCGTAATAACAACGCCCTCTAAATGCTTCAAATGTTCGTTTTCCATCTTCACACTCATAAAGGTTGTAAAAATACTCAACCGATACCGTCGTCCATGAATCATGACGTATCAATGTCTCATGACCATGAACAGTGCCAAAAAAACGTTTTTTCATTGGTTTCGGAGGGGTTTCACAGAAAAGATATTTTAAAATTTCATAATAATGTTCATAACTATTGTCCTGATTTTAGTACAATCTTAAAGGTTTAGATTTTACTTACGAAAGTAGTTAAGCAGCGTTGCAAAGTGATAGTATATTTTGTTCTAGTGATTGTGGAATTTTGATTTTAGGTGAAAAAATCATCAGCTCTTGAGCTTTTCTCTTATTTTGTAGAGAATAGCGTATATTAAATTCTACTTTAGGATATTGACTGTACAAGAATTTAACTTCTTCTGCATTGTCATAAGTAATTAACCAAAGAGCATTCACATGTTTAGAAATGATGTTTTCTAAATGGTGGTGGTCTTTAGTTTTATAAAATGAAGTATAGAACCCTTTGCCCTTTTTAAAATATGGAGGATCCATATAAAGGCAAATGTTTTCATCTTTATCGGTTCTTCCATAACGTAGCAAAAATTCCTTCGCATCTAGCTGCGTTAAATATATCCTATCTTTTTTTGCGCTTATGTTTTTAATTCGGTCAATTAAATTTCCTTTATTGAATCTACAGTCTATTTTGTAATTCCCGGTTTGCTCTTTTCCTCCAATGGGACCAGCATTTTTAATAATTCCTGATCTGTTTGTTCGATTCAAAAAGAGGGCAGCAAACCCTACGGCAAGCACATCTGCTTTTTCAGGAGAAATTTCCTTTTGTTTGTACCATTCTTCTAAGTTAATAGTCGTCGTGTTAATTTTTTCTATTAATTCTTCTGTTTTGTACAAAACACAATGCCAAAAACTCCAAATAAACGGATCAATATCATTGATGTAAATATCTTTAACATCACCATTTAAAAGAAGTTTTAGAGCCAATCCGCCACCACCAGCAAAAGGCTCACGATAAGAGCATCCATTTAATCCATTTTTCTCAAAGATTTCTTTGATTTTTCCATAGAGTGCAGTCTTACCGCCAGGATACCTTAATGGAGAATAACTACAAACCATCTTTTTCAACCCCTCAATAATTAGAAAAAAACGTGATGGAAGCATTTTCATGATCCCTCGCGATTTTCTTAAATTAGCTTCATACAGAGCATTTTATGTTCCCAATGTGGAATTCATCAAAAAACTTCTCAATCTTTCTCTACGGTGCCTTTCTGTCGATTTAAACGCATATCTAATCCAAAAATGATCAGCACTTTTCTCTATTTTGCTGTCTCAAATACTTTGCGAAGTTCTTGTTGAAAAGCTTCCAGATGATCTGACGTTATCCGCTTCCCTCGTTCTTTGCTCTCTAACTCAGGCTTTTGAAGATTTTTAAGAATACAACTAGCCCTTGTTCGAATACGGTTTTCAAGTTTTTCACAGTAATGATAAAAATCTGCCGTTGATGGCATAAAGGTCGTGTTTAACCCTTCTGCTTTTCCTTTCAAGGCATCCTTTGTTGCTGTTTGCAATACCCAGCTGCTTACTCCATCAAGAGCGTAGAAATACGCAACCGATGTTGATTTTTCGTCTGATCCCAATTGGCTTTTTAAACCGCTTGAAAGGACAAAATACGCCGTTTGAATTTCTTCTTCAGTGGCTTTTTTCTTAAGCTTTTTCAGTGCATCATTAACCAATGAGGTAGCTTTCTTTGCTTCTGCAATCGATGGTTTTTGTCCCGTCTTCCAAAGGAATGGCGGTTCTTTCGTCATCCTCGAATAAAAATTTGTAGACACTGTCTGAATTTTTGATATTGGACATGTGCTGTGCAACTCGATAATTCCACCCACGCTGTTGGTTTGTGCACTCAATGCTCGGTTTTCCATAGTTTTTTCCTTTCTCTAATTCTTCGATTTTCCTTCGCACCCAAACACGCCATGCTGCCGGCCAGTCCTTTTTGACAGCGTTGGGGCTAGCGCTTGAACGCCAGTGATCTTTAAAATTTTCAATCTCGATTCTAACCCGCTCTGAAGGCAAACCCTCTTGAATGGCAAAATCGTAATCAGGTTCGAAATCCTCAGGAATGCGACAGCCTCGTTCACCCCTAGACCGTTTGGTTTTCTTTTCAGGGCTTTTTTGCTGTGAAACGGGTGATTGATTTTCTGATGAGGGCGTATCGTGATCCAAATGCTTCTCAACCATCTCATCGGTTGTTTTACTTTGAACCGAAACTTCAGTTGCTAAATCTTCTGAACCATTTTCTTTTTTTGATAACACGATAGTGTTAGTTTTTTTATATATCTGATTCTGATTCTTTATAGCTTGATTTTGCTTATCGTTTGCTTGAAGCAAAAAATCGTTTTGCTTATCATTTGCTTCAACATAATCGTTAGCAAATTGTTTTTTAAGCATTTTTGCTTGTACACCTTTTTTCCCAGCTTCACTACGCACTTGCGATATATGCTCTTGCTTATCAATAAAGTTTTTAAGTTCTCCCTCGACTTGCAAACTCCATAAACGACCATCTTCTAAACGAACGATTTTCTGATCACGCAACAAAAAATCTAATGCCTTATTAAAAGCCTTAACCGAACAACCAGCACTGTGTGCTAATTTACTTTGATCACAAAAAATAGGTTCACCACTTCTACGCATGTGCCATTGCAGTATTACGTATGTCGCTATCTGAAATGCTTTCATTCCACTCGTATCAGCAAGACAATCAGACGAAAAACTTTTTACCCAAGGTAATTTAGTTGCCATAATTTTCCTCCTGCTCTTGAATAAAAGCAGCTTCTTTTAACTCCTCTTCAACACGAAGATTCCATAATCCTTCATTCGTTTGGACTAACTTGTCATTTTTGATTAAATAATCGACAACAGTTGCGAGCTTTTTTTCAGTGCAATTGCATACACGTGCAAGCGTTTTGAAATCTTCTTTCACAGGTGACTTTTTGTCATACATGCAAATAAGAAGCATAATATAAATTCCTCTTTGCTCTGGTGTCATTCCGCCTGTACCGCTGGCCCAGTCATCCAGGTAGAATCTTATCCACGGTATAACATTAGACATGTGCATCTCCTTCTTTCTTTAAGTATAAAATTGCCAAGCCTGTCTTCGCACCTAGATCAAAACAAGGAATGGTTTGTGAATTAAATTTCTTTTTTGATGGGGACGATTATCACACCCTATCTGTTGTGCTCACATTGAGTAGAGGCACTCGTGTCAGTTTCTGTGGTGTTGTTAACCGTACACATAGCCATATGCACCTTTAGAAATTTCTGTATTGCCTGAAATTCGCGCATTGTCGTAAACTAAAACATCACCGTGCACCCGCGCTTTGCCGGAAACTTCTGCAAAGCCATGAACCCAAGCATCACCATAAACCTGTGCATTATCAAAAACATCTGCACTGCCGGAAACCCAGGCATTGTCGTAAACGCGTGCATCACCAAAAATCTCTGCATTACCGTAAATCTGTGCACGGTCGCCAATGAGTGCATTTTCGTAAACGCGTACATCGTCGTAAACTTCTGCTTTACCGGAAACCAAAGCATTGTCGTAAATGCGTGCATCACCATACACCTGCGCATCGTCATAAACCCAACAATCACCCTCGTGAGAAAGATTGTTTTCTTTTTTTATGAAACCACCCAAATCACCAGCTTTAACATTACTAAAGTTTCTTAATGCTCTAATTCGATAAAGAGTGTGGGTGTACTCCATTCTAAATCTTAATATATGAACTTGCTTACTTTCTTCCGTAAGCTCGTATTTTATCTTCATAATTGTCCCCTCAGTTTAGGTAATACGTGGCTATACACGCTATGACAGAATGTCTAGCGCGTAGCTTTATTGAAAAAATGTTTTTGAAAGTAGCCTTCTAAAAACTCTGAACGCTAAACAATAAGAGGGCCACGTTTAATGGAATACGAGGTTAAGCTTGAGCACATTCCTTTTTTTCAAAAGGAATAACTTTCATTGGTTGGGAAATCTCTACCGGTTTAACTGATTTTGTTATGTTACTTTTACCATTGCTCTGGCTAAGAATATCAAACAACTTCACCTTTAAAGCCAATGTTTTCTTTTGCTTCTGTAACGCCTTATTTTTTTGCTCAATTAGATTAGACAGCTTTTCAAGTGCAATTTGCTCTTCCTTAATCAACTGATTTTCTTCTACAAGGGTTTCTTCGTAGCGTTTTAGACAACTTTCGACTTTTGACTTATGCAACATTTCTTTTAATGAAAGGGCATTTTCTTTGAGTAAGCGAACATTTTTTTGAGTAGAAGATTGTATTATAAACTCATCTGTACTATCCTCACAAGGCGTTGCCTCTGTATATTCTTCTATTAATTTACTTGCATTCTCTATTCTTTTGTTACGACTTACTAATCTGTAAAATCGTGTATAAATTTCTTTTATCATCTCTTTTGCTTTCATATTCTTTCTTCTATTTGACAGGGCGAATTATCTCGTTGATGTTCAGTATCTGTGGAACTTTCGGTAAATGTAGACGTTGGGGATAATGCGGAATCACGTAATGGTGAGTTATATGAAAATGACAAAAAATCTTCCGCTTTAATTGGCACACCAATTCTCTTGGCTTCATTTAAAAGAGGTGGAATATGCTTTATTGGAATCCTTCCACCAGTCCCACCTTTCGATACAGGACGAAGCCAAACATATACACGTGTTCTATGAACCCCAAGTAATTGAGATACTCTACGAACACCACCCAATAAATCTATTATTTCGTAAAATTGTTTCATAATTTATATTGTAGCTTATTTCGGTACAAAATCAACAAAAAATGTAATGAAAATCACAAAAGATTTTTTTTCTAACAAAGATATAATGAAAACTATGAATAGCATTATGAAAATTTGGCTAAGTGAAGCCTTGCAAGAATCTGGATTATCTCAATCATCGCTTGCTAGACAACTGAGTGAGAAAATGCAGCGTCCTATCTATCGTTCTGCAGTCAATAAAATGCTAACAGGAGAACGGGGAATAAGTATGCAAGAGGGTATAGCAATTGAAGAAATCACAAAATATCCTCTTCCACGAAAAAAAACTATACCTTTAATGGGTTATGTGGGAGCAGGTTCAGAAGTTATTCCTTATGAAGATGGTTGGCTTGAAGAAGTGGAAATACCTCCATACATCACAAAAGATACATACGCAGTAAAAGTTGAGGGCGACTCAATGGAACCATTCATTGAGGATAAATCTATTTTGTTTTACTCACAAAACATGTCTCCAAATTTACTTCTTAACAAAAAAGCAATTGTCTATACGCAAGATGGACGTTGTTTTGTAAAGATCGTGAAGCAAGGCAGTAAACCCGGTTTATTTAATTTAGAAAGTTTAAATAGGCTGTATCCAGAAATAAAAGATATCCAATTAGTGTGGGCAGCTCCTATAGACTGGATAAAACCACCAAGACTTTAAAGTAGTAAAATGAGTATAGTTTTCCGTTCTTACGATATGTTTGTTAATACAAGAAGAATTGTTCTACCAAAAGATATAGGGGCCCTTTTTCGGGAAGTCACAACTACTTATCAAATAGATGATAAATGCATTACCTTAACGATAAAAAAATTCTATCAAGATGCTTGTTGGGTTTCTGCTTTAGTAGGAAATAAGGATCCCTATAATGATCAAGTTATTGATACTAACACAGATAAACTTGAAAAAATCACCAATCCACGTATTAAAACACTAGTTGAGCAAAACCAACAATTTTTTGGATTTTTTCTTCCTCAAATATCTACTTTTTATGCTTCAAATAAAAAGCTCAATAATCTTTTAGTTTCTTATTACAAAAAACATTTTCCCCAAAAACAGATTGTTTTTGAACCCACTTTTCTTGATAGTGAAAAAGTTGCTGAAAAACTTAAAACACTAAATAATATAAAAATGTCGATAGATTATGATGTACATAAATCCCCAAGTTTATGGCAAAAGAATGAAGAAATAACCTATATGTGTAAGCCTATAAACAAACTATTTCCTTCTGGTGATATTACTTACGTAAACTTATCCATTGGCTTAAAGACTCAAGATAAATTGTCGATAAAAAATTTTTTTAATAACTTTCTTAAAAACAACAAAGTAGGAAAATTGCGCTGTACAGGTAAAACGCAAGACGATTTCGATGCAGTTTTTAATACTGAAGAATTTCAACAACAAGTAATTGTTACTGCGAAAAAAGATAAAAATGGGCTCTATAAAGAAGATTCGATACAAACACAAATAATATCGCAAATAAATAAGTTACAGAGAATAGACACCATTTAATCTAAAGAAGAGTAGACACCATTTAAGTTAAACAAATTTACAAGATTGTTTATGAAACTGTGCATTTGAAAGGCAATATCAGACACGAAAATTAAAAAAGAGTACCATAACAAAACATCCCAATAAAAATGAAACTCCCATTTTGAATCCAAAGGCAAAACAACCTCTTGTCTAAGATTACTTGGGAAAAGTAACAACAAAAGTGCTATAAAGACCATATACAAAAAACTATACAGATATTTGCGCAAATAATCTGTTAGAATATTTAGATCTGTTGTTGTTTTATGTTGATGTTCAGGATTGTGGTGCAATTCTGAAGCAAGTCGGGAGTTAAAGAAGGCTGCCATGAAAGTCATTGTTACCCCAAAAGCAATAGATGAAAATATTAAAACAGCTTGAATAAATTCAGTATTTTTTTCTATTTTTAAAAACCACAAAATTACAAATCCAGTAATATATATTGCTAAGACTCTAATTTTTTTGAACATATCCCCTCCTTTTTTAGTAATTACAGCTTTAATTTTCTGGGCTATTTTGCATTTTTATGCAAAAAGTTTCTAAAATCATTACATTTTTATTGACATATGTTACTAAATTCGCTACATATTTGGCATACAAACCACAAAAATACAAATTAATTATATCATAAAAAGTATTAAGAAAGCTAGCTGATCTAGTTTGTCAGCAATATAAATTTAACTACCAACATGAAATGGAGGGGATGAAAAATGAATGAACAGGTTTTTGTGGCTGATCATGAGATTCTGTTAGTTGTATGTGATGATGGTAATCACCCTTCTTTATCAGGACCACTTGATCAAACTGAAGTCATGAACATTGTTAACGGTGTAGACGATGTTGTAAGCATTCTTCGTGTTGATCTTCATTCAGACCACTATAATGATATTTCAGAAGAAATCGCTAAACTTTATGTAAAGGATAGCGACTCCTCTCTTTTAGAGCGTAAGACACATCCCTTTATAGTTGATAGTGATGCATATCATCTTCTGAAAGAGGATGTAGAAAAACAGAGATATGCTGATGCGACCTATGGCACTTATGAAGAGCAACACCGTTTACGTCCTTGCGATGTTTTAAATATGAATTATCAGAGAGGCTGTGATGGAAGCTCCTATTAATAATCAGGATAATAAAACTGATCAAGAAACCGTGCGAATGGTGAAAATGGTGAAGGCTCATATATTACATGAGCGTTTAAAAATAAAAACCAACTTTAATGATTGGATTACTAAACGCATCCAAGAATATGAATTTGAGGAAGGGGAGGACTTTCGTATATTGCCTTTTGAAGATTCAAATGACCATTCAAAAAAGAAATACTACCTTACCGTAGACATGGCAAAAAAGCTTGCCCAAGCTGAGAAAAGTGGTGCAGCCAGAATAGTCTATCAACACCTCGCGTTTTGCGTTTGACAGATAAAGCAATAACACTTTCTTCCCAACACATCTAAAAATCAATCCAAGCAATATGAGGTCTGCAATGGAAGCGCTTATCGCTATTCATAACAATACAATTAATCAAGAAACTGTACAAACAGTCAATGCACGTGAGTTGCATGCATTCTTGGAAGTAGGAAAAGATTTTTCTACTTGGATTAAAGATCGTATTAATCAATATGAATTTGAAGAAGGAAAAGACTTTATCAAAACACAAGATTTGCGGTCCCCAAAATTGGGGAGCGCAAAATCTAGGGTTGTTCTTGCAATAAATTATCATCTCACCTTAGACATGGCGAAAGAACTTGCTATGGTCGAACGTAATGAGAAAGGAAAGCAAGCTCGTCAATATTTCATTGACTGCGAACGAAAAGCAAAACAAATAACAACCTCTCAAATTGACTACTCTAATCCCCAGGTCATGTTAGGTTTTTTTACACACTTAAAAAATGAAAATGAACGCAAAGATCATATCATTGCTGAGTTAATCCCAAAGGCAGAAGCACTTGAACGTTTAAAACGATCTGATGGCATGTTTGGTATAACCCAAGCAGCAAAAATGTTAGGTTTACTCCCCAAAGATTTAACGAGTCGCTTGCTTAATAATTATTGGGCTTATCGTAGTGGCATGGATAAACGTTTGTTACCTTATCAGGATAAAATCAATAAAGGACTGATGGATTGTGAACCTCACACTATTCAAACCATAAGCGGAAGAAAAAAAACCGTTCTGAGTACAAAGATCACATCCAAAGGATTAGCACGCCTAAGTGAGCAATTCCAAAAACAGACTCTGCATTAAGAAAAATATCAATCAAAACACACCCTTTTCAGCACATGCGTACTTCACGCTACATGTGAGGTGCACCTCAATTAAGGATAAAGATAATGACAACTTCCATCGTAGAGAAAGTGGCGCAGAAATATGGTTTATCAGAACAAGAGTTTCGCAAAAAAATCATAAAGAATTGTATCAATTTCAATATTTCTGAGGAAGATTTTGAAGACTTTATTTACCTTGCCGATAGGTATCGATTAAATCCTCTAGACAATGAAATATATGCCATCCCTAAAAGAGGAAGGGGTGTTAGCGCGGTCGCTTCTATTAACGGATGGTATAAAATCATACGTTCACACCCTAACTTTAATGGGATAAAATTAAAAAAAGAACGCGATAATGAAGGTAAGTTGATTGCTTATGAATGTTCCATATCTTTGAAAAACATTAAATATCCAATAGAAATCTCTGAAGAGATGGAAGAATGTAAACGCAATACGGAACATTGGCGGACAAATCCTTCTCGCATGTTACGTCATAAAGCTATTACGCAATGTGCACGTCTTGCCTTCGGTTTTCCTAATATCTACGATGAGGATGAAGCTGAGCGCATCAATGAGGTTTTTATCAATGAGGTTAATGAAGTTAACCACACCCCCCAAAACGAAAGGGTTTCTGATGATTTACTTGCGCAAATCAAAGAGTTAATGGAACAAACAAAAACAGAAGAAGAAAAAGTACTTTCTTTTGCAGAAGTTACAAATCTCACAGAAATGTCTCTTGAGACGGGGCAAATTGTTTTAGAAGGTTTGAAGGAAAGACAACGCTTCAAGATAGCAGAAGAGAAACAAGCTTTACCTTCACCAAAACAATCACACACACCAACTCAACAAGATTTAATAGGGGTGTGAGATGGAACAAAGAACACCAGAGTGGTTTCAAGCTCGTTTAGGTAAAGTAACAGCTTCAAACATTGACAGCATTGTCAGTAAAACAAATAAGGGCTCACCGACAAGTAAATATGAAGAATATAAAAATAAACTTATCAGGGAACGTTTAGAAGATGAAATAATACCATCTTATGAAACGTCAGCCATGCGATGGGGACGTGAACATGAAGACAAGGCAATTGAAGAATACAGCTTTAGACGTGGGGTCATTGTCACCCGATGCGGATTTATTCCTCACCCAACAATTGAAATGGCAGGGGCTAGTCCTGATGGTCTCGTTGGAGATGATGGCCTTGTAGAAGTCAAATGTCCTCAACCGGGAACACATATGTTTTTTTTGCGAACTGGCAAAATCAAACCTGAATATATCTTACAAATGCAATTCCAAATGGCTTGTACAGGGCGAAAATGGTGTGATTTTGTCAGTTATGATCCTTTGCTCAAAAAGAAATTAATTGGTTTTCGTGTAAAGATTCAACGCGTTCAACGCGATGATGAACAAATTGAGCTCATCAATAAAGCTGTCGAAACTTTTTTAGAAGAAATAGAACAAGAAACGCGAATCTTTACACAAGCTGCTTAAACCCATAGGGGGCGCTCTTTCATTGCATTCTCTTTAGCGCCCCCAACCATTTATGTAATCCAAAAAAAGAAAGGTAATAAGATGATATTTGATGATGGCGATAAATATGTCACGACACGTGAATGTGCACAGCTTTTTAATGTGTCAACAACAACGATTCGCAATTGGGTGATACGAGGAGTATTTCCCCAACCATATAAGCTTGGTAAGTCAGTTAGATGGAGAAAAAAAGAGGTTTTGGCATTCACCCCAAAGGAAATAAGCTAAAAATAACACAAATTTAGATAAAATTATATAAACTCTAAAGGGTGGACTAAAAGGTGGACTGAAAATTATCTAATTAAGTAAAAATCTATATATTTCAATATGTTAAACAAATAAAATGGTGCCCAGACGCGGATTCGAACCACGGACACGCGGATTTTCAGTCCGCTGCTCTACCAACTGAGCTATCTGGGCACGTTTCAATAAATATATGAAACGTGTGCGGTTATAACATTAAAATTCTTGCTGTCTAGCCGTCAAAGTAAAAATAATCGATTTTTATAAGTTTTCTCTTTATATTTCAGACATTATGATTATTGTTTTGTAAAATTAATTTAATAAGTATCTTGCGATGAATTAGGTTTATTATGGTCAGAATTACTAATTTTCTTTTGGGGCAAACAAAGAGAAATGCCTTTTAAAGGATTAAATTAAAAGGCATTTCTTGATTGAAGTGTGATTCATATAAGGTCTTTTTTATGTTTAATTTTAGCAATAAAATAGAAAACACTTTTTATGCTTGCATAACTAGGCTATAAGAGTGGCGTTTCAATAAGCGATTTTCTTCAACGAAAAGTGAACTTTTTGCCGGAAGTAAAGTAATGATATTGTTGAAGGAACCGTATTCTCGTCCCAGTAATCCTCATTTTTCTTCAGGTCCCTGCAGTAAGCGGCCTGGGTGGAGCGTTAAGGTTCTTGAAAATGCATTGCTTGGGCGTTCGCATCGTGCCCAGCTAGGCAAATTAAAACTTTCTGAAGCTATTAATTTAACCCGTGATATTCTTAGAGTTCCTTCTGATTATCGTATTGGTATTGTTCCTGCCTCGGATACAGGTGCTGTTGAGATGGCTCTATGGTCTTTATTAGGAGAACGGGGTGTTGATATGGTGGCTTGGGAAAGCTTTGGTTCAGGCTGGATCACCGATGTTGTTGAGCAATTAAAACTTTCTGATGTGCGTCGGTTGGAAGCTCCTTATGGTGAATTACCAGACTTAACAAAAATTGATTTTGATCGTGATGTTGTGTTTACGTGGAATGGGACAACTTCAGGTGTGCGTGTTCCTAATGCATCTTTCATTCCAAAGAAGCGTGAAGGTTTAGTAATTTGCGATGCAACATCAGCAATTTTTGCACAAGATCTTGATTTTTCAAGATTAGATGTTGTTACTTTTTCGTGGCAAAAGGTTTTAGGGGGTGAAGCGGCTCATGGTATGTTGATTTTAAGTCCTCGTGCTATTAAGCGGCTTGAGCATTATGTTCCAACTTGGCCTTTGCCTAAAATTTTCCGCATGACAAAAGGCGGAAAATTAAACGAAGGTATCTTTAATGGCGAGACGATTAATACACCTTCTTTGCTATGCGTTGAAGATTATCTTGATGCATTAAGGTGGGCAAAATCTTTAGGTGGTTTGCAGGCATTAATAGCACGAGCCGATAAAAACTTTGCCATTCTTGATAATTTTGTCCGTAGAACAGTTTGGTTAGAGCACTTAGCAAAAGTTCCTCAAACACGTTCTAATACATCTGTTTGTTTAACAATTGTGGATCCAATTATTGCTGATTTGGATATTGAAGAGCAGAGATCTTTTGTGAAAGCAATTGTATCCCGTCTTGATAAGGCTGGTGTTGCTTATGATATTGGTGCTTATCGGGATGCTCCTCCAGGGTTTCGGATTTGGACTGGTGCAACAATTGAAGCTTCTGATCTTAAGTTATTAACAGACTGGCTTGAATGGGCATTTCAAGTTGAAAAAGCTCATCTTTAAATAATCTTTATTATTTTTCATAATGCGGTTTTTTCAGTAACTAGAGTGCAGCAACTTATGTGAGATATTTTGTATAATTTATTAGATAAATTATACAAACCATTATTTAGATTTTTAAGATCGGAATGTACAAATGAGTTATTCACCATATCTTAGAAAAGAAAAAATGAGCTAAAATATTGGTATTTATGATGTGATTTATCTTGATTATCAGGGAATTTGTGGCTTAATAATATGAAATCGGCAAGAAGTTGAAATGAAGAGTCGCACTTTTTATAGGGTTTAGCTATAAGAAGCCGCTTGGTTTGGGATACTGGCGTTATTTCACCAAATACGATGGAGAGAATTATGACCAATGTGGTAGTGGTCGGCACACAATGGGGTGATGAGGGCAAAGGTAAAATTGTAGATTGGTTGTCAGAATGTGCAGATATTGTTGTCCGATATCAAGGAGGGCATAATGCAGGTCATACACTGGTTATTGACGGAGTGAGTTATAAATTATCACTTTTACCATCAGGTTTGATTCGTGGAAAGCTGTCAATTATCGGTAATGGTGTTGTGGTTGATCCCCATCATTTTGTTGCAGAATTAAAAAAATTGTGCTCTCAGGGCGTGAAGATTACACCAGAAATTTTGCGTATTGCTGAAAACGCTCCTTTAATCCTTTCTGTACACCGCGATCTTGATACGGCGAGAGAAAATAATATTTCAAGTTTACTAATTGGTACGACAAAACGTGGTATTGGTCCTGCTTATGAAGATAAAGTAGGTCGTCGGTCTATCCATGTGAGGGATTTAGCTGAAACTGATACACTTATGGCTAAGATTGAGCGTCTTTTGGAGCATCATAATGCTTTACGTCGTGGTATGGGAATTGCAGAAATTGATTCACAAATGCTACATGATGAATTGATGCAAGTAGCAGATGAAATTCTACCTTTTATGGATTGTACGTGGCGTCTTTTGAATGAGAGCTCTCGGATGGGAAAGCGCATTCTTTTTGAAGGTGCACAAGGTGCGTTGTTAGATAATGATTTTGGAACTTATCCTTATGTGACATCATCTAACACAGTTTCTGGGCAAGCTGCTGTAGGTTCAGGTATGGGGCCTGGTTCAATTCATTATGTTTTAGGTATTACAAAGGCTTATACCACACGGGTGGGAGAGGGGCCATTTCCGACAGAGCAGATAAATGATGTTGGTGAGTTTCTTGGGACGCATGGGAATGAATTTGGTGTTGTGACTGGTCGAAAGCGTCGATGCGGTTGGTTTGATGCTGTTTTAGTACGTCAGACGGTAGATATTTGTGGCGTTCATGGTATTGCACTGACAAAGCTTGATATTCTAGATGGCTTAGATGAAATTAAAGTTTGTGTGGGTTATGAACTTGATGGTAAAAGAATTGATTATTTGCCATCTTCTATGGAGGCACAAGCTCATGTAAAGCCAATTTATAAAACATTAAAGGGCTGGAAGGAAACGACAACATGTGCAAAAAGCTGGAAAGAATTGCCGGTGCAGGCTATTAAATATATACGCTATATTGAGGAATTGATAGGTGTACCGGTAGCTTTATTGTCAATTGGCCCTGAGCGTGAAAATACAATCCTTATTACTGATCCTTTTGCAGATTAATCGTTGTTTGTAGATTTCAATATTGGCTTTAAACTTATATTTTCTCTATTTTTTAGTGAGAATAGGGACTCATATGTGTGAAAAAGAGTATAAATTAATATTGTTTATTTTTTATGCATTTTAAAACTGCTACAATATTTTGTGCCAATGTAAATTATAATCAATTTAAAAGATTCAAAAAGGGAGGTTAAAAACGGTTTAAGCTTTTGTGAACTAAATTTTTTCTTAAATTTGAGAAAGACTATATAAAATATGGTAGATTTCGTTGGGATTTTAAAAAAGAAAATTGATGCACAAAATAATATTACACCACAGTTGCGCGAGCGGATTTATAAACAAGCCTTTGAAATACTAGAGCACAAGTTTGTAAAAATAAAAATGCCAAAAAAAATGGCAGATGCGCAAAGACAGGCTTTACAAAGTGCTATTACGGCTATTGAAGAGGAATATTTAACTGCTGAAAAAGAGTTACTTTCTTCAATTATGGGGTGGGATTTTACAGGTAAAGATGATGATAACGAAAGTACACAACAGTCTATACTGTCGCAAAATAATGATACGTTGGTTGTAGTTACAGAAGAAAAAAGGCAACAATTATCTGTTAGAGGTAGAAAGAGTAAAAAGGCACTTGATAAGATTTCTGTAGAATCGAATATGTCAAATACGGAGTCTGTTAATGTAGATACTACTTTAACTCCTTGTTCGCATAAAATACATTCAAATGTGAAAAAAAATATTCTTAAAGAAACCGCTTTGCAAATAGATACTTCTCATGTTGTTTCACATATTTTTGCTCAGGCTCTTCGGCGCGCTAAACGACCAATTGTGAGAAAACGTATCTTAATAGGTATCGCTATCTTTATTATTTTTTTTATTTTATTGATAAGCGTTTTTTTTGTTGGTGAATATATGTTTGGATCATACAATAATCAGATACAGGAGGCAAATATTCAATTTCATGGATCACAAAAAGAAGGCCAAACTAATCAAAAGTTGATGCAACGCTTATTGGAAGATGGGAGTGAAGTTGATACTACAGGTTCAATTGAAAAAACGGAATTTCTGAGTGAGAAGGAAGCATTGACAATTGTTTCTACCGATTCGAAAACAATTGAACATCCAGGTGAAGCTATATTCTATAAAATATACGCAGATCATGATTCAGAAAAAGTGATAACGGGTAATGCTTGGTGGTCGCTTATCAAAGAAGCTTCTATTAAAAATGCACCAGAAGAATTAGCTATACGAGGTAATATAAATATTCCAAGTGAGGGCTTATTATTACAGTTAACTTTGCGCCGTAATATCGATCCATCTTTCCCTGCCGCTTATATTATGGATCTTGTTTTTATCACTACTGATAAATTTTCAAGTCAAGCAATACATGATATTAAAGAGCTAACCTTTAAGGCAAATAAACAATCAATTGGTCAGCCTTTAGAGAGAGCTCCTATAGCTAAGATTGATGATGATTTTTTTCTTGTTGCATTAAGTAACAGTTATCCATTTCTTAACCAAAACTTACAAATGATTCGAGAGTTAGATTGGATTCATTTGGTGATAAGTGACAAAAATGGCCATATGCACGAATTAACTTTTACAAAGGGGCCAACAGGTAAGGCTATTTTTAATGAAGTTATTGAACAATGGCTTGCACAAACAGCTAAACCAACAATTTTCGATTAGAAAAAAATATATTAAAATGAAAGAGGTGAAAATAGCTTCTTTTAAAAAGCTAAAGCCCTATAAACCAACCTTTTAACAGGTTAGTTTATAGGTATGATTGGATTATCTCTCTATCTTAACTGATTCATGTTCAGAAATGTGCAAACAGCGTTGTTTTTGTGCTTTTTTCTGGGATAGAATAGCTGCTTTAATAGAATTTCGCACTTTTTCAAATGCGCGCATTTCGATTTGTCTTATGCGTTCTCGGCTGATATTAAATGTACTTGAGAGCTCTTCAAGTGTCAGCGCTTCATCGTTTAACCGACGTGCTTTAAATATATACCTTTCGCGCTCATTAAGATTATCTAGAGCGTGTATTAACATGGAGCGACGATTTTCTAATTCATCTTGTTCAATCAAAATTTGCTCTTGACTATTTGAATCATCAACTAACCAATCTTGCCATTCACTTTTCTCACCTTCTTTTGTGCGAAGAGGTGTATTAAGTGAAGTATCGCCGCTAAGTCGATGATTCATGGATACAACTTCATCTTCTGTAACATTTAATCGCGTCGCAATCTCTTTGACTTGTTCTGCATTGAGATCACCGTCATCAAGAGCTTGAAGTTTATTTTTTAATTTACGAAGATTGAAGAACAAGCGCTTTTGATTAGCAGTTGTTCCTATTTTTACTAGACTCCAAGATCGTAAGACATATTCTTGGATTGATGCTTTAATCCACCACATCGCATAAGTTGCAAGACGAAATCCCCGTTCTGGTTCAAAACGTTTAACAGCTTGCATAAGTCCAATGTTACCTTCTGAAATAACCTCTCCAATAGGTAAGCCGTAACCTCGATATCCTATTGCAATTTTAGCTACAAGACGTAAATGACTTGTTACTAGTTTATGCGCAGCTTTTGGGTCGTTATGTTCACGATAACGCTTAGCTAACATATACTCTTCTTTTGGCTTAAGCATTGGAAAACGACGTATTTCTTCTAAGTAACGACTCAGACCTCCATCATCTGCTACTATTGATGGTAAGTTTACATGGGCCATATAGCACCCTCCTTTCACATGAATTCCCTAATAAGGCAAATTCTATTTCCAAGTACTATATAAGTATTTCTTTCTTTTTTCCATCATTATAATTTTTAATTTTGTTCGAAAATGGATATTTTATTATGAAATCATTGAGGTGGGTAAAAGTTCCGATTAAGTTTTTTAAAATGATTGATAAGTTCAGCCATATCTTGAGGGAGTGGTGAGGAAAAAGACATAACTTCACCTTTTGCGGGATGCTCGAAGGTAAGGTTAGCTGCATGAAGTGCTTGCCGGTTAAATTGGTCGATAGCGTTTTTAATTATCGAATTAAGTGTGTTTGCTTTTGTTTTAAAGGCATTTCCATAAACTGTATCTCCTACAAGTGGGTGTCCAATATGGGCCATATGAACACGGATTTGATGTGTGCGTCCAGTTTCCAAACGACATTCCAAAAGACTGGCAAAAGGTTCTGCATCTGCACATGTTTTATATTTTTCAAGTAAAGAAAAATGTGTAATAGCACGGCGAGCATGCACATTTTGGTGACGGAAAACAGTTTGCTTTATTCGGTTATGGGGGGAACGACCAAGTGGCACATCAATTGTTCCAATGTTGCGACGTGGAGCGTTCCAAATCAAAGCATGATAGCGCCGATCTAGTGCGCAAGTACGCCCGTGGTCAGAAAATTGAGCGCTGAGACTTTTGTGAGCAAAATCATTTTTAGCAATAACCATAATTCCGCTTGTATTTTTATCAAGGCGGTGGACAATACCAGGACGTTTAACACCACCAATGCCAGATAAACTATTGCCACAATGGTGAATAAGGGCATTAACCAATGTGCCCGTCCAATTGCCATGACCGGGATGGACAACAAGGCCAGCTGGTTTATTAATAACAATGATATGGTCATCTTCAAATAGGATCTCGAGTATAATAGCTTCACCTTCAAGATGTATGTTCTTGAGAGGAGGTATCGTCAATTCAATTGCCTGGTTGGGTTGCAATTTTGTTTTCGGTTCTTTTATTGATTGGCCATCAACTTTAAGATAGCCTTCACGGATCAGAGTTTGCAAACGTGAACGCGATAGTTCATTATGATATTTTTTAGCAAGCCATTGATCAATACGTTGTCCAAGAGCACTCTCATCCGTTATTTGTTGTATCACCATGCGATCCTGTTTTTGAAGTTTTATAAGATTTTTTACCAGTATGAAATTGCTTTGGTATCCAGGAATTCTTCAATCCCCCATCTTCCGCCTTCACGGGCGCGTCCGGAAAATTTTACTCCTCCAAAATAACTACCATTTGGTAAATTGTGTCCATTAATTTCCACCATACCAGAGCGCAATTGTACAGCAATACGCCGACATTTAGCTTGATCTTGCGATTGTATATAGTTTGTGAGTCCATATTCTGTGTCATTGGCTAAGGTGACAGCTTCATTTTCTGTATTAAAAGGAAGGATTGAAAGGACTGGGCCAAATATTTCTTCTCGGAAAATGCGCATGTCAGATTTGACATCGGCAAAAACTGTCGGGCGTACATAATAACCGCGTGTCATTCCTATGGGTAAACCAATTCCACCTGCGACAAGAGTTGCACCTTCATCAATTCCAGATTGGATAAGGGCTTGTATTTTATCATATTGTTGTTTTGAGGCTACAGGGCCAATATGATCTCCTGCTTTATGGTTCGAGGCTACCATGGTTGTTTCAGCAATATGCTGTGCCGTTTTTACAGCTTTATCATAGATGGAATGTTCTACAAGCATGCGCGTTGGTGCATTGCAGCTTTGTCCACTATTGTAAAAACAATGTCGTACACCACGTTGTACAGCATCTATATCGGCATCAGCAAAGATGATATTGGCTCCTTTACCTCCAAGTTCTAGACAGACACGCTTTAAAGTATCACTAGCGTTTTTAGAAATAACTTTTCCTACTCTGGTTGAGCCGGTAAAACTAATCATTGCTATATCTGGGTGAGAAGATAGATAAGAACCTACATTGTCTCCATCGCCGTTGATGAGATTAAAAACGCCAGCCGGCAGAGCAGCTTCATCTAAAATTTCAGTAAAAAGCATGGCAGAAAGAGGAGCAATTTCAGAGGGTTTTAAAACCATAGTGCAGCCAGCTAATAATGCTGGAATAACTTTAAGGGTTATTTGATGTATGGGCCAATTCCATGGAGTGATCAATCCTACAACGCCAATAGAATCATATTGAAGGATTGCATTGTTATTTCCTTTTATCAAAGCTTTTTGGAATAAAAATTCTTCAAAAGCTTTGATGAAATCGCGAATATTATAACTACCGGCTGTAGTTTGCGCATGGCGTGCCATATCGATAGGAGCACCCATTTCCATTGAAATGGCTTTAGCCATATCCTCAAAGCGTTTTTCATAGATTTCTAAAATTTTTTCAACAAAGGCAAGACGTTGAGTTGGTGTGGTTGTTTTCCAATTTTGAAAAGCCTTTTTAGCAGCTGCAATCGCTTTATCTATATCTTGGATACTGCTAGTGCTGATAATAGCGCAAGCTTCTTCTGTTGAGGGGTTAATGACATATAGATCATTGGAAATGCTCGGATCTTGCCAGAGGCCATTAATATAAAATTTTCGTTTATTTAACATGGCTTGCTTCCTATTTCTTCGTTTTTAAAATTGTATACTACTAGAATTTTTTATAACAAAACTATTTTTGTTGAATACGAGTAAATGTTGATTATTATATTGCAAGTATCAAGCGTATTGAGATGGGTGGGGTTTTGCCAAATTAAAAAAAGTAATGATTATTTTATATCATTTTTATGATTGGTGTTTGCATGAATAGAGTTGTTTTATGCGTTGTTCATACTTCACGTCTGTGAACAGTGTTAAAAGCTTATGAGAAAATCGAATCAAGGCTTTTTTATTAGATGGATTTCTAAAAATTTTAGATACATTTGAATTTTTCTTGATAAAAATACAATTAATAAGGCTTATTTTTGTTTTAAATTGGCTGATGACAAAAGGTTATTAACCTTCATGATGTATTGCTTGCGCGTTCTTTTTAAAAAATTATTTTCATTGTTATAATTTTGTTGGGTGTCATGCGTAATTTAAAAACTATATCTATGTCTACATCTTGTTTGGTTGATAAGAATGCAGAAAGTGCATCAGAACAAAACTCATCTGACATTTTTGATAAGATGTTTTCTTATCCAACAGTATGGAAGAAGGCTTTTACTCTTGAACAGAATGTGCGTTTCACTCGAACTCCAGAAGTTGAAATTTTGCGTCGTCGTATAGAAGAAAATCCAGTTTTTGCAAAACGGTTTAAAGCTTTTGCAAAGCAAGAACCGCAAAAATTAACGGATGTTACGGAATTTAAAGCGCAACCTCAGGCTGCAGAAAAGGTGTTTCAATCTCAATCACTTGAAAATAAAGCATCACTTTATTGTTCAACAACCCTTGGGCAATCAGTGCAACAGGCTGTTAGTGCACCAATTGAAAAGGATACAATGGAGCGTACCTTACAGGTAGAGGAAGTAGCACAAGAATCGAAAGCTGTTGCTTATCTTTCTGATAATGCATTTTTTGAATATGCGCCCTTTTTACTAGAGCAAGTTAGTATTCAAACTTTGCAAGAAGAAGTTGCGCTTGTTAATTTAGAAAATAATAAGACTTTGCTGGGAAGTGTTTCTTCTTTTGATGAAACAGTTTCTACTCTTTACCGCGTGTTTGAATGTCATTTCCCGCAATTTGATAATGTGACTGTGTCAGAAGTTTCAGAAAATGATGTTAAGGCTATTAAGGGAATTTCTGATTTAAATCATATTAACGATGAGATTGTTAAAGAGGTTCAGATACAGAGTGCTGAGCCTGTTTTTAAGGAAAACGAAGAAATTGAAAAGGTTCAAGAGCTGTCTGTTATTGAAACGCCTGATTATGAGATAAGCGATGTGATAAACACTGCAGTAGGCAATGATTCCAATAATATTGCTCATTATATGACAGCTGATGTGACAAAAAACGTTGAAAATCTTTCTGTAATGAAAGCAGCAGGAAGCATAATGGGAACCGCTGATATGTCATTTCGCAACCATACCTCTGCTTTTGTACCAACTTCCCAATCTATTGTTAGTGGTACTTATGAATTACCTCCAATTGAATTATTACAAGAGCCTGTTTTTCAGGATGATACGGTGATTTCTCAAGAAATGTTGGAGCGTAGTTCTGGACTTTTAGAAAGCGTTTTGGAAGATTTTGGTATTAAGGGTGAAATTATTCATGTTCGCTCAGGACCGGTGGTAACAATGTATGAATTTGAGCCGGCTGCTGGGGTAAAATCATCGCGAGTTATAGGTCTTTCTGATGACATTGCTCGTTCTATGTCTGCCATGTCTGCACGTGTTGCTGTGATTCCTGGGCGCAATGTTATTGGAATTGAATTACCAAATGCGGTACGTGAAACTGTTTATTTGCGTGAATTAGTTCAGTCGAGCACTTTTCGCGATAGTGAATTTAAATTAGCTCTTGCCTTGGGGAAGGGAATTAATGGTGATCCTGTAATTGCAGAATTAGCAAAAATGCCTCATTTATTGATTGCAGGTACTACAGGGTCAGGCAAATCTGTTGCTATTAATACAATGATTTTATCCATTCTTTATCGAATGACACCAGAGCAATGCCGTTTAATTATGGTTGATCCTAAGATGTTGGAGCTTTCTGTCTATGATGGTATTCCTCATCTTTTAACACCTGTAGTCACTGATCCAAAGAAAGCTGTAACAGCTTTAAAATGGGCTGTTCGTGAAATGGAAGAACGCTACCGCAAAATGGCAAAATTAGGTGTACGTAATATTGATGGTTTTAATGCACGAGTTGCGCTTGCTGTCGAAAAAGGTGAGACGATTATGTGCACCGTTCAGTCTGGCTTTGATAAGGAAAGTGGTGAAATACTTTATCGTGAAGAAGAGATGACTTTAACACAATTACCTTATATTGTTATTATTGTTGATGAGATGGCTGATCTCATGATGGTTGCTGGTAAAGAGATTGAGAGCGTCATTCAACGTTTAGCACAAATGGCGCGTGCTGCAGGCATTCACCTTATTATGGCAACACAACGTCCTTCTGTTGACGTGATTACCGGCACGATTAAGGCAAATTTTCCTACACGTATTTCTTTTCAGATAACTTCAAAAATTGATAGTCGTACAATTTTGGGTGAACAAGGTGCTGAAACACTTTTAGGTCAGGGAGATATGCTTTATATGGTTGGTGGTGGACGCATTGAGCGTGTTCATGGGCCTTTTGTTTCTGATGAAGAAGTTGAATCTGTGGTTGCTCATCTTAAAGTACAAGGAAAACCTGATTATTTAGCAACAGTAACAGATAGTGAACACGATGATGACAAGATCGAAGATGCTCATTCAGTTGCTGAAATTATTGCGGCGGGAAGTTCTAATGAGGACGGTGAAGAACTTTATATGCAAGCTGTTAAGGTTGTAATGCGTGATGGAAAATGTTCAACATCCTATATTCAGCGTCGACTTGCAATTGGTTATAATAAAGCTGCTTCTCTCGTTGAACGGATGGAAGAAGAAGGTATTGTTGGAGCTGCTAATCATGTGGGGAAACGTGAAATTTTACTCAATGGGCGTAATGATTAAGATGAATTTTAAAAGTGCATAAAGACAGTAATTTTAAAAATTAAAAACTTTATTTCATAAGGGCGGACATTATTTCCGCTCTTAATTTTTATGTCGCGAAGTGTTAAAAAGAATTTATAGAGAAAGACAAAGTAGAAATGCTATCTTATATTTAAAATTATTGGCAATAGTGCAGCTGAATAAAAAAGAGGTTGAAAATGTCTTTAGCATTTTTAGATTATCTAAAATGTAAAGAAATTAAACAGGCCTTTATAAAAGGACAAATAGCTTTTGTCTTATCTTTCGATGGTAGAAAGATTCTATGGTTAAATGGCGCTGCAGCACGTTTTTTTGGTTTTTCTTCTGTTATAGAGGCCATTAAACATCAGTCTTTCTTTGATGAAGAACTGCGTCGCCAAATATTAAAAAATGCACAATATACACGCTCTATCACGTTGCATGGTTTAAAGTGCTGTGCTGAGTTTTCTATAATTTCTATTGATATTACTGGTCTAGGTAAAGCATTTGTACTTGAAGCTTTGCCAGAAGAGGATGTTTCTCTTATTGCTGGTTTGAATGATGCAGCAATGTTTGCTGCAATTATTGATCAACATGCAGCTGTGTTGGAAGCTTCTTCCCATTTTAATTTTGTTGATGAAACAGTTAAAATTTTACTCCAAACGATTGATGATGATATTCCGGTGACAACTGTTTTACCTATAGCAGGTGTTAATACACAAATTGGTGTGGTCCGCTTAGGAGTAAAACCGACGAGTTTTTTAGTGTTATATACGCAATTGAATGAAAATGAATTGGATAAAGGTCAAGAAACTTTTAGTTTTAAGCCACATCTTTTGCCGCGGCGTTTTATCTGGAAAATGGATGCAAATGGCTATTTTTATGAGATTTCAAAAGAGTTAGCTGAAATTGTCGGCCCTATGTCTTCCAATATTATAGGATCTGATTGTCATAAACTTGCTGATCAATTTAATGATGAACGATACCGATCACTAAGTAGCTTTATTGAAGCGGCTATACCTTGGAAAAAACAGAAAGTTCATTGGCCTGTTGACGGTTGTCTAGAACGAGTTGATGTTGAATTGTCTGCTGTTCCAGTTTTTGATATCAATCGTCAGTTCAAGGGATTCCATGGTTTTGGGATTTTAAAAGCACAAGAAAATATACAAGATGAAAGAAATAAAAAACTGAATGTAAAAACATCGGGTCTTTCAGAGATAGAGCGTTCAGCTTTTCATGAAATTGCAGAACGGTTGCGTGGCGAATTACATTTGTCCTTGGAGCACGAAAATACAGTTAAGGAAACGGCAGTCCAATTGCCATGTGCACAGATATTACCGGTGAATATTGTAAAACAAGCTTTAATAAAGGAACCTGAAGTAATTTTATCATTGTTAGATACAGTAACTGATGGTGTTTTGTGGCTTGATGGACAGGGTTGTATTCAGTCCGCTAGTGACGCTGCTTTGGCGTTGATTGGTTATGAAATGGATGAATTACTGGCACGGCAGTTATCATCATTATTTACGTTGCAAAGCCGAGTTTTGATTGAAGAATATTTTAAACTGATCCGCATGAAGGGAAAAAATCAAATCTTTAATCGTGGTGAGATAGCTGATTTGATAACAAAAAATAACGAGAATATAAGGGTTTCTATGACAATTGTACCTTTGACTCTACAAGACAATTATGCTGTTATGTTGCGTGATATGACAGGAATGATTTTATCGCCTTTAGATACAATATCAGAAGAAAATAAAGTGATTGAAGTTGTTCATGAAATGCGAACACCTTTGAATGCTCTTATTGGTTTTGCAGAAATTATGAAAAATGGCCGTTTTGGTTTAATAGAAAATGAGCGTTATCGTAGATATTTACATGATATTATTTTGTCTGGAAAACATATATTATCTCTAGTTAATCAATTATTAGAGTCCTCTAAAGCAAATTATTCTAGCTCAAATAGCACAATTGATGCATCTCTTATAACTCAAAAATTTGATGTAACAGCTTGTTTGCGTTCCAGTGTAGCTTTTCTTGAAACGCAGGCAAATCATAATGGCATTATTATGCGTATTATTACACCGGCATGTGTGCCATCTATTTGTATATCGCAACAAATATTTCAACAGATTATATGGAATCTTCTTTCCAATGCCATCCGTTTTACGCCTTCAGGTGGACAAATTGTTATTCATGTTTCTTATGGAAAAAAAGAGCGAGTAAAGATTTCAATTAGTGATAATGGTTTAGGGATGAGTGATGAAGAAGTTGTGCAAGCCATGCAACCTTATGGACAGGTAGAACACAAGGATGGCCGATGTGGGGACAACGTATTTGTCGGGACTGGTTTAGGACTTCCAATATGTAAAACAATGGTGGAAGAGGTTGGTGGCCAGTTTTTGTTATTTTCAAAACCCAATCACGGAACAACTGTAGAGATGTTTTTTCCTGTGCTGCGTGAGTGAAGCTATGTAATGGATTGATCTTTTTGGGCCAATAAATCTCTAATTTCTGTCAAGAGTTGTTCTTCAAGAGACATTTCTTTTAGCTTTGCCACTTCTTTTTGCCGGCGCATTTTATTTAAGCCTTTGACAAATAAAAAAAGGATCAAAGCAATAATCAAAAAATTGATAAAAAGTGTTATAAAGTTTCCATAGGCAATGGTAGCACCTGCCTCTTTTGCAGCACTTAATGTGGCTTTTTTCTCGCCGGCAAGCTGAATAAACATATTAGAAAAATCAATACCACCTGTGATAAAGCCGATGATTGGCATAAAAATATCGTTGACAATTGAATTGATCAAGCCACTAAAAGCACTTCCTATAATCACACCAATAGCAAGATCAATCATATTTCCTTTTAAGGCAAATTCTTTGAATTCTTTAAGCATTGCATTTCCCTCCTCATGTATATGATGTATAGCTGTTTTAACTATTGCTTTTGGTAAAAAAAGAAAGAGAGAGAAGGTTTATTTTCTTGAAAAATTACATTGCAAATATCAGCATTCTTTTTTCATAGTATTGTAATGTGTAAAAAATACTAATTAATGCTTCATGATACGATAGTACTTTTAAGGTTCAGATGAATGAAAAGCTTTTGGGTAAAAGTTGTATATACTCTTTCTTTTCAATGACAAAGTGAGAAAATATATTTTATTGATAAAATCAATTCAGGAATTTTATAGAAAAATTTTGAAAAAGAAGGCGTATTTACGAGATCGTCTTTTTCTTTGTAGGAAGATTGATCAATTTTTTAATATGTGAAGAAGTTGTTAAAGGGAGTAAAAAAGCATTTTCGAAATAAGAATAATCGCTTTATCAATCGATATTTTAAAATAAGCTTGATTAATTATTTCTTCTTGTTTTGGGAGTTGATTTCTTTATTTGTATAGTGTGTTTTATTGGTGGTTTTTGATTTTGGAAAATTAAAATAAGATGAAAATGGTAGTTTTCATTTTATAAAGAGAGATTTTGTGAGTTTTTTTCATTGTATTGGTCGTTCTGTTTTATTTATGTTGGATCCAGAGCGTGCGCATCGTTTGGCCATTGCTGGGTTAAAAACAGGATTGAGTGAATGCTTAAAGATTTTTGATAAGCGTTTGTGTGTGACTGTTGCAGGTCTTGAATTTAAAAATTTTATTGGTCTTGCTGCGGGGTTCGATAAAAATGCAGAGGTTATAGATGGTGTTTTGAATTTAGGATTTGGTTTTACTGAGATTGGTACAGTTACACCAAAACCTCAAATGGGAAATCCCAAACCACGACTCTTCCGTTTGGTAGAAGATGAAGCTATTATTAATAGAATGGGTTTTAATAATGACGGACATCAGGCCGTTTACAAAAGGATTTGTGCGCGTAAGCAAGATGGTATTATAGGGATCAATATTGGCGCTAATAAGGATACGGTCGATAGGATTGATGATTATATTGCGGGTATTACTTGTTTTTATGATGTAGCTGATTATTTCACAATTAATATTTCTTCACCTAATACACCAGGGTTGCGTGATTTACAGGCGCGTAAGAGTTTGAGTTTTTTAATGAAGGCGATTTCACAAGCGCGTAATGAAAAAAAGGAAAAACATAGTTTCTCTGTTCCGATTTTTTTAAAAATTGCACCTGATTTAACGGAGCAGGAATTAGACGATATAGCTGAAGAAATGAAACTATCTGATTTTGATGGTTTAATTGTTTCCAATACTACCCTTTTACGTCAGGGTCTTAAGAATAGTGCATTAATTAGCGAAGAAGGAGGGTTGTCAGGGCGTCCACTGTTTGAGCATTCCACCATTGTGCTTGCGAAAATGCGTCAAAAATTGGGTAAGGAGATTGCAATTATTGGTGTTGGAGGTGTACGTGATGCACAAACAGCTTTGGAAAAAATTAAAGCCGGAGCAGATTTAGTCCAGCTGTATAGTGGAATGATTTATGAGGGGCCAGAACTTGCCGTAACTATTATGAAGGATGTTTTGCAGATTATGCAGCAAGATGGTGCTGATACTATAAAAGCTTATCGTGATCATAGTGTTGACAATTGGGCAAAACGTGCACTTCTTTTATCGTAAGATTGTTGTATTTTCACAAAAAAATGTAAGATTCTTTTTAAGGGGCTTGCAAACTCTTTTGATCTTCCGTATGTCACACAGACGAAGAATAAATATTTTTTAGGCGGTTGTAGCTCAGTTGGTTAGAGCGCTGGTTTGTGGCACCAGAGGTCGTAGGTTCGAATCCCACCAACCGTACCATTTTTCCAATATATTTTAATATAATTCAAAGTTTGGAAAGATCATGAAGCGCATTTTATCTTGATAAAGCTTATGATGTTCTGTAAAACAAATTAAATCAATGCAGTTTTTGCAGGTGTTTATGTATAAAATGATACCATAACAAGGGGGAGCTTTAATTGTTTTTTGGGTTTGTGTGTTATAGCTGTGAGAAATAGCGAGCCAATGAAACGCAAAGGTTATAAGCCTGTTTCTGATTTTCTAAAAAGTTTGCGTGGTGTAAACAATTGGGAACAAGTTTCGCAGTGGCTTTCATTTCGAGATGTGGAAGATATTGAGTGTATTACACCTGATCAAGCGGGGGTAGCACGTGGCAAGATGATGCTTTCTAAAAAATTCACATCAGAGACATCTTTAGCATTGCCTTCAGCAGTTTTTATGACAACGATTTCAGGATCTTATCCCGAAGATGGAAATGGTTTTGAATATCCAAAGACAGATGGTGATTTGCGTCTTGAGCCTGATCTTTCTACACTGAGTATTGTGCCATGGGAAGATGCACCTACAGCACAGGTGATTTGTGATCTTGTATATCAAAATGGGCAAGCTGTTGATTATACGCCGCGTAATGTTTTACGGACAGTGATTGATTTTTATGCTCAAATGGGGCTGAAACCGATTGTTTCACCAGAAATTGAGTTTTATTTAGTAGAAAAGAATCCTGATCCTGATTACCCTTTAGTACCTCCAGTTGGTCGTTCTGGGCGTTCGATTGGTGGTGGGCAAGGCTACTCGATTGCGGGTGTTAATGAATTTGATGAGTTGATTGACGATATTTATCAATTTTCAGAGGCACAAGGATTGGAAATTGATACTCTCATTCATGAGGAAGGAGCTGGTCAATTTGAAATTAATTTACGGCATGGTGATCCTATTGAATTAGCTGATCAAGTCTTTATGTTTAAACGAACAATTCGTGAAGCAGCACTTAAACATAATATGTATGCAACTTTTATGGCCAAGCCTATTCAGGGGCAACCGGGTTCTGCCATGCATATTCACCAGTCTGTTATCGACAAAAAAACTGGAAACAATATTTTTACAGAAAAAGATGGTGGGGAAAGTATGTGTTTTCGCCACTTTATTGGTGGTTTGCAAAAGCATATGGCTGGAGTATTTGTTATGCTTGCTCCTTATGTTAATTCTTATCGACGCCTTATGCCTTGCGTTTCAGCGCCGGTTAATTTGCGGTGGGGATACGATAATCGTACTACAGCATTTCGCGTGCCACGTTCTGTTCCACAAGGACGACGTGTTGAGAATAGACTTCCTTCGTCGGACGCTAATCCTTATTTAGCGCTTGCTGCTTCTTTAGCGTGTGGGCTCATTGGTTTGCAGCATAAGCTTGAACCAGATGAACCGGCAGAAAAAACTGTAAATTCTGATAATATTGAATTACCACGCGGATTGATTGAAGCGGTCAATTTATTTGAACAAGATAAAGTGTTACGCGCTATTTTAGGAGATGCATTTGTAAGCACTTATGCTGCTATCAAACGACAAGAATTTGAAACTTTTATGCAAGTGATTAGCCCGTGGGAGCGTGAATATCTCTTGCTTAATGTTTGAATATTATTACTATGGTTAATTCTCATCAAATTTCCCCAGGAATTTCTTGGTATGAGGATACTCTAGAAGACCGTCCTTCTTATCCTCTGTTTGTTGGTGATCAGGTACAGTGCGATGTAATTATTGTTGGGGGTGGATTTACAGGGCTTTCAGCTGCTTATCATTTAGCTAAGGCTGGAATGAGTGTCGTTTTGTTTGAAGCTTCATGCTTTGGTGACGGTGCTTCGGGGCGCAATGGTGGGCAATTGGGAACGGGTCAACGACAATGGGTAGAAACATTAGAGAATAAGTATGGTTTTGAACGAAGTAAGATATTATTTGATTTAGCCGAAGAAGCCAAAAGGGATATATTATCTTGGTGCGCTATGCCTGATTGCAATATCGACTTTATAGCAGGCCAACTTTCCGTTACCCATAAAAAACGTGAGATCAAAGTTTATCAGCAGCATGTTGAGACGATGCAACGTTATGGTTATCATGGTCTTACTTTTATGGATAAATCTGAAACAGATGAACGACTTGGTTCGTCTTTTTATCATAGTGGTATCTGTGATGTAGATACTGGCCATATCAATCCACTAAAGTTAATTGTTTGGTTAGCAAAAAAAGCAAAGAGAGTTGGTGCTAAACTTTATGAGAAGACTCAAGTGAAAGCGATAAAGTGCAACAATAATCAGTGCGTAGTGGTAACAGAACGAGGCAATATAAAGGCTGAGAGTGTTTTATTGGCAACCAATGCATATAATCTTGGGCTTCAGGATTTTGTGCAGAAACATATTTTTTCTATTCGTTCTTATATTGGAGCAACTGAGCCACTACCAGAGAATAGTTCGATTCTTCCTGAAAGAGAAGCGGTGGATGATTCCCGTTTTATGGTTCGTTATTTTCGAAAGAGCATTGACAATCGTTTATTATTTGGTGGGGTAGAAAGTTACAGTAACCAGTATCCAGTTGGTTTAGATGAGCGTATACATCGGCAAATTGTTGAAATTTATCCACATCTTCAGTCTATAAATTTGACACATCGCTGGGGGGCAACAGTAGCAATTACGTTTGAACGCATGCCCTATGTTCGCCAACTTATGCCGGGTGTTACTTATTGTGGAGGATATTCAGGACACGGAATTATGCTTGCTCCTTTTATAGGAAAATTATATGCTGAATGGTTATCTGGAAAACGTGAACGTTTTAAGTATTTTCAGGATTTGAAGATTTCGTCTTTTCCAGGTGGTAAAATTTTTCGTTATCCGCTTGTATTTTTAGCAATGAACTGGTTTTCTTTGATGGATCGTTTTTAATCAGTTACCATTTAGAATGAAGAAAACTAATGGCTCGTTTGGTATCTATCTATTGTAATGGTGAGGGGCTTTTTATAAATTTTAAACTTGTATAATTGAATGGAAAAATGGGTAAATCCGTGGTTAGTAAAATTATTCCAATATCTTTTTTTGATTGTGTTTGGTGGTAGTGGGTGATTTAGCAGAACGAAACTTGTTGCTATTTTTTATCGCTTTAATTTAATATATTAGGCAATTTAGTAAGCTAACGGTTGTATATAAAAATTTTATGTTTTCTTCTAAGCTATTAAGAATGTTGCAATTTTTTACGCTTTTTCTTGAAAAAGCATATTTGTTATACAATTTTCAATCAGGCTAAATTTGATCACTTTGTTATGTATTTAACTCTTATATTTCTACTGAAATTTATATTAAACTAAGAGGATAGAAAGATCTTACTGTATTGAGATAGAAATATACGGTTAATATTTGAAATTTTTATTTGGTAGTTAATTCATCATTTTTAGGTAATTTCTTAATTAAATTGAGGTAGAGTAGTTTGGTAACGCAATTAGACACAGGGTTTTTATTTATCAAAAATCGATTTTCTGTAATTTAACCACAGTAGATGAATTGAATAATGCATTTGTGTAAGTACTTAATGAAAATTAGATCTTTCCTATTAATCATTATCTAAAAGAAAATAACACAAATCAAAGAATATTTATTATTATGACAGATTGAGAACACAAAACGTAGAAAATTTATATAACTGTGGTAAAAGTACAAAAAAGTCTTAGAATTTTGGTATAGGCAACTTATGTGCTCGAGCAGCAGCTTTAAGCGTATTGACCATGAGCATAGCAATCGTCATAGGACCAACACCCCCTGGTACAGGAGTAATAGCGGCGGCTTTTTCTTTAACTTCTGCAAAATCTACATCACCAACAAGACGGGTTTTATTAGTACCTTTTTCTGAAGCTTCAATCCGGTTAATGCCAACATCAATAACAATAGCTCCCTCTTTTACCCAATCTTTCTTAATGATATGTGGGCAACCAACAGCTACAACTAAAATATCGGCACTACGACATACTTCATCAAGATCACGAGTGCGACTATGAGCGATTGTCACAGTGGCATTGGCTGCCATCAATAAGGCTGCCATAGGTTTGCCAACAATATTAGAACGCCCAACAATGACCGCATCAAGACCTGATAGATCTTGCCCACATTGTTGTTCGATTATCATCATAACACCAGCAGGTGTGCAGGGAATGATAGTATCTTCAAATATATTTGCTGAGAGTTTTCCTATATTGATATAATGAAAACCATCAACATCTTTCTGGACAGCGATAGCTTGCGTTATTTTGTTCGTATTAATATGAGCAGGCAGAGGGAGTTGCACCAAAATCCCGTGGATTTTAGGGTCGGAATTTAACGTTTCAATGAGTTGTAGAAGTTCTTCTTCTTTCGTGTCTTGGGGAATTGTGTGCTTAATTGAAAGGAAACCACATTCTTCAGCTTTTTTACTTTTTGAGGTAACATAAATTTGACTTGCAGGATCATCTCCAACAATGATAACAGCAATCCCAGGCTGTATTTTATGATTGTTACGGAATTTTTTTGTTTCTTTTTTGACTTTATTAATGGTGTTTTCAGCAAGCTTTTTTCCGTCAATAATATTGTCCATGAGAAGAATCCTTTCGATAGGGATATTCAGTTTTTTATAAAGTATTTGCTGATAGTAAAAAGAGTTTTATGGCACTATTTAATAAACATAGTTACACGGTTTGACTATCTGCTTTCTGTTAGAGAGTAGTGGAAAATAGTTGCTTTATAAAAAAGAGAGTAACATTGTTGTTTCAATAAAATTTGAATAAGAATAAGGGTAATTGAGTTATTAAATAGATATAGCAAATTATAGGATTATAAAAACCATTTTTTAATGATCATTTAGTTTCGTTTTAATCTATTATAGGGTCTATAGAGGAAATTGTGCTCATCAGAATAATAAAATTTTTGAGTGGGATTTTTGTTGCAGTTGTTTTTTTGCTTGGAGCTTCTGTTGTCATTTTACCTTATCTTGTATCGACAGACGCGATTCGTCTCCGAATGGCACAGGATTTAAGTGCGTGGACAGGCTATAATGTGCAATTGCGTGATCCACCACGTTTGAAACTTTTTCCTTATCCAAAAGCATTTCTTTCAGGAGTTACTTTAACATCAAAAATTGATGATGTTGCGCCTTTAATGGAAGCTGAATCAATAGAAGTAGATCTTTCTTTAATTGATCTTTTTAGGGGATGTATTTCTTTTTCAGAAACACGAATTGTGCATCCACAATTTGTTATGGGAAAGCCTTTTAAAACAGTGTCTGATTTTTTTAATACACTTTCACAATCGCAAGGTACTTTGGGGTTAGCAGTACGTAATGCTCGTGAAATTGTTAAACTTAATCCTGATCAGCCAGATATAGAACGCCTTTTAAACCAACCTTTTGGACGTATTGTTATTGAAAATGGTGTTCTTATTTATCGTGATAGTGTTTCTGATGTAACAGAAAAAATAACAGGACTGAATGCAACTATAGATTGGTCGGAATTGACACAAGCAGCACGGTTTCGTGCAAATGCTCGTTGGCATGGAGAGTTAACGGAATTATTAATTAATGCTGATCAAGCTTTATTACTTTTAGCAGGGGGGCAAAGCTCACTTAGAGTGAGCTTCAATTCTGTGCGTGGTGGTATAACGTTTATGGGAAAAGCGCGATTATCTGAATATTACATTTTTGATGGAAAAGTATCAATGCGTTCTCCTGGCTGGAATCAAACACTAGCTTGGATCGGTAGAAATCAGTTTTGGGGGGAAAGATTAAAACTGCCTATTGTAGGGGAATCTCATTTTTTAGCACAGCCAACGCGTATCGAAATGAATAATATTACATTTACAATGGGTGTTACAAATGCACGTGGAGCTTTGGAATTTGACTTTCAAAATCGTATTCCTACCATAATCGGATCTTTAGCTTTTGATAATGTGGATTTTAATGTATTGGCGTCGATGTTTTCATCTGTTGGAGAGGAAAATAGATTCTTTAATATGGCAATTTTTGATCGCATTGGATTAGATGTGCGACTTTCAGCACCGCAAGCAAAAGTAGGTAAAATTGTACTCACAAATTTGGCAGCAGCAATGCAAGTTGGAAATGGGCATGGGATTTTTGATCTTGGAAATGTAAATGTTTTTGGTGGATCTATTCAGAGTAATGTCCAAATTGTACCAAATGGTAAAAAAGCGCGCATTGAAGGACGTGTTTCGGGTACTTCTGTTGATGTGCAGGCTGTTTCAGAGGCTTTAGGACTAACTCCGTTTATACAAGCTAAAACTGACTTTATTGTAACAATACAAATGCTTGTTAGTCGTTGGTCGGAAATCCTTGAGAAAATGCAAGGGCAGTTAACAGTGGATATGCCTTCTGGCCGATTATTGAGATATGATTTAAATGAGTTGCAGCACAAGCTTTCAGAGAATGAACAGTTTTTTTTAGTAAATAACCATGCGTTTTCAACGCCTTTTGAGCGTTTCAATATTAAAGCAAAATTTTTGGATGGCACAGTAACGGAGATAGAATCATTAATACGTACGGCAGATTGGAATTTGTCTATTGATGGTTCAATTGCAATGCCTTTTACTAAGAAAAAGCAGAATGATTTTATATTGCAAGCACGATTACAGAAAAATAATCGTTCAGACACTTTATGCAAAGATGTTCAATGTCTTACTAATAGCCTTGTGCGGCCTTTTAGTTTTTCACTTAGCTCTACGGGGCAGTCTCTAGGAAATTTTTTTGTTAAGAAAAATATCGATGAAAATTAAATCTTTATTTTTCATTATTGATTTTAAAAAATCACTCAAAAATATTATTTTAGAATAAAATTTTAAAGAATACACTACCAGGAGTCTAACGTATTTGAGAGGAAATACCATAGCCATCTGTGGCAATTATATGCTTTCCCTTTGTTCCAACTGAGCTAATTCCTATAGTGATCAGAATAAAGGCTAAAATTGTGGTAACAATAATAATGGTCGCTTTTTTAGCAGACATATCTTTCTCCAATCATAAGGCAAGTCGTTGAGTGCAAAAGAATATTTTGTGATTAATTTTTATGCAAATAGAATCATTTAATATTCTATTTGTTCCAATTATTATAAACAAAGGTAAATAAATTCTATCACTCTTCAGTATATTGTAATTCTATGGGGCTGATTTTTCCTTTTAATTGTGTTTTTTGTTTCATTATCTTGACGATTGTAATTTGCTCTGTCACGAATTTTTTATGCGTGTAAATTATAAATTTCAAAGGTTGTTTATTCAGCAGCCACTTTCTTTGAACAGAAAGATAGAGATAGAAGGAGCTCAAGTTTCTTACCTTGTGCATGTTTTGCGCATGAAAGAAGGAGCTCAGATTTTGCTTTTTAATGGGCAAGATGGTGAATGGTTAGCCAAGATTACCGCTATTAAAAAAAAGTTTGTAGTGGTTCAACTTATTCACCAAACAAGACCTCAAACAATATGTCCAGATCTTGTTTATTGTTTTGCTCCACTTAAACATGCACGTTTAGATTATATGGTGCAAAAGGCTGTAGAAATGGGGGTGTCTGTTTTGCAGCCTGTTATAACACATCATACACAAGTTTCTCGTATCAATATGGCACGTATAAAGGCTAATATTATTGAGGCGGCTGAACAATGTGGCATTTTGTCTTTACCGGAATGCTTACCTGCTGTATCGCTAAAAACACTTTTAGCACATTGGGATAAGACACACTCTTTGTTCTTTTGCGATGAGTCGCATAAAACACAGAATCCATTACCTCTTTTAAAGAAGCATGGAACTATTCCGCTTGGTGTTCTTATTGGACCAGAAGGAGGATTTAGTGAAGAAGAACAGATTCTTTTAAGAAAACATTCTTTTGTGATTTCTATATCATTAGGTCCACGTATTTTACGTGCTGATACTGCAGCTGTTGCAGCTTTGGCGCTTATTAATACTGCAATAGGGGTTTGGTCAATCGATTAAGAAGCTTGCAATGTCATTTAAAACAATTCATTTAAAGTGATGGAACTTGTTGATAAGGTAAAATAATTTATGGTGCTTGATACAACTGATAAAAGTGAAATTCACAATTTAGATTCTCTAGTTGGTTATCTCCAAGAGGGTTGTAAAGCAAAAAATGACTGGTGTATTGGTACAGAGCATGAAAAATTTCCATTCTATATAAATGGTTTTCGTCCTGTTCCATATGAAGGTGAAAGGGGTATTCGTTCACTTTTGGAGGGGATGCAACAAGCTCTAGGGTGGAAAGCTATTTTAGATGAAGGAAATATTGTTGGACTTGTAGAATCAGCAGGTCAAGGTGCGATTTCTTTGGAACCTGGTGGGCAGTTTGAGTTATCTGGTGCACCATTGAAAACGGTTGGTCAGACTTATTGTGAGCTGATGGAACATTTGGCTCTCCTCAAAAAAATTTCAGGACCATTAGGTATCGGTTTTTTAGGTATTGGTGCTAGCCCGAAATGGACTTTAGCTGAAACACCGCAAATGCCCAAATCACGTTATCAAATTATGACTAGATATATGCCAAAAGTTGGTCATGGTGGTCTTGATATGATGTATAGAACAGCGACTATCCAAGTGAATCTTGATTTTTCATCTGAAACTGATATGCGGCGGAAAATGCAAGTATCAATGAAATTGCAATCCATTGCAACAGCATTATTTGCCAATTCACCTTTTATCGGGGGGTGCCCAAATAATTTCTTGTCTTGGCGTTCTCACGTTTGGTGTGATACTGATAATCAAAGGACAGGAGTGCTTCCTTTTATATTTTCCGAACGCTTTGGATTTGCTGATTATGTTGAGTGGGCACTTGATGTACCAATGTATTTTATTGTACGCGATGGGCATTATCATGATTGTACACATGTAACTTTTCGCCAATTTATGAATGGAGCATTGAAAGGGCAAATTGCAGATTCAACACCCAATATAGGAGATTGGGTAGATCACTTGTCGACTTTATTTCCTGAAGTACGCTTAAAACGCTTTTTAGAAATGAGAGGTGCTGACGGTGGGTCTTGGCAACATATCTGCGCATTATCTGCTTTTTGGGTTGGTCTTCTTTATGATAGTGAAGCACTTAATGAAGCAGAAGCTTTAACAAAAGATTGGTGTTTTGAAGAAGTTTTAGATATGCGTAGACGTGTTCCAAAAGAAGGGCTCCAAACACCTTTTCGTCGAACGGTGATTTTAGAATTAGCACACCAGGCTATTGCGATTTCACGTAAGGGTTTAAAAAATCGCAAGCAGTATGATACTGCTGGTTATGATGAGGCAAGTTTTCTTAATCCTTTGGAAGAAATGATTGCAATGGGACAAACGGACGCTGACAGGCTGTTGTCTAATTATCATTCTATTTGGGGTAGGTCTGTAGAACCAGTATTTTTAGAATGTGCTTATTAGATTTTTAAAGTAGAAAAAAATTTTTATGCCTGTATAAAAAAACATTTCATATTTTCTGTGGTAAAAGCCCCATTCATGCTTTCTCTCTTCTATTCTTTTTAAAATAGCTAAACAATGTCATGCAATCATGAAGCTATTAACAGTAGGTGAGAATCAGCAATCATGTCTAGGGCACAGAGTAAAATTTATTTAAAATGAAGAAAAAATTCCCATTTATAGACTTAAGTCTGAATTCTTTGAAATAACATTAACCGACTTTTTCGTTGGAGCTACTTTATAATACACCAACAAAAATGTATTATCGCATAAAAGCAGCTCGACCGTTACCAATAAGGCCTTCTCTTTGTGCGCGTTTACGAGCAAGTTTACGTGTACGACGAATAGCTTCAGCCTTTTCACGAGCTCGCTTTTCTGATGGTTTTTCATAATATCCACGCATCTTCATTTCACGAAAGATACCTTCACGCTGCATTTTCTTTTTTAACGCGCGCAATGCTTGATCAACATTATTATCACGAACGAGTACTTGCACAGTTTACCTTACTTTGTTTCAGTGTCATAAATAAATAGGCAAAAGCCAATCGCCCTTTGAACAAACTCAAAAGAATTACATTATCAATGCGCATACCATATAAATAAGGTGGTTGTCTATATTGCTTTTCAAAAACTCTATTTTTTTTGCTATAAGTGGGCTTTCATAATTAACAATAAAGCGTACAAATATGCGTTTATAAGAACTTCTAATTTCATTGCTTGAATTAAAATCAAGGTAATTTTCTGTCAGTAAGTAATAGAGTAGTACAGTATAGCTGGGTATTAGTTATGTTATTGTAGCACTACTTTATACTAAATACTAAGATGGTTATCGTAGAAAACAATTAACCATAAAAAAAACTAAAAAAGTATGAGGTAAAAGCCACAAATTCAATAAAACCAACAAAATTAAAAGTCTTTAATTTGTCTATAGTGTTTTGATTCTACTAATATTTGGCGCACCCGAAGAGATTCGAACTCCTGACCCCCAGATTCGTAGTCTGGTGCTCTATCCAGCTGAGCTACGGGTGCATAAATTTTTAGTCTCTTATATCATTAAGACATGGGGTTCCTAATCGTTTCGTTGATGAATTGCAAGTGAAACTTGGTAAAAAAATTTTTTTGTTTGAAGTTTGTGAAATATTTGCGATTTTTGTAGTGTTTCTACATAGTATTTTTTTATTTTGTTTGTGGTAAGAATCTAAGATGAACGATAGTTAACTTGACGGTCTGTTCCATGAAAGATAGTCAGATATAATAAGATTATATAGATGAGATACGTTTTTGCGGTGTAGTTACACTATTCATAATTCGATTTTTGCAAAATTTGAATATTGCTGCTGAAGACTATTTCAAATGCATTGGCGTAAGTAAATGAAAAAGCAAGGATAGATGTATGGGGTCGTTGAAAAAGATCATTCCATTAATGCTTTTGGGTGTTATTTGTGTTGCCATTTATTTTTGGCCAAAACATAATATAGAATACCTCGTTCCTACAGAAGGTAAAACAAAAAACGCATTGCATGCAACATCAAAAATGCCAATGGGAATGCCGCCGGTAAATGTCGTTGTTGATCTTGTTAAAGTTCAAAATTTTTATGAACGTTTTAATGCTATTGGTAGTGGACGGGCTATTGCGGCGGTGGATTTAACTCCTTGGTCAGGGGGTGTTGTTGATAAAATTTTTGTATCTGCTGGCACAAAAGTGCAGGCGGGTGATGCGATTGCAAAGCTTGATTCTAAAAAGGAAGAAATAGCAGCTGCAAGAGCGAAAGTTCAACGCGACAATAGCGCTTTAACGCTTTCACGTATTCTTAAGTTGCGCGCAACTAATACAGCGACTGAGGTTCAAGAGATTACTGCACGCTTAGAATTAGAGAATGCAAATTTAACTTTATCTGATGCTGATTTAGCGCTTAATCGGCGAACAATTCGTGCGCCAATTAGTGGAATTGTTGGCATTTTGCCTATTGATGTGGGAAATTCTGTTGGTCTTGATACTGTGATAGGCCGTATTGAGAATAATGAACGTATTTTGATTGATATTTGGGTGCCTGAGCGATATGCATCACGCATCCATAAAGGAGATGAAGTAAGTGCAACCCTAATAGCCCAACCAGATAAGACTTTTGTTGGCCATGTTTATGCGCTTGATAATATGGTTGATACACAAAGCCGTACACTTCACGTTCAAGTTGAAATCCAGAATGAAAAAAATATACTTATGTCTGGTATGTCTTTTTCTGTTACATTTCAATTCCATGAAGGTTCTTTCCCAGTCGTTGATCCTCTTTCCGTTCAGTGGAACAGTAGAGGGTCATTTGTTTGGCGTGTAAAAGAGGGTAAGGTAGAATATGTTCCAGTATCGATTGTTCAGCATATGGCAAATCAAGTATTTGTGAAGGCTCCTTTAGAAAAAGGTGATCAAATTGTCGTTCAAGGGGTACAAATGCTTCGTCCAGGTGGTAAAGTCATTATTAATGATTCAAAGGCTCATCAAAAGCAATTATCAGAAGTTAATGGTCAGGATGGGCAATGAATCAAGAATTTGAAAAGCAACAGCTTTTAGCAAAGTCAGAGCAAGGCGGTATGATGGCATTTTTCATTAGTAGGCCAGTTTTTACCTTTGTTTTGAATGCTATGATTATTATTGCAGGGATTTCTGCATGGATAAGCGTTGATGTGCGTGAACTGCCAGATGTAGATATTCCAGTGGCAACAATTCAGACGAATTTTACAGGTGCATCGGCAGAAACAATTGATCGTGAAATTACGAAAGTTATAGAAGATGCCGTTTCTCGTGTGTCAGGGGTTAAAACGATTTCTTCAACTTCCTCTTTTGGTCGTTCTCGTGTGGAAGTTAAATTTAATGTAGGTGTTGATTTAAATGTCGCAGCATCTGATATTCGTGATGCTATCTCTCGTATTACCTATTCTCTGCCAAAAGATGCAGAGCCACCTGTAATTATTAAAGCAGATTCAAATGCTGCTGCAATGATGTATTTGGTTGTGACTTCACCAACAATGAGTATTGATGATTTAACAACGATTGTGAATGATCAAATTGTTGATGCGCTTTCTGCCGTTGATGGTGTTGGTGATGTGCAAGTTGATAACGCTCGTGTGAAGATTTTTCAAATTGATATTGATCAAGCAAAGCTTGCCAGTTATGGGCTGACTGTGGGAGATATTTCACGTGTTTTATCTGATATGACCACTGATGCCCCTGTGGGATCATTGCGTAATTCTGAGCAAGCTTTAATTGTGCGGGCAACTGCTCGTTTGACGACACCAGAGGCTTTTGAACAGGTTGTATTAAAGCCCCATGTACGTCTTGGTGATGTTGCGCACGTTACTTTGTCTCCTGATGTAGAGACAGTTATTCTTCGTGTAAACGGGAAGGTGGGGATTGGGTTAGGTATTGTGCGTAAGGCACAATCCAATACTCTTGATATTTCCAAGAATGTTCGAGCAGTTGTGGAGCGCCTCAAAACTATTCTCCCTTCTTCTGTCCATATAAGTATTCCTAATGACGATGCTATTTTTATTAAGAGTGCTCTTCATGAAGTTGAGGTTGCATTGGTCATTGCTGTACTTAGTGTTGTTTTAATTATTTTTCTATTTTTGAGAGATGTTCGTATAACACTTATTCCTGCTGTATCTATTCCAGTAGCTTTGATTGGGACAATTGCTGCGATTTATCTTGCGGGCTTTTCCTTGAATATTCTCACGTTTTTAGGGCTTGTTTTAGCAACAGGGCTTGTTGTGGACGATGCAATTGTTGTTCTTGAGAATATTGTTCGGTGGCGCAATATGGGATTTGGTGCTCGGTCAGCAGCTGTATTAGGAACGCAAGAAGTGTTTTTTGCTGTTGTGGCAACGACATTAACTTTGGTGGCTGTTTTTGTGCCTATTTCCTTTCTTCCTGGACAAATAGGGGGGCTTTTTAGAGAATTTGGTTTTGTGTTAGCAGTGTCTGTTTTGCTTTCTTCGGTTGTTGCTTTAACTCTTTGTCCTATGCTCGCTTCGCTCTTTCTTAAAGAAGCAAAACATGTTGAAGATAATGAACAAAAGGAACATCGTTTAGTTTTTCTGTCTCGGGTGAGTACTTTCTTTGGTAGGGGTTATGCTCATAGTTTGCATAAATGTTTGGAACGACCTTGGACTGTTGTTTTTGCTTCACTTATTTTTTTCGTCTTCTGTATTGGAGGCTATATGGCACTCAAACAGGAGTTAACTCCAGCAGAAGATAGGGGAATTATTTTTTTGGTTGTTAATGGTCCGCAAGATATTTCAGTACATTATCTGAATGAGCAAATGCAGCAAATTGAAGCGAGCTTAAAAACATTGCGTGATTCTGGTGAAGTTGTTAGCAGTTATTCTATTTCTGGAGCTAGAGGCTCATCTAACAGTGGTTTTCTTATCTTGTTGCTTTCACCTTGGGACAAGCGTTCGCGTAGCCAACAAGAGATTTTAAAAGATGTTAATGCACAAGTTAGGCAGTTTCCGGGAGTTTTTGCGTTTGCTGCACAAATTAGTTCTTTAGGAGTTTCAGGAATTGGTCAAGGATTGCAGTTTGCAGTCGTTGGAGATAATTATACCCAACTGCAATCGATTGCTGATAAGCTTGTAAGCACTTTGAACACTGATCCGCAATTTGTTCGTCCGCGGCTTACTGTTGATGCGACACAACCTCAATTTTTTATCGAAATTGACCGAGAAAAAGCTTCTGATTTGGGAATTGATATCACCAATTTAGGTGATACATTGCAAACGATGGTGGATGGAAAGCAGATTGGTTCGATTTATGTGGATGATCACGCTTATGATGTAAAACTTACATCACGTAAAAATCCTATTAATAATCCTGCTGATTTAGAGAATGTTTTTTTAAAAACCAAAGACAATAAATATGTTCCTTTGTCGGTTGTTACGGATTTACATGAAAAAGCTATTGCACCTCAATTAAAACGGGAAGAACGCATGAGCGCTGTTGTTATAGGTGCAAATCTCGCTCCAGGAGTTTCTTTAGGAAGTGCTTATAAGACTGTAAAAGAAGCTGCGCTTCCTTTATTGTCAGAGGGAAATTATATTATTCCTTTGGGGGATGCTGCAACGCTTGGTGAAACATCTTCTGATTTGATGATCGTTTTTGGAATTGCTTTTTTGATTATTTTATTGATTTTAGCTGCGCAGTTTGAAAGCTTTATTTCAGGTTTTATTATAATGGCGACTGTACCATTAGGGATTGGTTGCGCAGTAATTGCCATGCTTTTGGGTGGTGTTAGTCTCAATATTTATAGTAAAATTGGTTTAATTCTATTAATTGGTATTATGGCTAAAAATGGTATTCTAATTGTTGAATTTGCAGATCAGTTACGTGATCAAGGTAAAAGTGTACGTGAAGCTGTAGAAGAAGCTTCTAATGTTCGTCTTCGGCCAGTTTGTATGACAATGATTTGTGCTATTTTAGGGGGTATTCCTTTGATTTTAGCAAAAGGTGCTGGTGCAGAAGCCCGTGTAGCTTTAGGTTGGGTTATTGTTGGTGGTTTGGGGTTGGCAACTATTTTTACGCTTTATGTAACACCAGTTGTTTATCTATTTCTTGGACGTTTTATAAAGCCAAAATCAGAAGAAGTTAAACATTTGACAAAAGAATTAAGCCAAGTCAAATAAATGCTTTCGAATAGAAGGTTAGCACAATTTTTTATTTTTGTCTAAGAGATGCCATTTGAGAGTGCTTTGTCTTTTCGTTTTTGTATTATTTTTCATATGTGAGCAGTCAGAATTGGTTGGAGTAAAGGAACTATCCTCTGTTTTAGAGTGATTTGTGTCTTGATATTATTGTCAATGACTGGGGAAAATAATTATGGTTCGCAGTGAAAGAGCCTTTGAAGTAGCTTTGAAGGCTTTAAAAAGGCATATTACAGAAGATAAGGTTTGTGATATTCGTCGACATTTTGCAGAAGATAAACAACGTTTTACTCGTTTTTCTTTAAAACTTGATGATTTCCTTTTCGATTTTTCGAAATGTGGTGTAACATTAAACACGCTGCAACTTTTAGATAACCTTGCTATTACAGCAGATGTTTCAGGCAAGTGTAAGGCAATGTTTTCGGGGGAAGCTATTAATGTAACTGAAAAACGTTCGGCTCTTCATATTGCGTTACGTTTATCTACTGATGAAGTTTTTATGTTGAACAAGCGTAATATTGTTCAAGACATTCATACTGTTCTTACCCGTATGGAAAAATTTTCTGAAATGGTTCGTTGTGGTAACTATAGAGGGTATAGTGATAAGAAGATAATTGATATTGTAAATATTGGTATTGGAGGGTCTGATCTTGGACCTGTAATGGTTACCAATGCTTTAAAACCTTATCATGATGGGCCACGTTGTCATTTTGTTTCTAATGTGGATGGTGCACATATTGTTGATATTCTTGCTGATTTGAATCCGGAAACAACGCTTTTTATTATTGCTTCTAAAACTTTTACAACATCTGAAACAGTAGCCAATGCTAAAGTTGCACGCCAATGGATCAGTTCACATTTAGGAAAAGAAGCGGTAAAAATACATTTCGTTGCTGTTTCGAGTGCAGTCGATAAAGTGATAGAATTTGGTATAGATTCTTCAAGAATTTTTGAATTTTGGAATTGGGTTGGAGGACGTTATTCAGTTTGGTCAGCGATCGGACTTGTTGTTATGTTAGCAATTGGTGGTCAAAACTTTCGTCAGTTTCTCAAGGGTGCACGCCAGATGGACGAGCATTTTAAAACTGCGCCTTTGCATAAAAATATTCCGATTCGATTTGCTCTTTTAGGATTCTGGCATCGTGTTGTTTGTGGTTATTCATCACGTGCAGTTATTCCTTATGCACAGCGTTTAGTGCGCTTTCCAGCTTATTTACAGCAGCTTGATATGGAATCAAATGGCAAGTATGTTTCTTTAGATGGCAAACCAATAGACTTTTCAAGCGGTCCAGTTGTTTGGGGTGATGCAGGGACGAATGGGCAGCATGCTTTTTTCCAATTTCTGCATCAAGGAACGGATATTATTCCTGTAGAATTTATTTTATTTGTCAAAGGGCATGAATCACATTTAAGTCATATGCATGATATATTAGTAGCTAATTGTTTGGCACAATCAGAGGCTTTGATGAAAGGCCACATTATTAAAGACAGCTGGGACACTGTTGTTAATAATACAATTAATGATAGTGAAGTAAATGATTTGGCACTTCATAAAAGTTTAAAAGGAAATCGGCCAAGCATTATGCTAATTCAGGATTTATTGACACCTTTTACACTTGGTCGTTTAATGGCGCTTTATGAGCATCGTATTTTTATTGAAGGTGTTTTAATGAATATTAATTCATTTGATCAATGGGGTGTTGAATTTGGTAAAGAATTAGCAAATGAATTGTTACCCGTTATACGTGGAAAAGCTAAAGCTAATAATCGCGATAGTTCAACATTAGGATTATTGGCACATATTCAAGCAAGACGCATTAAATAAAAAGGTTTGAAAATTTATCTCAACTATTTTAGCAATTGGCGGAGAGAGAGGGATTTGAACCCTCGATAGAGTCACCCCTATGCCGCATTTCGAGTGCGGTGCTTTCAACCACTCAGCCATCTCTCCATATGTAAGTGCAATAAAATTTTTCTATTGTAAATTTGTGTATATAATATTTGATAATCTTCAATTGTTTTAAGTACAACCTTTTTTTGCTTCTTCGTTGGCTTTTCTTGACAGAGAAAAGAAATTCTATCATATATATAAGTATTAAGGAATTTTTTGCGCTCTAAGAAGTGTGAGTTATCTTTTTAAATTTTTACGACTGATAAAAAGAAGCCTATTTCTCTGCTGAATAAATCAAAAGTGAAATAAGAGCGGGATCGAACGAAAGGATAAAAAATGTTCGCAGTCATCAAAACAGGTGGTAAACAATATCGTGTTGTTGCTAACCAAGTATTAAAAGTTGAAAAAATCATTGGCAACATTGGTGACATCATTAAATTCGATAATGTATTGATGGTAGGTGAGGGGGAGAGTGTGACTATCGGTGCGCCTGTTGTCGCTGAGGGTTTAGTTACAGCTGAAATTGTAGAACAGGGGCGTGCACGTAAAGTTATTGCATTTAAGAAACGGCGTCGTCAAAATTCAAAGCGTACTCGTGGTCATCGTCAAGAAATGACGACGCTTCGTATTTTAGAAATTTTAACGGATGGTTCAAAGCCTAAAAAAGCAGCAGCAAAGTCGGTTGAAAAGAAAGCAGCTGTAGCAAAAGAAGCAAAGACTTCTACTTCTTCTAAAGAAATTACCACAAAAACTGCTAAAAAAAAGGTTGCATCACAGAAAGTAGTGGCTGCAATATCAGAAAGTAAAGAAGATTAAGGGAGAATTCCATGGCACATAAAAAAGCGGGTGGTTCCTCGCGTAATGGTCGCGATTCAGAATCAAAACGCCTTGGCGTTAAGAAATTTGGTGGTGAAGTTGTTATTGCAGGAAATATTATTGTACGTCAACGTGGTACGCGTTGGCATCCTGGTGAGAATGTTGGTATTGGAAAAGATCATACTCTTTTTGCGCTTTCAAATGGGAAAGTTTCTTTTCGTAAGAAAGCGGATAATCGCTCCTATGTTTCAGTCATTCCTATGTGAGGGAAATGAAGTAATCTGAGTATTCTTTAAAAAGAGATTAGTATATATTAGATTTCAATTTTATAAAGGTTTGAGGCATTTAAAAAAGGTAATGTCCCATCTTTTTTATTCTGGATGTATAAAAGTATCAAAGCTATATGAGAAACTGGAACAAAACAGAATTTCCTGATTATCTTGCTGAAAGATTTATTTCACGTTTTCTTTATGCTGAAGATATTGAATAATAACTTGGATTCTACAACAATTTATTCTGTTTATACAATTTTATTTAAAAATGAAACTTTGATTGCTCAAGTTTGTTTTTTGATAATGGGAAGGTTATGATATTGTTTGAGCTTAGCGAGTGGGCAGCAATTTATAGGTATGTTTTAAGACAAATGATTCTTTGTTAGGATGCGCTCTGTTGGATTATTTAATGTTGGATGCTTAGTTTAGCTGGACTCAAATCCACGTATAAATTATTCATTTTAAAATGATGTTTTACTTGGTGTTATTTTACAGACGATTTATCATTTTGATATAGTTTAGCTTGACTGTACGAAAGTTGTGAGGTTGATAACAATATTAGGGGTAGTGTTTCATACAACTATATTAGCATACGCTCGATATTGCAGAAGTTTTTACTGTAAGCATCAATATTTTAGCATTAAGATTAAGTAGGTATTATTTAGTAAGTAGTATAGGCGGCTATTATTATAGCTGATCTTATGAATAGATAACATAGGCACTGTCCATTGCGTTAGCACTATCTAGAAGTTTGTTTATTAATTATTAGCACAACGATAACAAATATGATCTTCTACTTGTAGTATAAATTCTTAGCTATTTAATATTTCTGAGTTATTTGAGCAAGGGAAATCGTAATAAAATCAATTGATGATTTTTATTTAGAGTTTATCATTATAACTAAAGAAAACGTCATTTATTATGTGTTGATTTCTGAGTTAGAACAGATTTTAAGGATTTTTTCTAGTTTATACAATGAAAGCAGTTACGAAGAGGATTTTTTTTACACAAAAATTATCCTGATGATAGCATTTTTCAGCTTTAATATTATAGTTAGGTGAATGATTTAATATTATTGAACTGTTTTTTGAGTAGTTTTTCTATTAATTTCTTCTTATTTTACTCATAAGTACAGTATGTTATTTATATGTTACCAAAAATCGACATATGATGCTAATTTATAAAGTGAAGACGGCAATATTTTATTATTTAAGTTTTCAATTATATCTGAAAAGTATTTTTCATAAAGTAAAATTGCATATTGAAAGATTTTTTTGAAGTTTTCTTATAATTGTAAGTAGAGCTGTAATGACAAATTTTCAGTATCTTATTATATAAATTTCGATATTTTATAAAATATACTGTAGATACTATTGAATATAAAATACATTTCAATCTTTATAAGAATCTAGCTTATAAAAAATCTATAAAAATTATTTATTGGTGCTCTTGCTATTTTTTTACTGCGCGTTATTTGAGGAAAAAATTGAGCTTTAATAAAGGTCACTTTTATCACAAAAATGGATTACGTTTTTTGATGGAGGTTATACAATATTTTGAAAATAAGTTGTATGTTTTCTTTTTTATTTAAAGGCTTTCAATTGAGAAGGCTGTAATATTTTCTAAGCTTCAATATTTTTAAAAAATTGTAGAGCGATGTCAAAATAAATAACGGCATCGACAGATTTTCTTTTGTTTTCATTTTTTCTAGTGCGCAACATTGATTTTGCGAAGGGCTTTCCTTTGCTTTCTGTGATGATGTTGGGTTTTGTTTTAGTGCTTCATATATTATCTTGTTCAAGGGGGTGTTATGCAAAAATTGTATTTAAGCTTAAAAAACAGTAGATTAAATTATGGTCATTTTCTTTATAGGTCACTTTGGGTCAAAATAGCTTCATTAGGAACTACAGTGTTAACGCTTCTGTTGAGTGTTTCTCCAGTTTTTGCTATTAAGAATGATCAGGGTATTGAGCGGGGCTCAAGTGTACACGCAAATCAACAAGATATTTGGGGTGCTTGGCAGCTTTCTGTTAATAGTGGAGGTGCTACAAAGGTTACATCAAAAAACACAATTGATTTAATTGGAAGTAAAAATATTAAGATTGCTAGAAGTGGTGATAAGATAACATTTGATTTGAATAAGGAACTTCAAGTGTCGAGTCTTTTGGTAGGAAATGCTCTTTTAAAAGAGAGTAGCTTACTTATTGTGGGGGGGCCAAAAATTACTAGTTCTGGAATTGATGCTTTCAATAAAAAAATTACAGACGTGGCTGATGGAGTTCTCTCTAGCAGATCGAAAGATGCAGTTAATGCCGGTCAGGTTTATACTCTAAATAGCGATATTGCGAAGTATTTAGGTGGTGGAGCAAGCATACTTGCGGGTATAGAACCAACATATACAATTCAAGAACAACGCTATAATAATGTTGGCAGTACCTTTGATGGTGTTAATAATGCGTTGTCGAAGCTTTCTAGTAAAATTGATGATGTTGCAAACGCATTAAGTGATGGCCTTGTCCAACAAAATTTCCCATCTCAGCTGATCACCATTGGTGGCCAAGTAGAAGGTAATAAGATTAGTATTACTAACAAAAAAGGAGTATCTCGGGTTCTTTCTGGTGTGAAGGATGGAGAGCTGTCAGACAAATCAACAGATGCAGTTACTGGCAAGCAACTTTACTCGGTAAGCAACAAATTTGCAGCTTATTTAGGGAGTGGTGCAAAAGTTCGTGATAGCATTCTTCTAGGACCACAATATACTTTATCTCGTGTTTCTACAAATGGTGAGGTGAGGCCGGATTATTTTAGTGATGTTGGTAGTGCTTTTACGGAACTTGATTTGAATATCAGGAATGTAAATAGTCGTTTAACGCATGTATCTACTCACTTTACTACAGAAATCGGTAAGATTTCTACAAATTTGCAATATAATACTTTGGTATGGAGAAAATCTGAGCAGGCATTTGTTGCACTTCATACAGAAGGAAGGGAAAGAAAAAATAGCAAGCTTACATTTCTTGAAGATGGAGATATTGCTCATGACTCTACTGATGCTATTACAGGGAAGCAGCTTTATGAGATGAGCACCACGATTGCGCGGTATTTAGGTAGTGACGCGGATGTATTGGAAGGTAAGGCACCGATGTATATAATTCAGGGTCGAGGCCATACTGGTGTTGAAGCAGCACTTAAAGGTATTAATAGTAAACTAACAGAGCTTTCTGAGAGGGTTGGAAATGTAAAGAGTACGGTTGGTAATAGCCTTGTAGCACAAGATTCAGGTTTGCATATTATCACCATTGGTAAGGATGTTGGGGGTGCTGAGATCAAGATTGCTAACAGTAGAGGAGAAGCACGTAAACTTACCGGCTTGAAGGATGGAGCTGTTTCAGGTGCTTCTACAGAAGCAGTGACAGGTTCTCAATTTTATTCGATAAACACCACGATAGCGAAGTATTTTGGTGGTGGCGCTGAGTATAATGGTCAATGGAAAGAGCCGATGTTTACAATTGCAAACTTTGGTGCGAAGGATAGGAGTAGAAAACAAACATATAATAATGTAGCTGATGCTTTTAATGCTGTTAATAGTAGTATATCTGGCGTTAATGATCATATTCAACAAGTTGAAGTTCAGGTAAAATCTAATGGTTTAAATTGGGATGATAGCCAAAGAGCTTATGATGCTAATCATAATAGTCGGCCTGGTAAGATCACGAATGTAGCAAATGGTGCAGTGGCACAGGGTTCCACTGATGTGGTCACAGGTGATCAACTTTGGGCGACAAATGAGAAGGCTAATAAGCTTGAAAACAGGATTGATAATGTGGTTGATCAAGTCGATATTCTCAATGATAGGGTTGTCACCTATGATAAAGATGCAGACGGTAACAAAATGAATAGTATCACCTTAGCAGGTGGTAATGAAAGTGATCCTGTGCTCATTGATAATGTTGCAGATGGTAAAATTGAAAAAAGTTCAAAACAAGCAGTTAATGGCGGTCAGTTACATGATTACACCGAAGAACAAATGAGGCTTGTTCTTGCAGACGCCAACAAGTATACAGATAAAAAAATAGAGGATGTATTTAATAGTGCTGTTGCACGAGCCAACACTTATACTGATATGAAATTTAATGCTTTAAATTATAGAGTTGAAAATGTGCAAAAGGAAGCAAGACAAGCCGCTGCTATCGGTTTGGCTGTAGCTAATTTAAATTATATTAATACGCCAGGAATGCTCAGTGTTGCATTTGGTAGCGGTGTATGGCGTGATCAATCAGCAATTGCTTTTGGAGCTGGTTATATGTCTGAAGATGGAAGGATGCGTTCTAATCTATCTGTCACCACTTCTGGAGGGCACTGGGGTGTAGGAGCAGGATTAAGCATAGCATTAAAATAATGGTGATAAATCGAAAGAGTATTATTGCAGGTCTTTTGTTTGTTCTTGTCTTTTTAGGAAAGGCTGTAAGCTTTTCTGAGGAGCAAGACAGTGTTTATACGGTGCATCCACCGCAATTATCAGTGCCCGGTGGAAAGCCTGGTGAAACGCGTCGAATTATTATGCAATTTGATTATTGGACATTAATTTGCGATGAAAACAAAACAATGAAGCAAGGGATCTGTAATGTAACTCAGACAATCCACGATGATAAAGAAGGTAACAAGGTTTTTAGCTGGTCTCTTGTTTCTACAAAAAATGGTCAGCCGGTTATGTTGTTACGAACATTGCCAAATGCTAACATAAATGTTCCTATTGAAGTATTTATGGAAGATGCTAAAAAACCGCTTCTTATTAATTACAAGCAGTGCAATCAAGAAATCTGTTTGGCGCAATATCCTGTAGGGCCTGTTTTAATGAAACAAATAAGCAAAAACAGCAATGTGCGCATCTCTTATCAGCTTAAAGAGGGAAAAACACTTTCTTTTGTAGCGCCATTTAAAGGCCTGAATGAAGCACTGTTTTCTTTGCAATAATAAAATTAAAAAGAGCATAATTTTATATGTTTTAGCTTTATTTGATTGAGTAAAGTAATTTTTTATTTTTTAAAGTATATAATTTAAACTTGAAGGTTACTTCTTTGTGAGTATAGTGCGAACCTCTGGAGAGGTGGCCGAGTGGTTGAAGGCGCACGCCTGGAACGCGTGTATATGGGAAACCATATCGAGGGTTCGAATCCCTCTCTCTCCGCCAAAATTCAATAAAATCAAATAGATCTATATAGAGTTAGGGGGAAGGTCTATTGATTTTATTATCTTATTTTTTGGTTATCCTGTACTTTTTTGAAGTTTTTTAATTGCTTGTATAGAAAGTCGGTTTCTATCGATTGTTTTTATAAAGAGATATACTACCGTTCATCCATCAAAACATTTATGAAATTGTAACCTCTGTGTTAGTCACTCTTATTTTTACTAATTTTCTCAATCTATGACTGATTTTTTAATTTTTGCATTACATGTTTTTCTAAACAAATTGTTAAAGGATTTCTTTAGTTAGTTTTTTTGCCTTCTTTCCTGCAGATCAATGTCCTCATTTTAATGGGATCTGTTTCAACTCTTTTGCTATAATTTAGATAAAATGAAAAAAGAATATCTATTTAAAATTTATTTTTTTATTTTTAAATAAATTATATTGCTTGTTACTTTTTTCTGGCCAAAATGCAGATGGTGCTTATGAAGGTGTCCATGCTTTCATAGGAGCACAATCCATTGTTGGGCAAACACCACGCATTTTGATTGCTCCTGGTTTTACCCACAAACGTGATACTGGTGTGGAGCTTATAGATGTTACACACGTAGGCAGTGGTTACACCAAGGCTACTGTTAAAATAGAAGGCAATGCCAAGGCAACAGCCAGTGTTAGTAACGGAGAAGTGCGAAACATTACGGTTGATGAGAGTGGAAGTGGTTATGAAAAAGCACCCCGTATAACCATTGAAGGTGACGGAAAAGGTGCCACAGCTACAGCCACAATCAAACAAATGTCTAATCCCGTAGCAGCAGAACTGATTGGTATTGCTGAGCGTTTGCGCGCTATTGTGGTGGTTGATGGACCAAATACAACAGATGAAGAAGCTATTGAGGCAGCAAAAGATTTTGGTTCCAAACGTGTTGTCATGGTTGATCCATTTGCGAGCGTTTTGCGTAAAGGAAAGATTTCACAAGAACCAGCAAGTTCACTAGCTACCGATGTGATTGCTAAAATAGATTTTACTCACAACCTCTGGTATTCCCCTTCACACACACACAAAAACACCCCATTCATTTTATCTCAAAAATCCCCCCTAAAAAATTACATCTTCTCAGGTCGAAAAAAATAAAACAACCCTTCTTTAAATTTTTTACTCGTTACACATATACCCATTAACATACAAACACGTTGCTTTCTAAAAACTTAGAAGCAACACCTAAACACATAACCGCCATTTAGCTTAATTACTTAAAAATAAGGAAAATACAAAAAAACACCATAACCTTTACTTCTAAATAACACCTTTTGAAGACAAAACAATCTCTTTAGACACTTCAAAAACACACTAAAAAGATTGAAAGTCCTCCTTAACGTTTATTTAGAAACTCAAATATCACAAAGAACACCACCACTTTCTTTGTATATTAAAAACCTTTTGAGTCTTTTTAAGCTAATGACAACCAAATATACCTTTTAACGTTCAAATAAGTTGTTTAACATTTTTATTCTGAAAAACTTGTTATGAGAACCACGTATTTTTTAAAAATAAAACCTTTAAGGACTATTCTTCTTTCCGATTACTGTTGACATAAAAACTCATTTAAAAACTGAAAAACTTCACTTGTTTAACATTGCAACACAAAAAATAACCGTTGCGTCAATTAGCGCCCAATTATGTCTTTTTGATGTCCAAATATATTTTTTGATGTTTTTTTATTTTTGAAAGATTTGTTATGAAAAAAGTACATATCACTCCAAAGAACAAAAGCTTCAATGGTCAAAAACCTCTCTGTGAGGTGCCTTTGGTTAGAGCTGTTTCATTAGGGGCGGTAATGGCTGCACTTTTGTCGGGCGTTTCTCCAGTTTTTGCTTCTCATCTTTCTTCAGCAGGGTCGAAAGTTCAAAGTGTAAGTGCAGGTGCGGTTTCTGCCAGCGTTGCTCATGGGCGTGTTAAGGTAGTTAATGGTGATCGTTCTTGTGGGGTAGATCAGGTTGTTAGCCGTAGTTTATTACGGTCGGATAAGAAAGTATCTGCAAAAGAACAGTATAAGAAATTGATTAAAAATCAACAGTTTATGAATTGTAATCCTAATGATTCTGTGAGTAGGCCAGTTACTTGGGTTGCTAATACAGATGTTATGTTCAGTGCTGTTGCTACTGATGTGAATATGAAGCAGGGCACTACAACGCCTGAGAGCATACAGGGTTATTTTAATAGTTTTACTTCTAGAGGTATTGGCACTGAACTTGGTTCAAATGCGTACGCACAAACTGGAGAAGATACTGCAATAGGTAGGGAAGCGCGAGCGGAAGGAGGTGGTGCTACGGTTCTAGGTCTAGCTAGTAAGGCTTTCCAAGCAAATTCTATAGCAGTAGGTTCTTTTTCAGAAGCTAATGGTAACAAGTCGATAGCCATAGGTGCTTTTGCTACGGCTAAATTAGGTACGGCTGTTGGTTATAATGCGCGATCGTTTGTGGAAGGCGGTATTGCTTTGGGTGATAATTCTAAAGCTAGTGTTAACAAGGAAATTGCTGGTTATGATCCTAGAAGTGGTATTTCTTCAGAAGAAACTTCATTTATATGGAAAAGTACTTACGCAGCAGTCAGTGTGGGTGATGTGAGTGGTGGGAAAACACGACAGATTGTAGGAGTGGCCGCTGGTTATGACGATACTGATGCAGTGAACGTTGCACAGCTGAAAGCGTTAAAAACATGGGTAGAAGAAGAAGGTGGTACTTGGCAGCTTTCTGTTAACGGTCAAAATACTACAAAAATTAATAAAAACAGCAACCTCGATTTAGTCGCTGGAAGTAACAATATTAAAATTGTTAAAAATGATGATAAGATAATATTTGATTTGGCTGAAACTCTTGTGCTGAAGAGTTTCTGGACAGAAAAAGTTCGTTTAAAAGGCGATGGTTTATTTATTGTAAATGGTCCGGCAGTAACTGTTGCTGGAATCAATGCTGCCGGTAGACATATTATAGATGTGGCAGATGGAGATCTCTTGAGCGAATCGAAAGAAGCAATAAATGGTGGTCAGGTTTATACATTAAATAGTAATATCGCGAAGTATTTAGGTGGTGAAGCAAACGTACTGGAAAGCACGGCACCAACTTATACAATTCAAAGTCAAGACCATGATAATGTCGGAGATGCATTTACAGGTGTTGATACTACATTGACCCAACTTTCTGATAAGGTTGAAGATCTAGAAAATAACATTCTTGTAGAGAAAAATTTAGGAACAAAGCAGATCACTATTGGCGCTAAAACCGATGGTACTGAGATTAAAATTACTAACAGTGAAGGAGAATCTCGGGTTCTTTCTGGCGTGAAGGATGGAACTGTTTCGGCAGAATCAACAGAAGCAGTGACAGGTAAGCAACTTCATGGAGTTAATGAGACTATTAAGGGATTGACGGGTACAGTATCTGGTGTTGAGGAGAATGTGACCACCTTGGATACGAATATTAATAAGTATTTAGGAGGTGGGGCTAATGTACTTGCGGATACACAGCCGACCTATCAAGTAAACAAAGAAGAGTATCATGATGTTGGCAGTGCATTTGCAGGTGTTGATGAAACATTGACACGACTTTCTGATGAAATTGATGATGTAGCAAATGTGATAAATGATGGCCTTGTCCAGCAAGATTTCCTATCTAAGCAAATCACCATTGGTAACAAAGTAGAGGGTAATGAGATCTCCATTGCAAACAATAGTAAAGCTTCACGTAAGCTTACCGGTTTGGCTGAAGGAAATGTTTCTGAGCACTCGACAGAAGCAGTTAATGGTGCGCAACTTTATGAGGTGGAGGAGAATATTATCACTTTACATGGCACAGTATTAGAAATTAAAGAGAATATGACAGCTCTTGATACAAATATATCTCAGTATTTAGGAGGTGAAGCAAACATATTGGAAAATAAGGCACCGACTTATAGTGTTCAGAATCAGAAGCATAATGATGTAGGCAGTGCCTTTGCAGGTGTTGATAATACGCTGACAGATCTTTATGAGAAGCTTGATCAAGTTGAAAGCGGAGGTAATAATGGTCTTGTCGTGCAAGATGGTGGTTCAAAGGTCATCACGATAGGTGCTAAAGCTGAGGGTGATAAGATCTCTATTGCAAACAAAAATGAAGAGGTTCGGATACTTTCTGGTGTGAAAGCAGGAACAATTACTAAAGATTCGATAGAAGCAATAAATGGTGCCCAGCTTTATGAGACGAATACCACGATAGCGAAGTATTTTGGTGGTGGTGCTGAGTATAATGGTGAATGGAAAGAGCCAACGTTTACGATTACAAATTTTGGTATGAATGGCAAAAGTGGAGAACAACAATATCACAATATAGCTGATGCTTTTGGTGCTGTTAATAACAGTATGTCAGGTCTTAATGACCGTATTGAGCAAATTGAACAACAGGGGGGGTCTCCAGCGAATTCTGATAGTTTAAATTGGAATAGTGATAAAAATGCTTATGATGCTAGCCATAATGGTCAGCCTGGTAAGATCACGAATGTAGCAAATGGTGCAGTGGCACAGGGTTCTACTGATGTGGTTACGGGTGATCAACTTTGGGCGACGAATGATAAAATTGACAATCTTGAAGGAAAAGTTGATAGTATAATAACTAACGGAGGTGGCGCTCTTATTGATGGGGCTGTTACCTATGATAAAGATGCAGACGGTAACAAAATGAATAGTATCACCTTAGCAGGTGGTAAAGAAGGTGAGCCTGTGCTCATCGACAATGTTGCAGATGGTAAAATCGAAGAAGGTTCAAAACAAGTAGTCAATGGCGGTCAGTTACATGATTACGTCCAAGAACAAGCGAACCTTACTCTTGCAGATGCCAACAAATATACAGATGAAAAGATAGACAATATAGTTGGTGATGCTGTTGCACAAGCTAACGCCTATACCGATACGAAATTTGATGCCTTAAATTATAAGATTGAAAGCGTTCAAAAGGAAGCAAGACAAGCCGCTGCTATTGGTTTAGCTGTAGCTAACTTACGTTACAATGATACACCTGGTAAGCTCAGCGTTGCATTTGGTAGCGGTATATGGCGCAGCCAATCTGCGCCTGCCTTTGGTGCTGGTTATACATCTGAAGATGGAAACACACGCTCTAACATTTCTCTCACAACTTCTGGAGGACACTTGGGCGTAGGAGCAGGAATAAGCTTCACATTAAATTAACAGCTTGCATATTGAAAATTAACCACACATCAAAGAGATGATTTGGATAAAAGACTTAAATAAAAAAGACATTTTTATGAAAGAAAAAACTTATCCACAGTTTTATTTGGTATGCAGTTACAAAAAATACATAAAAAATATTGCATCTTATTCCTCATATTCACGTAGAAATAAAACACATTCCAATCTTTACTAAGAATCCACTTTAGAAAAATGACACAAAAACGCTTTAACTTTTCTATTTACTAGTCCACATATACCCATTAACATACAAACACGTTGCCTTCTAAAAACTTAGAAGCAACACTTAAACACATAACCATCATTTAGCTTAATTACTTAAAAATAAGGAAGATACAAAAACACCATAACCTTCACTTCTAAATAACACCTTCCAAAGACAAAACAATCTCTTTAGACACTTCAAAAATACACTAAAAAGATTGAAAGCCCTCCCTAACGTTTATTTAGAAACCCAAATATCACAAAGAACAATACCACCACTTTCTTTGTATATTAAAAACCTTTTGAGTCTTTTTAAGCTAATGACAACCAAATATACCTTTTTGACATTCAAATAAGTTGTTTAACATTTTTATTTTAAGAGGATTTGTTATGAAAACTACCTACTCTTTGTAGAGATAAAACCTTTAAGGACTATTCTCCTTTCCGATTACTGTTGACATGAAAGCTCATTTGAAAGCTGAAAAACTGTATTCTTTTGTTTTTTAGCATCCAAAATTGGCTCTGCTTTATGGTTTATTTTTATGTTTATTGTCGCAATACAAAAACAACCATTTCATCAAATAGCGCCTAATTGTGACTTTTAAATGGCTCAAGTGCATTTTTTTGATGTTTTTTTATTTTTGAAAGATTTGTTATGAAAAAAGTACATGTCGCTCCAAAGAACAAAAGCTTCAATGGTCAAAGACCTCTCTGTGAGGTGCCTTTGGTTAGAGCTGTTTCATTAGGGGCGGTGATGGCTGCGCTTTTGTCGGGCGTTTCTCCAGTTTTTGCTTCTCATCTTTCTTCAACAGGGTCGAAAGTTCAAAGTGTAAGTGCAGGTGCATTTTCTGCCAGCGTTGCTCATGGGCGTGTTGGAGTAGCTAATGGTGATCGTTCTTGTGGGGTAGATCAGGTTGTTAGTCATAGTTCATCACGGTTGGGTAAGAAGGTATCTGCAAAAGAGCAGTATAAGAAATTGACTAAAAATCAACTTTCTGATGGTTCTGGTGGCTATTCTTTTGAGAGTAGTTGTGGGGCTAATGCATCAGTAAATGCTTTAACAGATTCTTCAGTTGATCTAGATGTGGCGGCAAGCGATTGGTTTTTAGAAGAAAATGGTGTCATCAACTGGTCGGACAATACAAGGTCTGTCAATGCAACGGGTGCACGTGTTGTTAACGCGCGGGGTACGCCAACGGCACTCCTGTGTTTAAGTACTAGGGGTAGCTTGTGTATAGGTAAAAGCAATTATGTCAATCCTGACAATGACCGCCTTATACGCCAGGCTGTTGCTATAGGTGCCAATACTGAGATAAACTTGAATAGACCGTATAACACTAACAGGTTTTATAATCCTTTTTCTAATACCCTACTACTTGGAAACGACGGGCCGACGAGAAGTACTAGAGCTCAAGTCTCTGTTGGTAGTGACGCACGATTTGGTTTTACGCGACAGATTACGGGGGTAGCTGCTGGTCGTGATGATACTGATGTAGTGAATGTTGCACAGTTGAAAGAGTTTAGGAAATGGCGGGAAGAGAATATTTGGAATCTTTATATTAAAGAGGGGGATAAGCAGGTTGATGCGGGGGGGATTGGTACCGTTCGAGGATTGAGTCTCTTTGGTGAAAATGGTATAATGCTTAACTATAATAATATTGGCGGAACGACGACCGTATTAATGGATTTTAGCAGCGATCTTCAACTAAAAACGAGAAAAGTTAGCATAGAAGGTGCCGACATATGGCTTGGGAATTTCGAGGGTAGTCAGGGTAGTCTTGGAGGAAAAAGGATTGAAAGAGCGGCTAATGGAGTTCTTTCAAAAGATTCGACAGATGCGGTAACAGGTTCTCAGCTTTATGCAGTTGATAAGGCTATTGATATTAAGGATGTTCAAGGTAATGTGACCACCTTGGATACGAATATTAATAAGTATTTAGGAGGTGGGGCTAATGTGCTGAATGGTGAACAGCCAGTTTATACCGTTCAGGCGAATCAGTATAATGGTGTCAGAGTTGCTTTTAGGGCGGTTGATAATACGCTGACGGATCTTTATAAGAAGCTTGACCAAATTGAAGGTGGTAGGGCTGACAACCTTGTAGTGCAGCATTCAGAAACGAAGGTCATCACGATTGGTGCTCAAGCTGAGGGTGATAAGATCTCTATTTTAAACGATGAAGAGAAAGTTCGTGTTCTCTCAGGTGTAGCTGAAGGAGATCTTTCAGAAAATTCTAAAGATGCGGTAACAGGAAAGCAGCTTTATGAGACCACCCAGACAGTTGCAGGCTTGACGAGCACAGTGTCTGGTGTTCAAAAGAATATCACAGACTTTGATGCCAATCTTTCGGCATATTTGGGAGGTGGAGCAGATGTGTTGAAGGGTATAGCTCCTACATATACCGTTCAGACGAAGCAGTATAATGGTATCGAAGCTGCTTTTAAGGGGGTTGATGATTCATTAACGGTTCTTTTTGATAAAATTGAGAGTGTGGAGGGAAATAACCTTGTCGTACAAGAAGAAGGGACGAAGGTAATCACCATTGGTAAGGATGTTGATGGTGATAAGATCTCTATTGCAAACAAAGATAAAGCTCCACGTAAGCTTACTGGTTTGGCTGCAGGGGATGTTTCAGACAAATCAACAGAAGCAGTGACAGGTAAGCAGCTTTTTGCGTTGAATAACAAAGTTTCAGCTTATTTAGGTGGTGAAGCAGATCTACTGAACAATAAAGCGCCCACATATACCATTCAGACGAAGAAGTATAATGATGTCGGAGCTGCGTTTAAGGGAGTTGATGATTCATTAACGGTTCTTTTTGATAAAATTGAGAGTGTGGAGGGAAATAATCTTATACTACAAGAAGAAGGGACGAAGGTAATCACGATTGGTGCTCAAGCTGAGGGTGATAAGATCTCTATTGCAAACAAAGATAAAACTCCACGTAAGCTTACCGGTTTGGCTGAAGGAGATCTTTCAGAAAATTCTAAAGATGCGGTAACAGGAAAGCAGCTTTATAAGACCACCCAGACAGTTACAGGCTTGACGAGCACAGTATCTGGTGTTCAGAAGGATATCACAGACTTTAATGCCAATCTTTCAGCATATTTGGGAGGTGGGGCAGATGTGTTGAAGGGTATAGCGCCTACATATACCATTCAGGATCAAGAGTATAATAATATTGCCTCTGCCTTTGAAGGTGTAGGTAGTTCGCTTGAAGATCTTACTGAGAAGGTTGATGATGCGACAGGTAAGCGGTTAGCTAGAGAAGAAGGTAACAAGCTTGTTGTGCAAGATAGTGGTTCGAAGTTGATCACCATTGGTAAGGATGTTGAGGGAGATGAGATTAGTCTTCTTAACAAAGGTGAAGGGGTTCGTGTTCTCTCAGGTGTAGCTGAAGGAGATCTTTCAGAAAATTCTAAAGATGCGGTAACAGGAAAGCAGCTTTATAAGACCACCCAGACAGTTACAGGCTTAACGAGCACAGTATCTGGTGTTGAGAAGGATATCACAGACTTTAATGCCAATCTTTCAGCATATTTGGGAGGTGGGGCAGATGTATTGAAGGGTATAGCGCCTACATATACCATTCAGGATCAAGAGTATAATAATATTGCCTCTGCCTTTAGGAGGTGTAGATAGTTCGCTTGAAGATCTTACTGAGAAGGTTGATGATGCGACAGGTAAGCGGTTAGCTAGAGAAGAAGGTAACAAGCTTGTTGTGCAAGATGGTAGTTCGAAGTTGATCACCATTGGTAAGGATGTTGAGGGAGATGAGATTAGTCTTCTTAACAAAGGTGAAGGGGTTCGTGTTCTCTCAGGTGTAGCTGAAGGAGATCTTTCAGAAAATTCTAAAGATGCGGTAACAGGTAAAGCAGCTTTATAAGACCACCCAGACAGTTACAGGCTTAACGAGCACAGTATCTGGTGTTCAGAAGGATATCACAGACTTTAATGCCAATCTTTCGGCATATTTGGGAGGTGGGGCAGATGTGTTGAAGGGTATAGCGCCTACATATACCATTCAGGATCAAGAGTATAATAATATTGCCTCTGCCTTTAAGGGTGTAGATAGTTCGCTTGAAGATCTTACTGAGAAGGTTGATGATGCGACAGGTAAGCGGTTAGCTAGAGAAGAAGGTAACAAGCTTGTTGTGCAAGATGGTAGTTCGAAGTTGATCACCATTGGTAAGGATGTTGAGGGAGATGAGATTAGTCTTCTCAACAAAGGTGAAGGGGTTCGTGTTCTCTCAGGTGTAGCTGAAGGAGATCTTTCAGAAAATTCTAAAGATGCGGTAACAGGTAAGCAGCTTTATAAGACCACCCAGACAGTTACAGGCTTAACGAGCACAGTATCTGGTGTTCAGAAGGATATCACAGACTTTAATGCCAATCTTTCGGCATATTTGGGAGGTGGGGCAGATGTGTTGAAGGGTATAGCGCCTACATATACCATTCAGGATCAAGAGTATAATAATATTGCCTCTGCCTTTAAGGGTGTAGATAGTTCGCTTGAAGATCTTACTGAGAAGGTTGATGATGCGACAGGTAAGCGGTTAGCTAGAGAAGAAGGTAACAAGCTTGTTGTGCAAGATGGTAGTTCGAAGTTGATCACCATTGGTAAGGATGTTGAGGGAGATGAGATTAGTCTTCTCAACAAAGGTGAAGGGGTTCGTGTTCTCTCAGGTGTAGCTGAAGGAGATCTTTCAGAAAATTCTAAAGATGCGGTAACAGGAAAGCAGCTTTATAAGACCACCCAGACAGTTACAGGCTTAACGAGCACAGTATCTGGTGTTCAGAAGGATATCACAGACTTTAATGCCAATCTTTCAGCATATTTGGGAGGTGGGGCAGATGTGTTGAAGGGTATAGCGCCTACATATACCATTCAGGATCAAGAGTATAATAATATTGCCTCTGCCTTTGAGGGTGTAGATAGTTCGCTTGAAGATCTTACTGAGAAGGTTGATGATGCGACAGGTAAGCGGTTAGCTAGAGAAGAAGGTAACAAGCTTGTTGTGCAAGATGGTAGTTCGAAGTTGATCACCATTGGTAAGGATGTTGAGGGAGATGAGATTAGTCTTCTCAACAAAGGTGAAGGGGTTCGTGTTCTCTCAGGTGTAGCTGAAGGAGATCTTTCAGAAAATTCTAAAGATGCGGTAACAGGAAAGCAGCTTTATAAGACCACCCAGACAGTTACAGGCTTAACGAGCACAGTATCTGGTGTTCAGAAGGATATCACAGACTTTAATGCCAATCTTTCAGCATATTTGGGAGGTGGGGCAGATGTGTTGAAGGGTATAGCGCCTACATATACCATTCAGGATCAAGAGTATAATAATATTGCCTCTGCCTTTGAGGGTGTAGATAGTTCGCTTGAAGATCTTACTGAGAAGGTTGATGATGCGACAGGTAAGCGGTTAGCTAGAGAAGAAGGTAACAAGCTTGTTGTGCAAGATGGTAGTTCGAAGTTGATCACCATTGGTAAGGATGTTGAGGGAGATGAGATTAGTCTTCTCAACAAAGGTGAAGGGGTTCGTGTTCTCTCAGGTGTAGCTGAAGGAGATCTTTCAGAAAATTCTAAAGATGCGGTAACAGGTAAGCAGCTTTATAAGACCACCCAGACAGTTACAGGCTTAACGAGCACAGTATCTGGTGTTCAGAAGGATATCACAGACTTTAATGCCAATCTTTCGGCATATTTGGGAGGTGGGGCAGATGTGTTGAAGGGTATAGCGCCTACATATACCATTCAGGATCAAGAGTATAATAATATTGCCTCTGCCTTTGAGGGTGTAGATAGTTCGCTTGAAGATCTTACTGAGAAGGTTGATGATGCGACAGGTAAGCGGTTAGCTAGAGAAGAAGGTAACAAGCTTGTTGTGCAAGATGGTAGTTCGAAGTTGATCACCATTGGTAAGGATGTTGAGGGAGATGAGATTAGTCTTCTCAACAAAGGTGAAGGGGTTCGTGTTCTCTCAGGTGTAGCTGAAGGAGATCTTTCAGAAAATTCTAAAGATGCGGTAACAGGTAAGCAGCTTTATAAGACCACCCAGACAGTTACAGGCTTGACGAGCACAGTATCTGGTGTTCAGAAGGATATCACAGACTTTAATGCCAATCTTTCAGCGTATTTGGGAGGTGGGGCAGATGTGTTGAAGGGTATAGCGCCTACATATACCATTCAGGATCAAGAGTATAATAATATTGCCTCTGCCTTTGAGGGTGTAGGTAGTTCGCTTGAAGATCTTACTGAGAAGGTTGATGATGCGACAGGTAAGCGGTTAGCTAGAGAAGAAGGTAACAAGCTTGTTGTGCAAGATGGTAGTTCGAAGTTGATCACCATTGGTAAGGATGTTGAGGGAGATGAGATTAGTCTTCTCAACAAAGGTGAAGGGGTTCGTGTTCTCTCAGGTGTAGCTGAAGGAGATCTTTCAGACAAATCGACAGATGCGGTAACAGGTAAGCAGCTTTATAAGACCACCCAGACAGTTGCAGGCTTAACGAGCACAGTATCTGGTGTTCAGAAGGATATCACAGACTTTAATGCCAATCTTTCAGCGTATTTGGGAGGTGGGGCAGATGTGTTGAAGGGTATAGCGCCTACATATACCATTCAGGATCAAGAGTATAATAATATTGCCTCTGCCTTTAGGAGGTGTAGTAGTTCGCTTGAAGATCTTACTGAGAAGGTTGATGATGCGACAGGTAAGCGGTTAGCTAGAGAAGAAGGTAACAAGCTTGTTGTGCAAGATGGTAGTTCGAAGTTGATCACCATTGGTAAGGATGTTGAGGGAGATGAGATTAGTCTTCTCAACAAAGGTGAAGGGGTTCGTGTTCTCTCAGGTGTAGCTGAAGGAGATCTTTCAGACAAATCGACAGATGCGGTAACAGGTAAGCAGCTTTATAAGACCACCCAGACAGTTGCAGGCTTAACGAGCACAGTATCTGGTGTTCAGAAGGATATCACAGACTTTAATGCCAATCTTTCAGCGTATTTGGGAGGTGGGGCAGATGTGTTGAAGGGTATAGCGCCTACATATACCATTCAGGATCAAGAGTATAATAATATTGCCTCTGCCTTTAAGGGTGTAGATAGTTCGCTTGAAGATCTTTCTGAGAAGGTTGATGATGCGACAGGTAAGCGGTTAGCTAGAGAAGAAGGTAACAAGCTTGTTGTGCAAGATGGTAGTTCGAAGTTGATCACCATTGGTAAGGATGTTGAGGGAGATGAGATTAGTCTTCTCAACAAAGGTGAAGGGGTTCGTGTTCTCTCAGGTGTAGCTGAAGGAGATCTTTCAGAAAATTCTAAAGATGCGGTAACAGGTAAGCAGCTTTATAAGACCACCCAGACAGTTACAGGCTTAACGAGCACAGTATCTGGTGTTCAGAAGGATATCACAGACTTTAATGCCAATCTTTCGGCATATTTGGGAGGTGGGGCAGATGTGTTGAAGAGGTATAGCGCCTACATATACCATTCAGGATCAAGAGTATAATAATATTGCCTCTGCCTTTGAAGGTGTAGGTAGTTCGCTTGAAGATCTTACTGAGAAGGTTGATGATGCGACAGGTAAGCGGTTAGCTAGAGAAGAAGGTAACAAGCTTGTTGTGCAAGATAGTGGTTCGAAGTTGATCACCATTGGTAAGGATGTTGAGGGAGATGAGATTAGTCTTCTTAACAAAGGTGAAGGGGTTCGTGTTCTCTCAGGTGTAGCTGAAGGAGATCTTTCAGAAAATTCTAAAGATGCGGTAACAGGAAAGCAGCTTTATAAGACCACCCAGACAGTTACAGGCTTAACGAGCACAGTATCTGGTGTTGAGAAGGATATCACAGACTTTAATGCCAATCTTTCAGCATATTTGGGAGGTGGGGCAGATGTATTGAAGGGTATAGCGCCTACATATACCATTCAGGATCAAGAGTATAATAATATTGCCTCTGCCTTTAAGGGTGTAGATAGTTCGCTTGAAGATCTTACTGAGAAGGTTGATGATGCGACAGGTAAGCGGTTAGCTAGAGAAGAAGGTAACAAGCTTGTTGTGCAAGATGGTAGTTCGAAGTTGATCACCATTGGTAAGGATGTTGAGGGAGATGAGATTAGTCTTCTTAACAAAGGTGAAGGGGTTCGTGTTCTCTCAGGTGTAGCTGAAGGAGATCTTTCAGAAAATTCTAAAGATGCGGTAACAGGAAAGCAGCTTTATAAGACCACCCAGACAGTTACAGGCTTAACGAGCACAGTATCTGGTGTTCAGAAGGATATCACAGACTTTAATGCCAATCTTTCGGCATATTTGGGAGGTGGGGCAGATGTGTTGAAGGGTATAGCGCCTACATATACCATTCAGGATCAAGAGTATAATAATATTGCCTCTGCCTTTAAGGGTGTAGATAGTTCGCTTGAAGATCTTACTGAGAAGGTTGATGATGCGACAGGTAAGCGGTTAGCTAGAGAAGAAGGTAACAAGCTTGTTGTGCAAGATAGTGGTTCGAAGTTGATCACCATTGGTAAGGATGTTGAGGGAGATGAGATTAGTCTTCTCAACAAAGGTGAAGGGGTTCGTGTTCTCTCAGGTGTAGCTGAAGGAGATCTTTCAGAAAATTCTAAAGATGCGGTAACAGGTAAGCAGCTTTATAAGACCACCCAGACAGTTACAGGCTTAACGAGCACAGTATCTGGTGTTCAGAAGGATATCACAGACTTTAATGCCAATCTTTCGGCATATTTGGGAGGTGGGGCAGATGTATTGAAGGGTATAGCGCCTACATATACCATTCAGGATCAAGAGTATAATAATATTGCCTCTGCCTTTGAGGGTGTAGATAGTTCGCTTGAAGATCTTACTGAGAAGGTTGATGATGCGACAGGTAAGCGGTTAGCTAGAGAAGAAGGTAACAAGCTTGTTGTGCAAGATGGTAGTTCGAAGTTGATCACCATTGGTAAGGATGTTGAGGGAGATGAGATTAGTCTTCTCAACAAAGGTGAAGGGGTTCGTGTTCTCTCAGGTGTAGCTGAAGGAGATCTTTCAGANAANTCNANAGATGCGGTAACAGGTAAGCAGCTTTATAAGACCACCCAGACAGTTNCAGGCTTAACGAGCACAGTATCTGGTGTTCAGAAGGATATCACAGACTTTAATGCCAATCTTTCGGCATATTTGGGAGGTGGGGCAGATGTGTTGAAGGGTATAGCGCCTACATATACCATTCAGGATCAAGAGTATAATAATATTGCCTCTGCCTTTAAGGGTGTAGATAGTTCGCTTGAAGATCTTACTGAGAAGGTTGATGATGCGACAGGTAAGCGGTTAGCTAGAGAAGAAGGTAACAAGCTTGTTGTGCAAGATGGTAGTTCGAAGTTGATCACCATTGGTAAGGATGTTGAGGGAGATGAGATTAGTCTTCTCAACAAAGGTGAAGGGGTTCGTGTTCTCTCAGGTGTAGCTGAAGGAGATCTTTCAGAAAATTCTAAAGATGCGGTAACAGGTAAGCAGCTTTATAAGACCACCCAGACAGTTACAGGCTTAACGAGCACAGTATCTGGTGTTCAGAAGGATATCACAGACTTTAATGCCAATCTTTCAGCATATTTGGGAGGTGGGGCAGATGTGTTGAAGGGTATAGCGCCTACATATACCATTCAGGATCAAGAGTATAATAATATTGCCTCTGCCTTTGAAGGTGTAGGTAGTTCGCTTGAAGATCTTACTGAGAAGGTTGATGATGCGACAGGTAAGCGGTTAGCTAGAGAAGAAGGTAACAAGCTTGTTGTGCAAGATGGTAGTTCGAAGTTGATCACCATTGGTAAGGATGTTGAGGGAGATGAGATTAGTCTTCTCAACAAAGGTGAAGGGGTTCGTGTTCTCTCAGGTGTAGCTGAAGGAGATCTTTCAGAAAATTCTAAAGATGCGGTAACAGGTAAGCAGCTTTATAAGACCACCCAGACAGTTACAGGCTTAACGAGCACAGTATCTGGTGTTCAGAAGGATATCACAGACTTTAATGCCAATCTTTCGGCATATTTGGGAGGTGGGGCAGATGTGTTGAAGGGTATAGCGCCTACATATACCATTCAGGATCAAGAGTATAATAATATTGCCTCTGCCTTTAAGGGTGTAGATAGTTCGCTTGAAGATCTTACTGAGAAGGTTGATGATGCGACAGGTAAGCGGTTAGCTAGAGAAGAAGGTAACAAGCTTGTTGTGCAAGATGGTAGTTCGAAGTTGATCACCATTGGTAAGGATGTTGAGGGAGATGAGATTAGTCTTCTCAACAAAGGTGAAGGGGTTCGTGTTCTCTCAGGTGTAGCTGAAGGAGATCTTTCAGAAAATTCTAAAGATGCGGTAACAGGTAAGCAGCTTTATAAGACCACCCAGACAGTTACAGGCTTAACGAGCACAGTATCTGGTGTTCAGAAGGATATCACAGACTTTAATGCCAATCTTTCGGCATATTTGGGAGGTGGGGCAGATGTGTTGAAGGGTATAGCGCCTACATATACCATTCAGGATCAAGAGTATAATAATATTGCCTCTGCCTTTAAGGGTGTAGATAGTTCGCTTGAAGATCTTACTGAGAAGGTTGATGATGCGACAGGTAAGCGGTTAGCTAGAGAAGAAGGTAACAAGCTTGTTGTGCAAGATGGTAGTTCGAAGTTGATCACCATTGGTAAGGATGTTGAGGGAGATGAGATTAGTCTTCTCAACAAAGGTGAAGGGGTTCGTGTTCTCTCAGGTGTAGCTGAAGGAGATCTTTCAGAAAATTCTAAAGATGCGGTAACAGGTAAGCAGCTTTATAAGACCACCCAGACAGTTACAGGCTTAACGAGCACAGTATCTGGTGTTCAGAAGGATATCACAGACTTTAATGCCAATCTTTCAGCATATTTGGGAGGTGGGGCAGATGTGTTGAAGGGTATAGCGCCTACATATACCATTCAGGATCAAGAGTATAATAATATTGCCTCTGCCTTTGAGGGTGTAGATAGTTCGCTTGAAGATCTTACTGAGAAGGTTGATGATGCGACAGGTAAGCGGTTAGCTAGAGAAGAAGGTAACAAGCTTGTTGTGCAAGATGGTAGTTCGAAGTTGATCACCATTGGTAAGGATGTTGAGGGAGATGAGATTAGTCTTCTCAACAAAGGTGAAGGGGTTCGGACACTTTCTGGTGTGAAAGCAGGAACAATTACTACAGCTTCAATAGAAGCAATAAATGGTGCCCAGCTTTATGAAACGAACACCACGATAGCAAAGTATTTTGGTGGTGGTGCTGAGTATAATGGTCAATGGGAAGAACCGACGTTTGCGATTATAGACTTTGGTGCACAAGGCAAAAGTGGAGAACAACAATATCACAATGTAGCTGATGCTTTTGGTGCTGTTAATAACAGTATGTCAGGTCTCAATGATCGTATTGAGCAGATTGAACAACAGAAGGGTTCTCCGGCGAATTCTGATAGTTTAAATTGGAATAGTGATAAAAATGCTTATGATGCTAGCCATAATGGTCAGCCTAGTAAGATCACGAATGTAGCAAATGGTGTAGTTGCACAAGGTTCCACTGATGCGATTACGGGTGATCAACTTTGGGCGACGAATAATAAAATTGACAGTCTTGAAGGAAAAGTTGATGGTCTTACAAATGGAATTGTTACTTATGATAAAGATGCAAATGGCAACAAAATGAATAGTATCACTTTAGTAGGTACTGGTGACGATACACCTGTGCTTATTGATAATGTTGCAGATGGTAAAATCGAAGAAGGTTCAAAACAAGCAGTCAATGGTGGTCAGCTGCATGATTACACCAAAGAGCAAATGGACCTTGTCCTTGCAGATGCCAACAAATATACGGATGAAAAAATACAAAATATAAAAAATGTGGAAAATATACCCACCGATATCATTACACAAGCTAACGCTTATACTGATATGAAATTTAATGCTTTAAACTCTGAAATTAAAAATGCTCAAAAAGAAGCACGACAAGCCGCCGCTATTAGCTTGGCCGTATCTAACTTACGTTACAATGACACACCTGGTAAACTCAGTGTTGCATTTGGTAGCGGTGTATGGCGCGGTCAATCAGCAATTGCTTTTGGAAGTGGTTATACATCTGAAAACGGAGATATACACTCTAGTCTCTCCATCACTACTGCCGGAGGTCATTGGGGTATAGGAGCAGGCTTAAGCTTAATGTTAAAATAACAAATCCCCCCTTATAATAACTTCACATCCAAATATTCTTTTAAGAAGATTTGTTATGAAAACCACATACTCTTTATAGAGATAGAACCTTTAAGGACTATTCTCCTTTCCGATTATTGTTGACATGAAAGCTCATTTGAAAAAGGCTATGGCTTATTTATTACAAATGGTCCGGCAGTAACTACTGATGCAATCAATGCTGCCGATAGACATATTATAGGTGTGGCAGATGGAGATCTCTTGAGCGGATCGAAAGAAGCAGTAATAGGTTCTCAGCTTTATAAGATAAACACCACGATAGCGAAGTATTTTGGTGGTGGAGCTGAGTATAATGGTCAATGTAAAGGGCCGATGTTTACAATTGCAAACTTTGGTGCGAAGGATAGGAGTAGAAAACAAACATATAATAATGTAGCTGATGCTTTTAATGCTGTTAATAGCAGTATGTCTGGTCTCAATGATTGTATTCAACAGATTGAAAATCAGGTAAGTTCTCCAGTGAATTCTGATAGTTTAAATTGGAATAGTGATAAAAATGCTTATGATGCTAATCATAATAGTCAGCCTGGTAAGATCACGAATGTAGCAAATGGTGCTATTAAGAAGAATTCTACTGATGTGGTCACAGGTAAGCAGCTTTGGAAGACGAACAGAAAGGCTAACAAGCTTGAAAACAGGATTGATAATGTGGTTGATCAAGTCGATATTCTCAATGATAGGGTTGTCACCTATGATATAGATGAACGGAGTGAAAAAACTAATACCATTACCTTAGCAGGTGGTAATGAAAGTGATCCTGTGCTCATTGATAATGTTGCAGATGGTAAAATTGAAAAAAGTTCAAAACAAGCAGTCAATGGCGGTCAGTTACATGATTACACCGAAGAACAAATGAAGCTTGTTCTTGCAGACGCCAACAAGTATACAGATAAAAAAATAGAGGATGTATTTAGTAGTGCTGTTGCACGAGCCAACACTTATACTGATATGAAATTTAATGCTTTAAATTATAGAGTTGAAAATGTGCAAAAGGAAGCAGGACAAGCCGCTGCTATCGGTTTGGCTGTAGCTAATTTAAATTATATTAATACGCCAGGAATGCTCAGTGTTGCATTTGGTAGCGGTGTATGGCGTGATCAATCAGCAATTGCTTTTGGAGCTGGTTATATGTCTGAAGATGGAAGGATGCGTTCTAATCTATCTGTCACCACTTCTGGAGGGCACTGGGGTGTAGGAGCAGGATTAAGCATAGCATTAAAATAATGGTGATAAATCGAAAGAGTATTATTGCAGGTCTTTTGTTTGTTCTTGTCTTTTTAGGAAAGGCTGTAAGCTTTTCTGAGGAGCAAGACAGTGTTTATACGGTGCATCCACCGCAATTATCAGTGCCCGGTGGAAAGCCTGGTGAAACGCGTCGAATTATTATGCAATTTGATTATTGGACATTAATTTGCGATGAAAACAAAACAATGAAGCAAGGGATCTGTAATGTAACTCAGACAATCCACGATGATAAAGAAGGTAACAAGGTTTTTAGCTGGTCTCTTGTTTCTACAAAAAATGGTCAGCCGGTTATGTTGTTACGAACGTTGCCAAATGCTAACATAAATGTTCCTATTGAAGTATTTATGGAAGATGTTAAAAAACCGCTTCTTATTAATTACAAGCAGTGCAATCAAGAAATCTGTTTGGCGCAATATCCTGTAGGGCCTGTTTTAATGAAACAAATAAGCAAAAGTAGCAATGTGCGCATCTCTTATCAGCTTAAAGAGGGAAAAACACTTTCTTTTGTAGCGCCATTTAAAGGCCTAAATGAAGCGCTGTTTTCTTTGCAATAATAAGATTAAAAAAAATAAGTTTGTTGGCAAAATCATAATGTTTTCAATTATTAAATTTCATTTTTTACACAAAATTGCCAGTAATTGAGTTTTTATGCCGCAGTATCCATAGAAATGATTTTTTATAAATCAAATAATGTATTGTTTTGTAGGAGTGAAATCGTATAAACTTTTTTATGTTCTTTTAAAAATTAGTGCAAAACATTTTAGGCAATTATTATTTAAGTACGATAAAAGCTTACTATTTAACTGAACATAGTCAGTTTATTCAATGAATTTTAAGTAAAGTCGGCTTTTAAGTTAGAAATTGTGAATCAGGCAACAGAAGCGTATTGTACTATTTTAGGATATGGCGCATTATTAGTTAAGTTAAATATTTACGCGGTCGATTGTGCTTTTTGATATTGACAGTAGATTGTTGAGAATTGTGCTCTTTACATTTAGCTAGACGAATTACAACTTAAACATCTCTTTCTATTAGTGTTGTTTACATTTTTTGAATGTTTGAAAATAGAGATGTAAGTTTAAGTAATTTTTAAAATCGTTAAAATGAAGAGAGTTAGTCCATAATCTGAAGTTTTATATTTGGGGAACTTTTGGAGCTCTTACTGCTTTAAAGGGATACGCTTTAATCTAGGATGCTATAATTGAAGTTACATGATATTAACATAGGTATGATTACAAGAGATTGGTTTTTGAGTATTTGATGAATAATATAGATATTACTTTTATAATAAAGCGTTTATTTTCATGATACATCAGGAAACGAGAAATTAATCCTTGTAATGGTCTAGAAAGAGCAAATTTAATTTTAGCCTTTTGTGCAATTTTCAACTTTATTTGAGAAGTTTAACCTCGCCAATGGTTGAGAGTTTAACTATGGGGTGAAAAATGGTACTTTGGTAGCATTACTGGTACACTGTGGTGTAGTCATAAGAAAAGAGATTTCTAAGCGCTAGTAATTATCAATATAGAGATAATAAACGACCATGAAAAAAACTATAAAAACATCAACAGGTGGACGTGGCGGTGCAGGTTCGCATGAATTATATCAGCGAGTCAAAAAAAAAGCAGGGACCATTAAAGCATCGTCACGGAGGTGGTTGGAAAGACATTTGAATGATCCTTATGTCCATCAATCGAAAATGGATGGTTATCGTTCACGTGCTGCCTATAAATTGATCGAAATTAACGAACGCTATAAGATATTAAAAAAAGGTCAAAAAATTATTGATTTAGGAGCAGCACCTGGAGGGTGGTGCCAGGTGGTGGCACGTATAGTGGGGTCAAATGATCAAAGGCCTAGCGTAGTTGGTATTGATTATTTGCATGTAGATCCTCTACCTGGAGTTGTAATGTTAGAAATGGATTTTTTTCATGAAGATGCACCACAAAAATTGATAAATGCTTTAGGGGCAAAACCAGATGTAGTTCTTTCTGATATGGCAGCGCCAACAACAGGTCATCGTCAGACAGATCATTTGAGGACAGTTTATTTATGTGAATCTGCTGCTGATTTTGCTATTTCAGTTCTCAAGCCTGGTGGGCATTTTTTAGCAAAGACTTTTCAGGGTGGGGCAGAAAACACTCTTCTTACGAAATTGAAACAGAATTTTAAAACAATCCATCACGTTAAACCACCTGCAAGTCGAACAGAATCAGTTGAGCTATATCTTGTAGCTCTTAAATTGAAGGAGAAAACCGAAACACAACAATAATTCCTTTTTTTGAAGAAGTTGGAAATTATTTTATTGATTTGAATATAAAAAACATTTCCAAATAATTTTGAATAATATTATGTGTGGTTTTCTTTTGTAGGTAGAAAACTGGTAAGATTAATCCATTTTCTATAAAAATAAATATAATTAATTCCTCTGTGAGCACTGCCATGAAATTTCTTGATCAGGCTAAAGTTTATGTTCGTTCTGGTAATGGTGGAGCAGGAGCTGTATCATTTCGTCGTGAAAAGTTTATAGAATTTGGAGGTCCCGATGGGGGTAATGGTGGGCGTGGTGGTGACGTTTGGATTATTGTTGTTGATGGCCTCAACACATTGATTGACTACCGCTACCAGCAGCATTTTAGAGCAAAAACGGGTGGGCATGGCAAAGGCCGTAATATGACGGGTGAAAAAGGTGAAGATGTCATCCTTAAAGTACCGGTTGGGACACAAATTTTTGCAGAAGATAATAAAACCCTGATTTGTGATTTAACAGAAGTTGGTCAACGGTATTGTCTTGCAAAAGGAGGTAATGGCGGTTTTGGTAATCTTCATTTTGCTACATCTACGAATAGGGCGCCCCGCCACGCAAATCCTGGTTTGAGTGGAGAAGAACATACATTGTGGCTGCGTTTGAAACTGATTGCTGATGGAGGGGTGATTGGTTTGCCTAATGCTGGGAAATCAACCTTTTTAGCATCGGTAACGGCTGCAAAGCCAAAAATTGCGAGCTACCCTTTTACTACGCTGTATCCTCACCTAGGTGTTGTGCGTAGTGATGCCAGTGAGTTTGTTTTGGCTGATATTCCTGGCTTAATTGAAGGAGCACATGAAGGCGTGGGAATTGGTGATCGTTTTTTAGGACATGTAGAACGGTGCCGTGTTTTAATTCATTTAATTTCTGTTCAAGAAGAAGATGTGGTCAAGGCATATCAAATTATTCGTACTGAACTTGAGGCGTACGGAAATAATTTAAGCGATAAAAATGAAATTGTTGCTCTAAGCCAGATAGATACTCTTTCTGTTGAGGAGTGTAAAACTAAGCAAGAGATGTTGCAAAAGGCGATTGGTAAATCTGTGATGATGCTTTCTGCGGTTAGTCATGAAGGTTTAGACAATGTGTTACGTGTTGTTGCTCACATGATTGAAATGGAGCGTCAAGACAATATCAATAAAGATGAGCAGGGTTAAAGAAGATGGCGGTTGGATTGCAAAAACTTGAGCAATATAAACGCATTGTAATTAAGATTGGTTCTGCACTTTTAGTTGATCCCCAAATAGGTTTACGTGTTGAATGGCTTCAAAGTTTGATAAGTGATATTGTTGCATTACACCAAAAGGGAGTTGAAATTTTATTGGTATCTTCTGGTGCTGTTGCTTTAGGGCGGACATTATTACATCTTCCTAACGGTGCTTTAAAATTAGAAGAAAGTCAGGCATGTGCTGCTTTGGGGCAGATTGAACTTGCCAAAGCTTATACTGATATTCTTGCTCAACATGGATTAAGAACAGGCCAAATTTTGCTGACATTATTCGATACAGAAGAACGTCGACGTTATCTCAATGCACGTGCTACAATTAATACGCTTTTACGTTTTAAGGCAATACCTGTTATTAATGAGAACGATACCGTAGCAACAAGCGAAATTCGTTATGGTGATAATGACCGTTTGGCAGCACGCGTCGCAACTATGATGGGTTCTGATCTTTTAATACTTTTATCAGATATTGATGGCCTTTATACACAATCACCTCATCTCAATTCAAATGCTGAATTTATTTCTTTTATACCATCCATTACAAGTGATATTGAAAAAATGGCAGGTGGTTCTGATTCACTTCTTTCCCGGGGTGGAATGAAAACAAAACTTGACGCTGGAAAAATAGCTAATTCTTCTGGAACGGCTATGGTTATTACTTCGGGAAAGCGTATAAATCCTCTTTCCGCACTTGATCAAGGGGAACGTAGCAGTTTTTTTGCTCCTAGTAAAAAGCCAGTCAATGCTTGGAAAACGTGGATTTCTGGTAATTTAGATCCATCTGGTATTTTAACTATTGATCAAGGCGCTGTGAAGGCTCTTAAATCTGGGAAGTCATTATTAGCTGCGGGGGTTGTAGCGGTTAAGGGAGTATTTTCCCGTGGAGATACAGTCGCAATTGTTGATGAAAGTGGAGTTGAGATTGCTCGCGGTCTTGTAAGCTATGACAAAGATGAAGCAGTAAGCATTATAGGACGTAAAAATGAAGAAATAGAGCGCATTCTCGGGTATGAGTCACGCTCTGCTATGGTACATCGCAATGATATGATTTTACGTAATTTAACTGGTTTTTCTTTTAAAAAAAGCTAGTTTTTATTGTAGATTACTTTTTGATAAATGGATAATTGCATGACTTTAAAAAAAGAGATGAAAGCTATGGGGCAAAAAGCGCGTAATGCTGCTTCAAAGCTTGCAATTCTTTCTGCTGAAGAAAAGAAAAATGCGTTGGAAATGATAGCTCTGAGTTTGGAAGCTCAGTCAAGTGAGATTTTACATGCTAATAGTCAAGATTTAGCAAATGCAGCTCAAAATAATTTGAAGCCAGCGATGATTGATCGGCTGAAGTTAGATGAATTACGTTTACGTGCAATAATAGACAGTGTCAGACAGATTGCATATTTTCCTGATCCTATCGGACAAGTGGTAAGCGAATGGACACGCCCTAATGGGTTGCATATACGTCGTGTACGAACACCACTTGGTGTGATTGGTATCATTTATGAAAGTCGACCAAATGTTACAATTGATGCAAGTGCTTTGTGCTTAAAATCTGGAAATGCTGCAATTTTACGTGGTGGTTCAGATAGTTTTCATTCTGCATACGCTCTCTATTTAGCGTTGGTAAAAGGACTGGAGAAAGCCAGCTTACCTAAAGACATTATCCAGATGGTTGAAACAACAGATCGTGCTGCTGTTGGAGAAATGCTCAAGGGATTGGATGGTGCAATTGATGTTATTATACCTCGTGGTGGGAAAAATCTTATTGCACGTATTCAATCTGATGCACGTGTTCCTGTTTTTGCACATTTAGAGGGGCTTTGTCATATTTATATTGATAAATCAGCAAATTTAGATATGGCACGTGATATTGTATTAAATGCAAAATTGCGACGTACAGGTGTATGTGGAGCTGTTGAAACAGTTTTAATTGACCGTCAGGCATTAAACAAATTTATTCCTGTTCTTATTGCTTTACACGAAAAAAGGTGTGAAATTCGTGCAACAGAAGATATTGTTTCGCTAATGCCAGAAGTTAAATTAGCACATGAGGAAGATTGGTCTTGTGAATATCTTGATGCAATTCTTTCTGTCAAAACAGTTGATAGTGTAGAGGGAGCCGTTGCGCATATTAAACGTTATTCATCAGGACATACTGAATCAATTATTGCTGAGGATATGAGAGTGGTGGAGATATTTTTTAAACATTTAGATTCAGCTATTTTACTTCATAATGCATCAACACAATTTGCAGATGGAGGTGAGTTCGGTTTTGGGGCAGAAATCGGGATCGCAACAGGGAAAATACATGCACGTGGACCAATTGGTGTTGAACAATTGACGTCATTTCAATATCAAATTACAGGAAGTGGGCAGGTTAGACCTTGAATCAATTCCTATGGGAAAATTGTATGCCACATATCGAAAGGTCGAGTATTGTTGGCCTATTTGGTGGTTCATTCAATCCACCACATGCAGGGCATCTTTTTGTTGCAAAAACTGCAATTCGGCGTTTACGTCTTGATCAATTATGGTGGATGGTAACTCCAGGAAATCCTTTAAAAGATTGTACACAATTACCATCTATACACGAAAGAATGCAGCTAAGTTTTGAGCTCGTTGATCATCCAAAGATTCGTATTACTGGTTTTGAGAAGGAGATAGGTAGCACGATATCAGTGGAAACAATTACTCATATTCTTGCCCACTATAGAGGGGTACATTTTGTATGGGTTATAGGGGCAGATACTTTAGCAACGTTTCATTATTGGCGTCGATGGCGTGATATTATGTCTATGCTTCCTATTGCGATTGTTGATCGTCCCTCACTGCGTACGCCAGCGCTTTCTTCTCCTGTGGCACGAACTTACCGTTATTTTCGTTTAGATGAAAGAAAAAGTGCACTTTTACCTTTTATGTCGCCACCAGCTTGGACTTATTTACATGGACCTTTATTTTTTCAAACTTCAACACAGTTTCGCTTAAAAGAAAATAATTTTTCTTGAACATTTTATAAGATTCTGCAAATCTCTATGAAAAAATTCCTCTTTTTTCTATAATTTCAAATGATAAGAAAGGGTATCGACCTGGAAAATAACTCACAAAAATGCCATCATCTCATGGAAGCACCGGTAGAAGAAAAATTCTTTTTAGTATCTGATGGTCTTAAAATTATTCTCAGTAGTTTAGAAAATGCAAAAGCAGAAGATATTGTTTCTATTGATCTTCAGGGTAAGTCATCTTTGGCTGATTATATGATTATTGCTTCGGCACGTTCGCAGCGTCATGTATCAGCTGTTGCTGACCATTTGTTATGGACTTGGAAAGATAGTGGATACGGTAAGGCAAAAGTAGAAGGGTTTTCTACGGGTGATTGGGTATTAATTGATATGGGAGATATTATAGTTCATCTTTTTCGTCCAGAAATTCGTACTTTTTATAATTTAGAAAAAATATGGCTTGCTCCAAATTTAGACGATATGAAGACAATTGTCTTTGGAGACAATTGATATGCAAATTTCTATTTTTGCTGTTGGACGCATGAAAAAAGGAGCTGAGCAGACATTAACTCGTCGTTATTTGGATCGTTTTTCTAAAAGTGCTGGAGTTGTAGGTCTTCATTTTAAAAAAATGCAAGAAATATCGGAAAGTCGCGCTCAAACAGCATGCCAGCGCATGGAAGAAGAAGGTGAAAAACTTTTTGAAACTTTGTCTGAAAAGTGCCGATTGATTGTATTGGATGAGCGTGGAAAATTAATTTCGTCATCTTCTTTTGCTGAAAAGCTGGCGTTTTATCGCGATGAGGGTATTCGTGATTTAATAATCGCTTTAGGAGGGCCTGATGGGCATAGTGAGCATGTTAGAAATCGCGCTGACTTTCTTTTATCTTTTGGTTTTATGACATGGCCACATCAAATTGCACGTATATTGCTTACAGAACAGCTTTATCGGGCTGTAACAATTATGAGCCATCATCCATATCATCGTTTCTAGCTTTTTGTGTGATTTTTAGCATCTATTATTGTAATTTATTAATATTGTTTTAGTTGACACCGTTTAAAGCATTTTATTTGATATGATTGGGCTTGACGGTTAGATAAATGACGCAGATTCTTCATAAAAAAATGCAATATTTATTTAAGCCATACATTATGTTTATGGTACTGGCATTGAGTATAGGATTTTACTCATCTGTATCTTATGCTGAAGATAATGATAGTCGTGAAGCAGTACATAAAATGTTGATGGAAATTCGCCAAAATATTTCAGTATCACGTGAACGTATTGCTTTCCTTGATAGTCAAGTTACTCGTTTAAAGAAAGATCAACGTACTTTAACTGATGAATTAGTAAAAGTAGCTAAAGCAGAACATGATATAGAGCGTAATATTACTGAAAAAAAAGAAAAGCTTGAAAAACTCATACAACAGCAGACACAAGTACACAACAATTTAAAGAACAGCCGAACTGAATTTGCAGAACTGTTAGCTGTTTTAGAGCGAATGGGGCTAAATCCACCTCCTGCTATTATGGTGCAGCCTGAAGATGTATTGGCTTCTATACGTAGTTCTGTGCTATTAGGAGCTGTCATTCCTAAGATGCAGGAGAGAACGCTGGTTTTGTCAGCCAATCTTAAGAAATTAACTAATTTGAGCTATTCCATTACTACAGAATGTACGGCTTTAAGAGATGAAATGCAAAATCAAGCTGAACAGCGCAAACATTTAGAGTTTTTATTAAGTGAAAAAGCAAAATTACAAAAAAAATCGGAAAAAGAATTGATAGAACAACGACAAAAAAGTAGTGCTCTTTCTAAGAAAGCTCATTCTTTGGAAGAATTAATTTCACAACTTGAACATGAATCACAACTTAGCGCGAATTCATCAGCGCAAATCCAGAAGAATATCCGATTGTTGGAAAAGCTCAATTTTGAGAGTCAAAAAGGCTCTTTACTTTTTCCTGTATCGGGAAAAAAAATTCAACGATTTAATAGCGGTTCTCATGCTACACGCTTTGGTGAAATAATTGAAACAGAACCAGCAGCTTTAGTAACAACTCCTGCAGATGCTGTTGTTGCTTTTGCTGGAACATTTCGTTCTTATGGGCAGATAATCATTCTCAATGTTGGAAGCGGTTATCATATTGTTCTTGCTGGGATGGAAAAAATAAACGTAACTCAAGGACAATTTGTTTTTGCGGGAGAGCCTCTTGGAGTGATGAGTACACAATTTGTTGCAAGTGCTGTTACATTAGATATAGGTAAAAATGCTTTAATGCTTTACATTGAATTTAGAAAAGACGGAAAACCTGTGAATCCAACCCCTTGGTGGCAGACTGAAAAATTGAAAAGGGAGAAAAATGATTCGTAAAGTTATTTTTTTAGTCGTTGGGGTGTTACTCAGCGCCAGTTCGATAATTGTAGTGCAGTCTGTTGCTGCAAATAATGAAAATAATACTTATAAACAACTGGCCATATTTGGTGATATTTTTGAACGAGTGCGTGCGCAATATGTGACAGTACCAGATGATAAAAAGCTTGTTGAAAATGCTATAAATGGTATGCTCTCATCGCTTGATCCGCATTCATCTTACATGGATGCTGAAAAAGCCAAGGATATGAGAGATTCTACTAAGGGGGAATTTGGCGGCCTTGGTATTGAGGTGACTATGGAGAAAAACTTAATAAAAGTTGTGTCGCCGATAGATGATACACCTGCTTCAAAAGCAGGCATTTTAGCAGGGGATATTATTTCAAAAATTGATGGCAAAGAGGTAAATGGTCAAACATTGAATGAGGCCGTCAATAAAATGCGAGGTGCTGTTGGAACTCCAATTACACTGACAATTATTCGTTCTGGTGTTGATAAACCGTTAGAGATTAAGATTATTCGTGATATCATAAAGGTGAAAGCAGTAAAATATCGTATTGAAAATGATATTGGTTATTTAAGACTTATTCAGTTTAGTGAACAAACTTTTGTTAATCTTAAAGCTGCAATTAAAGATATTCAGTCTAAAATTCCTCAAGATAACTTAAAAGGATATGTTCTTGATTTACGGCTTAATCCCGGTGGTCTGTTAGATCAGGCTGTGAGTGTTTCAGATGCTTTTCTCAATAAAGGTGAAATTGTATCGACACGTGGTCGTAAAAAAGGTGATGTGATGAGATTTGATGCTAAACAAGGCGATATAATTAATGGGAAGCCTCTTATTGTGCTCATTAATGGTGGTTCAGCTAGTGCTTCTGAAATTGTTGCAGGTGCTTTACAAGATCACCGTCGTGCTACAATTTTAGGAACACAATCTTTCGGTAAAGGATCTGTTCAAACGATTATTCCTTTGGGTAATGATAATGGTGCTTTACGCTTAACGACAGCACTATATTACACACCATCTGGCACATCAATTCAGGGAACCGGAATCACTCCAGATATTATTGTAGAGCAGCCCTTGCCTGAAAAATATAAAGGTTATAATGTGACGGTTGGTGAATCTGAGTTGAAAGGGCATATTAAAGGGAAAAGGGAAAGTGATAAAGGGTCTGGTTCAGCTGCTTTTGTTCCGAAAGATCCGAAGGATGATGTCCAATTGAATCAAGCTTATAAACTTTTACGAGGTGAAATAGTGAATGCAGCGTTTCCACCAGATCCTAATAAAGGTATTTTAAAGTAACAGGAAATATTTATAATCTGCATTTTTGTATGGGTTATGCTCTTTTAAGAGGTTATTTTATGGATACAATTGTTGATTTCAAAGCTCTTCCTTATCGGAAAGGCGTTGGAATGCTTGTATTTAACCGTGAAGGTAAGGTTTGGATTGGGCGCCGTTTAATGACGTTTGCTTATACAAATGCTGATATATCTAAACTTTGGCAGTTACCTCAAGGGGGGATTGATGAGGGTGAAAATCCACTAGATGCGGCACGACGTGAGTTATATGAAGAAACAGGTATCCGGTCGATAAAGTTAATTAAAGAAGCAAAAGATTGGTTCTATTATGATTTTCCACAAGAACTTGTTGGGCACGTGTTGAATAGTAAATATCGTGGGCAAATACAAAAATGGTTTGCTTTTCAGTTCATGGGAGAGCCTTCTGAAATCACAATTAATCCCCCACCTGATGGTAATAAAGCAGAGTTTAACCAATGGAAATGGGTTAATTTCGAAGCACTTCCATCACTTGTTATTTCTTTTAAGAAACATGTCTATACACAAGTTGTTAATGAGTTTCGAAATAGTTTTAGATATTTATAAATTTATGATTACAAAAAGCTATTGTTTCGTTGAGATACTTTAGTATCATATACCACTATTAGAAAGAGTCAAAGTGATTCTATTTATATGAGGAACTGAGTATAAAATGAAAAAATTACTAAATTTCTTTGTAATTTCTGCGTTATTAAGTATTTCTCCTGTAGCGTTTGCCCAGAATTCAAAGCCAATTGCAAAGCCTTCTGTAGCTACGTTGCCAAATGGTGCTTCTTCGTTGACAGAGACGTATGATTTGTGGAGCGTTAACTGTGGTATACAGGAGGGGAAGAAAGTTTGTTTCATGCTCCGTCAGGAAGTTAATGACCAGAATCGTGTTGTAGTGGCTATGAATGTTGTGCTCGATGCTGATGATGTTGTATCTGGAAGTTTGACGGTTCCTTTTGGTATTTTAGTTTCTAAGCCGATCCGTTTACATGTAGATGATTCAAAAACTGTTATTGAAACCAGTGTTCGCACTTGTGTACCAGCAGGTTGCGTTGTTCCAATAATTTTTGATAAAAATTTTGTAGCAGCTTTACGCACTGGGAAGCAGCTGAAATTATCTATGACAGTTGCTGCTCCAGGTGAACCACCTCTGAATGAATTATTCGTTCAACTGAATGGTTTTGGTGATGCACTTAATCGTTTAATGGCTTTGCAAAAATAATTTTCTTATCAAATGGAAAGCGGCCTTTTTAGGCCGTTTTTAATTTAAAGTATTTTTTGTAGAAAAACTGAAGTTATTTATTAATTGAGTGGGAAGAAGCAATCTAGCGTTTTTTGCTCCGTTTTTCATTCGATTTTGCTCCTATTTAACTGGTAATTATCTTATCTAATGTTGTTGTTTAATTTTATTATATGATATGTATTTAAGGATTAAGTTACTTACCATTTTTCTTTAGTGAAAAAAGAGCTTAACTGTAGAGCCATTTTGATAGGTTTATTATTATGAATGCACTATATATGATCTTTTATTCTATTGGTTGGTAAAGGAATAAAGAATGATCTATGCATTGCTTCAAGTGATTGATCTTATTTTAAGTATTTATGTTGCTATTTTGATAGCCAATGTTATTTTTTCTTGGCTTTGTGCATTTAATATCATAAATATGCGCAATCCCTTTGTTACAATGATAGGGAATTTTCTTTATTGTGCTACAGAGCCGATTTTAAGTCGTATCCGGTATTTTTTGCCAAATCTTGGAGCAATTGATATTTCACCTATTATAGTTTTTCTGATTATTTATTTTATTCGTATTTTTATGTGGCGAGCTTATGTAGGTTTATTCTTATAAATATAAGAATATTACACCAAACAGATAAAGATGCTGTATCGTATTGATGCCAGTGGCTTAATTTTATTCGTTCGTTTGATCCCTAGAGCTTCAGTAGATAGCATAGTAGGGGTTGAGAGTTGGGATGGTGAAACACAGCATTTAGTTATACGTCTTCGTACTGTTCCTGAAAATGGCAAGGCAAACAAGGCATTGATTAAATTTTTAGCAAGGCAGTGGAAAATACCATCTTCTTATATTTCTCTTAAGAGTGGTACAACATCACGTTATAAACAGCTTCGTTTTTCAGGATATATAGAAGAACTTGAACAAAAACTGCAATTTATGAGCAATATACATTTAAGGAAATATGAATGAAAACTATATAAGCCTGTTAAAAAAACAGGCTTTGATTTGTTAGAGTTGATCTATTCTATTCCTTTGTTGCGTTTGCGATAGCTTCCTTAATCAATTCACGTGCGAAGTTTTTGTCACGCCAACCTTCAATTTTAACCCATTTTTCAGGCTCAAGATCTTTATAATGCTGAAAAAAATGTTCAATCTGCTTTAATGTGATTGTAGGAAGATCTGTATAATTATGAACATTAACATATCGCTGCGTTAATTTTGGGGTAGGGACAGCAATAATTTTTTCATCTTTACCACCATCATCTTCCATAATTAAAGCCCCGATTGGGCAGACATTGATAACACAACCAGGCATGAGTGGACGAGTATTACAAATAAGAACGTCAATTGGATCACCATCTTCTGAAAGTGTATGTGGAACAAAGCCGTAATTGCCGGGATAGACCATAGGTGTATAGAGGAAGCGATCAACAAATAATAATCCAGATTTTTTATCCATCTCATATTTTATTGGTTGGCTACCAACAGACACTTCGATGATAACATTAATATCTTCTGGTGGATTATTGCCAATAGGTATCTCTTTAATATTCATTATAAATATCCTTTCCGGAGTCAAATCAAATAAAATGCACTAAAATATTTTCTAAGGGAGGCATGATCAGGTTGAAATTAGTGAACGTGTTTTTTCAAAGCGTTTGCGTTCATTAGGGTCTAAATAGAGTTTACGTAGACGAATATTTTTAGGGGTTACTTCCACAAGTTCATCGTCTTGTATCCATGATAATGCACGTTCTAATGTCATTTTAATCGGAGGTGTTAATTTTATAGCTTCGTCTTTACCAGAAGCGCGCATATTGGTTAGCTTTTTTCCTTTTAAAACATTTACTTCTAAGTCGTTATCGCGTGAATGAATGCCAATAATCATGCCTTGATAGACTTTAGCACCAGAATCGATCACCATAGGTCCTCGATCTTCGAGGTTGAAAAGAGCATAAGCAACGGCTTCACCATTATCATTTGAAATCATCACGCCATTAGTACGGCCACCGATATCTCCTTTATAAGGTTCGTAAGAATGGAAGAGGCGATTCATAATTGCTGTACCACGCGTATCGGTTAAAAGTTCTGATTGGTAACCAATAAGTCCACGAGTTGGTGCGTGAAAGACAAGACGTACACGATTACCACCAGATGGACGTAATTCAATCATATCTCCTTTGCGCTCTGACATTTTTTGAACAACAGTTCCGGAATATTCTTCATCAACATCGATCACAACTTCTTCGATTGGTTCAAGAGTTATTCCATTTTCATCCTTCTGCATAACCACACGTGGGCGCGAAACACTAAGTTCGAAGCCTTCTCTACGCATGTTTTCGATGAGAACTGCAAGTTGTAGTTCCCCTCGTCCTGAAACATAGAAAGAATCTTTATCGGTTGATTCTTCAATTTTAAGGGCTACATTACCTTCCGCTTCTTTTAGCAAACGATCACGGATAACGCGACTTGTCACTTTATCTCCTTCAGTCCCAGCAAGTGGGCTATCATTTACCAGAAAACTCATAGTCACAGTGGGGGGATCAATGGGTTGGGCTGTAAGTGGTTCATTGATGGCAGGGTCACAGAAAGTATCAGCAACAGTACCTTTTTGTAGACCAGCAATTGCTACAATATCACCGGCAATGCTTTCTTCAATCGGTTGCCGTTCTAACCCACGAAATGCCAAAATTTTTGAAATACGCCCAGTTTCTAAAAGCTTTCCATTTTGTCCAAGAACTTTAACGCTTTGATTGGGTTTAATAGAACCTGAGTAGATTCGACCTGTGATAATTCGGCCTAAAAACGGATCTGCTTCAAGAATAGTGCCAATCATACGAAAAGGTCCTTCCGCTACAGTAGGTGCAGGCACATGGCGGATCACAAGATCAAATAAGGAACTCAATCCTTGATCTTTTGGTCCCTCGGAAGTTTCAGCCATCCATCCATCACGACCTGATCCATAAAGAATAGGAAAATCAAGCTGTTCATCAGTTGCATTAAGAGCGACAAAAAGGTCGAAAACTTCATTAATAACTTCATCAGCGCGTGCATCGGATCGATCAATTTTATTGATAACAACAATGGGACGTAATCCTACTTTTAATGCTTTTCCAACAACAAATTTAGTTTGCGGCATAGGACCTTCAGCTGCATCAACAAGTAAAATTGCTCCATCTACCATATTGAGAATACGTTCAACTTCTCCACCAAAGTCAGCATGACCAGGGGTATCAACAATATTAATTCGAGTATCTTTCCAAACAACTGATGTCGCTTTTGCTAGTATTGTAATACCACGTTCTTTTTCAATATCATTTGAATCCATCATACGCTCACTAGTGCGCTGATTATCGCGGAAATTTCCTGATTGTTTGAGAAGCTCGTCCACAAGTGTTGTTTTACCGTGGTCGACATGAGCAATGATGGCAATATTACGCAATTGCATAAATTTTCTTCTTTTCGTTTAATGAAATTTCATTTGAGGCAAAGCTTTTATATTTTTGACTTTGCAGTTTAAAACCTTTTACAAGTTTTTTTATACTTTTGGAAGAGGAGAACTGTTTAGTAGAGAAGTGTCTGAGAAGATTTTTACAATTTTAAGCAAGAATGCTCCAAAACACCTTTTTTATAAGATGGATATTTTATATATGCATGTGCACAAAAGGAATAAATAATACAATCTAATCGCATCACAGAAAAAATTTTAGGTTTCTTTGAGTATATTTTGCATCTCATTTTAAAGTAAAGTTCCAGATAAAATAAGAGATGCAATAGAAAAATAGATTACAATGCCTGTGACATCTACTAAGGTTGCTACTAAGGGAGCTGAAGCACTTGCTGGGTCAAATTTTAAACGTTTAAGGATGAAAGGCAACATGGAGCCGGATAAAGAGCCGAATGTAACGATTCCGACCAAAGTTGCACCCACTGTTATAGCGATGAAAATCCAATGTTCACCATAGTTATAAATACCAAATTGTTGCCAGATAATAATACGCATTATTCCAATAATTCCAAGTAAAAGGCCAAGAGACATTCCTGCTGGGATCTCGCGAAGAATGACTTTCCACCAGTCCTTGAGTGTAAGTTCACGCAAAGCCAATGCACGAAGAATGAGCGATGTTGCTTGTGAGCCAGAGTTTCCTCCTGAACTCATAATAAGGGGAATAAACAGTGTAAGAGTGATAACTTTTTCAATCTCTGCTTCGAAGTATTGCATGGCGCTGGCTGTAAACATTTCACCAAGAAAAAGCAGAGCCAGCCAGCCACCACGTTTTTTCATCATTCCAAGAAAATTTATTTGCATATATGGTTTATCTAGAGCTTCCATACCCCCAAATTTATAGGCATCTTCACTCATTTCATCAACCATAGTGTCAAGCACATCATCAACTGTTACAATACCAATAACATGGTTACTGTCATCAATAACTGGTACAGAAAGAAGATCATGGCGTTGGAAAAGACGAGCAATATCTTCATGATCTGTAAAGGGTGATATTGTGATAGGTGTGTCATGTGTCGAGACATCGAGAATTTGATCATCAGGTGAGGCAAGAATAAGATTCCGTAATGAAACAGCTTTAAGAAGTACACCTGTTTTGGGATCAATGACATAGCTTGTGTAAACTGTTTCTCGTGTTTGTTCAACATCGCGAATGTGGTCTAAAGTTTTTTTAACAGTCCAGTCTGCAGGGATAGCAATAAATTCTGTGGTCATTAATGCACCAGCTGTATGACTAGGGTAACTGGTGAGTTTTTTAAGTTCGGTTCGAGTTAAGGGGTTCAACAAGGCATAAAGCCGTGTACGAGTCTTTCTATCCATTTCTTGAAAGACGTCTGCAGCAGCATCTGCGGACATACCTTCAAGAATTTCAACAGAACGATTAATCGGTAGAAGTTCAAGAATAGCTGCTGGTTGTTCAAGTTCTGGTTTATCAAAGAGCTCAATGGCATAATCAAGAGGTAAAAGACTAAAAATAGTCACGCGTTCCATAATATCTAGATCGTTGATTATATCAATTGAATCAGCAAAATGACGATTTTTTAATTCTTCAGCGAGAGTTTCAGGAGGAAGTTTTTTAAACTCGATGGTTGTTTTTATTTCAGTCATGGTAAAGTGCCTTCCAAAATTATAAGATTCGGGTATATGGATAGGATCAATCAAAGTGATAAAAAACTTAGAAACATCTCTCTGAAGAGTTTCTGAGATTGTGAATATTTAAAATAAAGTCAAGGATAGATCGCAATCTATAAACAATTTCATTTTTCAGATAAATAGAGCTCGTTTATCTTTGTGTATCCTATAATAAAATAGTTTTTTTTAGTTCTTTTATCAAAATATGGGTTTAAAAATTTATTTTAAAGCATACTCGATAATTTTTCCAGGATGTTTGTATGCTGAAAATAATCATTGCTTTTTAAAGCGCGTAATGGAGACATAGATGTTATGACAAAAACAGTAGTATTGGATTGGGACGGATTTTCAGGGCTTCCTGATTTTGCTTCAATAAGTGATGATGATTTTAAACCTGCTTTTGAACAAGCTCTTAAAGAAGCTGAAAAGGAAATAGAGGCAATTGCATCTGTAAAAGAACCTCCAACACTTGAGAATTTTTTGCAGCTTTTTGAACTTTCTGGCAAGGCACTTGATCGTGTATGTTCAATATTTTTCTTGCGTTCAAGCGCGCATAGCAACGCGTTTATTCAAAAATTAGAACAAGAATTCACTGTACAACTATCTCGTTATTTTTCGAAAGTTATGATGGATGCGAGGATATTTGTGAAGATGGATATGTTGTATACACAGTCACGGCAGGGTGTGTATAACAGTGAAACAAAGCGTGTAATTGAATTGTGGTGGAAGAAGTTTATTCATAACGGTGCAAAACTTGATGAACAAGGTAAGAAACGTCTTGCCGAAATTAACGAGAGACTTGCTCTTTTAGGTACTACATTTGGTCAACATGTATTAAAAGATGAAGCTGAATGGATTTTGTTTTTAGAACAAAAAGATTTATCTGGTTTGTCTGATGATCTCATTGCTTCAATGAAGGAAATTTCTTACGAAAAAGGTCGTGATGGATTTTATGCATTGACATTGGCACGTTCAATTATTGAACCTTTTTTAAAATTATCTAATCGTCGTGATTTGCGTGAAATAGCATTTCAAGCTTGGTCTAAACGTGGTGAAAATAATAATGATAATGATAACCGAGCGATTATCGTAGAAATGATAACGCTTCGGAATGAAAAAGCTAAATTGCTAGGGTATAAATCTTTTGCGGATTTAAAACTTGATAATACCATGGCTAAGAGTGTTGGTTCAGTTATGAATTTGCTCATGCCTATATGGGAACGAGCAAAAGCTAAGGCTGCTACTGAACAGACTGAATTACAAAATTTTGCAAAAAATCTAGGAAACAATGAGCCCTTAAAAGCTTGGGATTGGCGTTATTATGCTGAAAAATTGCGTACTGAAAAATTTTCTTTCAATGAAGGTGAAGTTAAACAGTATTTTCAGCTTGATCGTGTAATTGAAGCAGCTTTTGCAGTGGCAAAGAAACTCTTTGGAATTTCATTTGAAGAAAAAACAACTATTACACTTTGGCATCCTGATGCACGTTTATGGGAGGTTAAACATTCTGATGGTAGTTTACTTGGGCATTTTATTGGTGACTATTTTGCACGTTCTTCGAAACGATCTGGTGCGTGGATGAGTCAGCTGCAATCGCAGCATAAATTGAATGGTGGACAAAAACCTATCATTTATAATATCTGCAATTTTGCTAAACCACCCAAAGGAGACGCTGCTCTTTTATCGTTAGATGATGCACATACACTTTTCCATGAATTTGGACACGCGTTACACGGTTTGCTTTCTGATGTAACATGGCCATCTGTAGCAGGAACATCGGTTTCGCGTGATTTTGTTGAGCTTCCTTCTCAGCTTTATGAACATTGGTTGACTGTGTCAGAGGTACTAAAATCTTATGCTACGCATGTAAAAACAGGTATTCCCATGCCACAAACTTTGCTGGATAAGATTATGTCAGCACGTACATTTAATGCTGGTTTTTGTGCTGTTGAATATATCTCATCGGCTTTAATAGATATCGCTTTTCATAAAGGAGCAATAGTTTCTGATCCAACATTGTTTGAGTATAAGGAATTAGAAAAATTGGGAATGCTTGATACAATTATTATGCGCCATCGTCCTCCACATTTTACGCATGTGTTTTCAGGTGATAGTTATGCTGCTGGTTATTATTCTTATATGTGGTCAGAAGTTCTTGATGCTGATGCGTTTCAAGCTTTTGAGGAAACTGGTGATGTTTTTAATTCAGAACTTGCTAGTCAGTTGAAGCGTTTTATTTATTCTTCTGGCGGTAGTTGTGATCCAGAAGAGCTTTATAAAGCTTTTCGGGGAAGGTTACCTTCACCAGAAGCAATGATTACACAAAGGGGGTTGTAAATCATACATAATAGAGCATAAGGCCATACCGATTTTTTTATTTTGTATGATTTGTATGATTATATTTAGCAGGCTCTGAGTTGTTTTGTTGAGTGAATAGGTATTGTGTTGTTGCTATATTATAAAGGCTTATTGATAATTAGCGCACAAGAGTGTATGGTTTAGTGTATAGTATAAATTTTAAAGCATTTATTGGTGAGATGTAATCTTCATAAGAAGATATGTGAGAGTTTAAAATAATTTTCAATAGCTATTTTCAATAAAGAAGAATTTTTGTTTTCTTCATGGATGAAGCTACTTTCATCATGAGTGTATAATGTAACTTTTTTCATTAAATATTGTAGCTTGAACGGAACAATTGATTTTGTTTATCAATAAAATCATTTCAAATATCAGCGAAACACTCTATATATTATCTATTGCTTTTTATAGAACACGTTAAAAGATTATTTTTGCCCTGCAGTTTTTTAAAAGGTTTATATATTTTCTATGATTTATAGGCGCTGTGGTGATCAGTTTATTATTTACATGTATACACAATTCAACAAAATTTTGCATTTTAATAAAAGTAGCTTTCTCGTTATAAAAAAGAGTAGAAAAAAGAAGGCAAATCAAATATGTTAGGTGAAGATGATATAAGTACTTATCTAATTCTAGATGATTGTTTTCTGAGAAGAGAGAGGACTTTGTCACTCGGGTATCCATCAGCTTCTAAACCATGACGCTGTTGAAAAGCCTTAATAGCTTGTTTGGAAGCTGTCCCAATTTTACCATCAATTTCTCCTTTATAATCTCCAAGCGCAGCTAAGCGAGATTGCAACTCCAAACGTTCTTGAAAAGTAATAGGTTTGAATGGTCGATTCCAATCTCGCACTAATCCAGGGTGTCCAGCAATACGGTTAGCAAGAAGAGCAACGGCGAAAGCATAACGATCTGCATTATTATAACGTTTAATAACAAAGAAATTTTTTGTTACTAAAAATATAGGCCCCTCTGGCCCATCGGGAAATTTCAATATTGCAAGTTGAGATGAAGAAGGAAAAGGTTGCCCACGTGCATGCCGAACACCTAGCTTTTTCCATTGTTTAAAAGAAAACCAATCTTCAGGGAGTTTTTTTCTATGCGGTAATTTAACTTCCACACCCCAAGGAAGATCAGGTTGCCAACCATTCATATGAAGAAGATTAGCGGCAGTAGCAAGTGCATCTGGAATTGATGTCCAAATATTACATCGTCCATCTCCATCCATGTCAACACCATAGGCAAGATAACTCGTCGGGATAAATTGGGTATGTCCTAATGCGCCAGCCCAAGATCCAGTAAGTTGAGAGCGATGAATGCCACTGTCTTGTAGGATTTTCATGGCAGCAATAAGTTGTGTGTGCGCATATTTTTTACGTTTTTGATCTGCGTAAGCTAAAGTTGCAAGTGAACGAATGGCATCATGCATCACATTTTTATTTTGCAAAACTTTTCCATAGCTACTTTCTATAGACCAAATAGCAAGAAGAATATTGCGGTTAACACCGAAACGTTTCTCGATTTTGGAGAGCCATGGTTCCCATTTTTGAGCATGGTTCTGTCCTTCTACAATGGCGATATTGTGAACACGATTATCAAAATAGTTCCATGGAGAATCGATAAATTCTGGTTGATACATTGCTTTTTTTAAAACTATTGGGTCAATTGTATCAACAGTTTTAAAAGCTATATCAAATGTAGTTGATGAGATATTGTTGGCTAAAGCTATTTTTTTAAATTCATTAATCCAAAGTTTAAAATCATGCTCAGCGTGTGCAAATGTAGAGAAAAACGTTAAAGAAACCAAAAGAGTAGAAACTGCACCAATGATAAAGGCTCTCCAATTTATTAACTTTTTTGAAGAAAAAAATGGACTTAATGCTATTGGGTTCATTTTTTTATTACTGCCGGTTTTAGAATACTTTTATGTGAAGTAATTTTGTTTTTTGTATTTGGTTTATAAAATGTCCTACCAAGTTAAATCGAAAGTTGGAATAGTTTACTTTATGTTGAGAAAGTACTCTAATTATTAATTAGAGCATCTTTTATTATAACCGATTTTTATGATAATCCAATCAAAACAGTGAAGCATCTTTTTAACATTTTAGTTAAAACATGATGATACATTAAATCAGAAAGCTATATCCATAATCAGGAGAGTAAGTGTGCGTAAAATTCGGAAGGCAGTATTTCCCGTAGCAGGTCTTGGTACTCGTTTTCTTCCAGCAACTAAAACAATTCCTAAGGAAATGCTGACTGTTGTTGATAAACCTATCATTCAATATGTTGTGGATGAAGCACGTGAAGCGGGCATTGAGCATCTTATTTTTGTTACTGGACGCAATAAAGCAGTGATTGAAGATTATTTTGATGCGCAAATTGAATTATATACAGTACTTACTGAACGTGGTAAAAAAGAAGAACTTAACCATTTACAAGATTTACAGCCGCAACCTGGCATGACTTCTTTTACTCGGCAACAGCAATCTCTGGGTCTTGGGCACGCTCTCTGGTGTGCACGTGAGTTAGTTGGTAAGGAACCTTTTGCTTTATTATTACCCGATATGTTGATACAGGCTAAAAAGAATTGTCTTTCTGAAATGATCTACCTTTATGAAAAAACGGGTGGAGGAAATATTATTTCTGTTCAGGAATGTAATCTTGAAGATGTTCACAAATATGGTATTGTCGGTAAAGGTAAGCAGATTGCAAACGGTTTTGAAATTACAAAAATGGTAGAAAAACCAAAAAAAGAAACAGCCCCATCTAATTTGTACATTAATGGGCGTTATATTTTACAACCAGAAATTTTTGATATTCTTTCCAATCAAGAGCGAGGGGCAGGAAATGAAATTCAGTTGACAGATGCTATGATGCGGCTTTCAAATGAGCAGGCTTTTTTTGGTTTCCAGTTAGATGGATATACTTTTGATTGTGGTTCTACAACTGGTTTTATTGAAGCTAATGTCGCGTTTGCTTTAGCACGTGCTGATATGCGTCAGCATGTTTCTGTTTCATTGAAAAATTTACTTGAAACAATAAAAGCTTAAAAATTTTATAGATCTCTGTTTTGATTTCATTTATCAAATTTAGTTATGATAATACAGTCTTCTAATATGTTGGCTTTACAAGGTGTAATTACATCAGCGCTTAAAACTATTTCTCGCGAAAAACAAGGGCTTGAAGCTCTTGAGGCAGCTCTTTTAAGTAATCTATCAGATTCTTTTAAAAAAGCTGTTCAAACCATTAGTAATGCTCAGGGTCATGTGGTTATTACTGGTCTTGGTAAGAGTGGTCATATAGGAACGAAAATTGCTGCGACTTTAGCTTCAACAGGAACACCTGCCTTTTTTGTACACGCTGCAGAAGCTAATCATGGTGATCTTGGTATGATTAGCTCCGATAATGTTATTCTTGCTTTGTCATGGTCAGGTGAAACTACCGAATTAAGTGGCATTATAAATCACGCTGCGCGTTTTCATATCCCACTTATTGCAATGACATCTGGTGAGCACTCTATATTAGGGCGAAAAGCTGATATTGTGTTGTTATTACCAAAGGTAGAAGAGGCTTGTCCTCATGGGCTTGCTCCAACAACTTCCACAGTTATGCAATTAGCAATGGGTGATGCATTAGCTGTTGCTCTTTTAGAAAGGCATGATTTTAGCGCAACAGATTTTAAAATTTATCATCCTGGCGGTTCTCTTGGTGCAAATTTTAAATATGTGCGTGATATTATGCACCAAGGTGATAGTCTTCCTTTAGTTAGACAGGGCGCTCCTATGACTGAAGCCGTAAATATTTTGGTTGAAAAACATTTTGGTTGTGTTGGTGTTGTAAACCAAAAAGGTGAATTGATTGGAATCGTAACAGATGGTGATCTTGCACGTAATATTCACTGTGATTTGTCAAAATTCAATGTTGATGAGGTAATGACAAAGGACCCTAAAATTGTAACTCCAGATACACTTGTTGGTGCTGCAACAGCTTTTATTAATGATCATCAGATTGGCGCTTTTTTTGTCATTGAAGATAAGAAACCCGTAGGGGTTATTCATTTCCATGATCTTTTGCGTATTGGTGCTATTTGAGTTAATAAGGTATTTATATCAGATAAAATTTTTAATATACAAGTCAGGGTGGATTCAATAATAGAAGAGCAATTTTAAATATAAAATTGCTCTGTTAAAGATACTATTGTTAAAAGATTATTATTTTACCTATCTTAGAATTGTATAGAAAGTTTATCAGCAAGATAACGTGTTAATGTTTTTACCTTGATTTTAAAAAACTCTGTTAGGAAAAGGAATTATGACTTCCTATTAGTGTATTTTTTGTAAATTTAAATAAAATTTTGATTTTCATTTAAATTTGACGGTTGAGAAAAAATTGTAATCCAGTACTTGATGTGCAAAAAAGTTGCATTGTGTCATTTGATAACGTACAATCAGCTCTGGATATAGTTCCACGAAGAAGTGAGCGTATTTCAATTTCTACATGTTGGGCATTAACGTAATTGTAAGTGCCTTCTGATAATTTTTCTTTTGTGTCTGCTGCGCGTGTTTCAAAATTGCCATTATGGAAAGAGGAAATAATACCATTTTTATCAACCCATTTACCATCAATTCCAGTTGGTATATTTTTTACAGTTGGGTGTTGTCCATAATGGTGCGGAAGGCTGCAGCTTACTATAGCTAAAATAGTAATTGTAAGACATAAAATACGGCAAATATGTTGCATTTGTTTCACTCTATTTATTTTATGTTGCTTTTCAATTATTTATAATAAACTTAAGATTATTATTATTAAGTTACTTTATTAATTAATATGAAATTTTTTGTGAAAATTAATAAAAAAGCAAAGAATTGGAAAAAATATCTTAATGTTGTTAATTATCAAACTAATAAAAATTTAGCATGCACGGCATAAAAGGTAAAATATTTTTTATGATTTGCAATAACTCTTATATTAATATTGTTTAGTAGTCTCAGAGGAGATTATTAAATTATGGTTGGCCCTGTTCTTGTTGCGAGTGAAGACCACGGAAAGCGTATAGAGTTTTCTGCTATGCTCCGAGATTTTGGTTATCGTGTCATTGAAGCAGAAAATAGTCTGCGTACGATTGATCTTTTACATAGACGTAAAAATGTCATGCTTGCATTGCTTGATATTTTTATGAGTGATTTAAGTATAAGTGATTTAATTACGACAATTAGAGCTGCTGGAGTTTCTGCTCCTATTATTGTTATAGCAAAGCAAGATAATCAAGAATCACTTCAAAAAGCTTTAAGAGCTGGAGCTATTGATTATTGGATTTATCCGGTTACACCACTACGATTGAGAATTACATTGAATAATTTTTCACGTATTTCTACGTTAGAACGTGAAGTTTATCATATCCAACGACAAAATAATAATCATTTACAATTTTCTGATCTCTATACCAAAAGCAGTGTAATGCAGGTGGTTTTAGAACAATCAAAAAATGCTGCTATTTCCTCGCAAAATCTTTTGATAAAAGGTGAAATAGGAACTGGTCGTGAAACATTAGCACGCATTATTCACCGTGAAAGTTTATTTTCAGAAGGGCCTTTTATCCTCTTCCAATGTTTATCTGTTGTTGATCCAGAGGAAGAAAAACGCATATGGTTTGAAAAATTTTTACCACTAGTTTCTTCTCTTGAAAAGGGAACTCTTTGTCTTTGTGATGTTGATCGACTCGAGCCCATACAGCAAAAACGTTTTGCACATTATCTGAAAGAAAGAACAGAGGCTACAAAGAATGAAAAACCACCTTTTCGCATTATTGCCATATCAACGTCACAACTTGAGGATCTCGTTGAGGATGATGTTTTTTTGTACGATTTATTTGAACAGTTTTCCCAATTATGTATTAATGTTCCTACTTTGCGAGAATTGAGAGATGATCTTCCAGAAATTTCTCAGCGCTTGATTGATCATATCATTACTGAAACAGGGCGATCACATGTACATGGTTTGGCAGGATCGGCTATTTCATTACTTATGCAATATGATTGGCCTGGTAACCGTAGTGAACTTGAAAATTTATTATTTCGTGCGGTTTTACTCAGTGAAGGGCCTTTACTAACTGCTCGGGATTTTCCGCAGTTAGTGGGAAGTTCATTACTTGGTGTTCCGAGTATGTATAATCATGCTCAAGAACATTCTGAAAAAAAGTCTATACAATTTTTAAATTCTGAAGGACATGTTCGTGCTTTTGCGGATATGGAGCGCGATATTATTGAAAAAGCAGTTAAACATTACAAAAAACGTATGAGTGAAGTTGCTCGCCGTCTTTGTATAGGACGTTCTACACTTTATCGTAAAATAGAAGAATATGAGGGTGATAAACGGCCGAAAATAAAATGAAAATCTATAATAAATTTCCGTTTATAAGAATTACTGCTTTTAACAACAATAATACGAAGGCTTCTATTTTTTAAGAGTATCCTTATTATACCAGTGATTAAATTTGAATTAGTTTTTCAGTTAGTGTTTTTATTTTATAATTTAATAAATATGAAATTTTGTTTCAGGATATCTTAATGAGTTTGATTGTTTAAGGCTTTTGGTATTGAAGTTAAGACTGCATTTAAGATAATAACGGATATTTTATGCTTTCTCACATCAGAAGTAGAACTTTAGAAACACTGATGTGATAGTTATATTTTTCAAGCAAATGGTTAAGTATTCTACTTATTATATCAATCAATGATAAGATCGTTGATTTTAGTGTTAGAGTGCGTATTTATGAGTGTGCAATGGCTTTTAAAGTAGAAAGTTTATTACTTTGACTCTGTTACATATTATTATCGGATCTATTATTTTTTTCATTATAACATCTATGTTGGCAGTCTACACTTATGGTCGTTTTTCTAAAAGCGCAAAAAAGGAATATTCTTGTGCGTTTAATGTTGAGAAAGATGCAACCAAGCTTGATCGTATAGTGAGTCGATTAGCAAAAGAGATGAATGGATTAGGAGTCGACAAAGATGCTCTTTCACTCATTGTTAGCAATTTAGATGCGTTTTGTGTTCGTACAATGGCAGCTGCACAAGCTGAGCGCAGTCTTGACCTGATGTATTATATTTGGGATGATGATTTAACAGGGCGTTTGTTGCTTAGTGAAGTGGTGGAAGCGGCTGATCGTGGTGTACGAGTACGTCTTCTTTTGGACGATATTAATGCTCAGGGGCGTGATCCGGCTTATATTGCACTTAATAAACATCCTTATATTGAAATTAGAATGTTTAATCCAGGGCGAGCACGCAGTGGTGGTTTACGTCGTGGTTTGGAGATTATATTACGGGCACTTGCTGTAACACGCAGGATGCATAATAAAGCTTTTATTGTAGATGGACGGATAGCTTTTGTAGGAGGACGCAATATTGCAGATTCTTATTTTGATGCAGGTAAGGGGGCAAGTTTCCGAGATCTAGATCTGATGTTAATTGGTCCGTCGGTTAAAAAGGTAGAAGCCATCTTTGATGATTTTTGGAATAGCTCTGTAGTTTTACCAATTCACGCTTTAGTAGTTCCCAAAAGTACAAATAATCTTGACGATTGGAAGGATAAATTGCAGAAATTTCGTCATTCTGAAGTTGCCAAAGTTTATTTAGATTATGTCAACAAATATATCAATTTTGAATGTTTTATTCAAAGGGGTAAGCGATTATTTCTAGCAGATAAAGTTGAAGTTCTTTCTGATCCTCCAGAAAAAGCATTAGGCAGAAAAGTAGGCAATTGGCTAATGGAGGTGCTCTCACAGGTTATTGAAGGTGCACAAAAAACAGTCCAGATTACATCGCCTTATTTTGTTCCAGGTAAGGCAGGTGCACAGCATTTAAGTAATTTGGTGTCAAAAGGTGTTGATGTCAGAATTCTTACTAATTCTTTAGCGGCTACAGATGTGGTGGTTGTGCATAGTGGTTATGCACCTTATCGTAAGGCATTATTAAAAAGTGGTGTTAAACTTTATGAATTAAAACCGGATGGAGGTTCCCACCGTTTGTGGTTGTTTAGATCAAGTAAAGCAAGTTTACATACAAAAGCTTTTTTAGTTGATCATAAAACTGCTTTTATTGGATCTTTAAATTTTGATCCTCGATCAGCTTCATTGAATACGGAGATGGGCATTCTTTTTGAGTGTGCACCAATTACAGCTATGTTGGATTTGCTTTTTTTAGAGGAAACAACAGGTGAAATGAGTTATTGTTTACGTCTTGGGGATAATGACCGTATTTACTGGGATTTTATTGAAAATGAAAAACAGTATAGTATTGACTATGAACCAGAAAGCAATTTTAGGCGTCGCGCATTTGCAAAGATAATGAGTTGGCTGCCCATTGAATCACAATTATAATTTATATAAGCATATATTAGAAAAAATATTTATTTTTCTTTTCATTTTGTTTTTAGCGTGGCATAATTTGTTGCCAATTCGCAACGCATAAAAATTACAGCTGCATTTATATTTATTTGCTAGTGTTTTATTATTAAAGGAATTTGGCTATGACAAAAATTGTTGAAACCAAAACAGGTGTATTGGCACTTACCTTTGATGACGTACTTCTACAACCTGGCCATTCACTTGTTATGCCTAGCCAAGTGGATCTTAAAACACGTATTGCAGCCGATATTGAATTGAATTTACCCTTACTTTCTGCCGCAATGGATACAGTGACAGAATCGCGTTTGGCAATTGCTATGGCTCAAGCTGGAGGTCTTGGCGTTATTCATCGTAATATGTCTCCTGCAGAGCAAGCTGAAGAAGTCCGTCAAGTGAAAAAATTTGAATCCGGTATGGTTGTTAATCCGGTGACAATTGGGCCAGATGCAACACTGGAAGAGGCAAAGAATTTAATGCGCTCTCATGGTATTTCAGGTATTCCGGTTGTTGAAAATGGAGTTAGAGGTGGAATTTCTGGCAAACTTGTTGGTATTTTAACCAATCGGGATGTGCGCTTTGCATCAGATCCAAAACAGAAAATCTGTGAATTAATGACCTATGAAAATTTAATCACAGTACGTGAAAATGTTCAGCTGGATGAAGCAAAGTATCTTTTACATTATCATCGTATTGAAAAATTATTGGTTGTAGATGAGCAAAATCGTTGTGTTGGTTTGGTAACAGTCAAAGATATTGAAAAAGCACGGTTACATCCAAATGCTACTAAAGATTCTCAAGGTCGGTTGCGTGTTGCTGCTGCAAGTGGTGTAGGGGATAATGGAATTGAACGCGCTGAACAATTAGTTGATGCAGGTGTTGATATATTGGTGATTGATACAGCTCATGGACATTCTCAGCGTGTGTTAGAAACGATTGAACGTATTAAAAAAATGGCGTTTTCTACAACTATTATGGCTGGTAATGTAGCGACACCGCAAGGAGCACAAGCTTTGATTGATAGTGGTGCAGATGCAGTAAAAGTTGGTATTGGGCCTGGTTCTATTTGTACAACGCGGATTGTTTCAGGTGTTGGTGTACCTCAACTTTCAGCTATTATGGATGCTGCAGAAGTTGCTGATAAAGCAGGAATTCCCATTATTGCTGATGGTGGTATTAAAACTTCAGGTGATTTTGCTAAAGCTTTGGCGGGTGGAGCTTGTGCTGCTATGATTGGCTCTCTTTTAGCTGGTACAGATGAAAGTCCTGGAGAAGTTTATCTTTATCAGGGTCGTTCTTTTAAAGCTTATCGGGGTATGGGGTCGGTCGCCGCTATGGCAAGAGGATCGGCAGATCGTTATTTTCAAGCTGAGGTTCGGGATGAACTTAAATTAGTACCCGAAGGTGTTGAGGGGCAAGTTGCTTATAAAGGTCCGATAGCGTCAGTTCTACACCAGTTGGCTGGTGGATTACGTGCTTCGATGGGCTATGTTGGAGCACAAAATTTACTTGATTTTCGTAAAAAAGCGACATTTGTTCGCATTACGAATGCTGGCCTTTATGAAAGTCATACACATAATGTTTCTATTACGCGGGAAAGCCCAAATTATCGTGGTCCTTGATACACTAAAGCCGGTATTATTTCTATATCAAACAGACAAGTTCTTTTGAAAAAATGATGTGATATCTATTATTTGTGTGTAGTCTGTGTGTTACAATTCTAAACTTACCAAAGGAAGGAATTGGGTACTACTATTCCAATTCCTTCTAGAAGTTATTTTAAATTGAAAAGATTAGCTTTTCATATTTTTTCGGCCTGCTTTTAATGCGCAATGGCGATCATTAGTTTGATTACTTTGGACGGATTTCTTTCTATTGTGTGAAGACATTGTATTCTGGCTGCTTTTAGATGCAGTCATTTTCCCATTACTATGAGTATTCATTAATTTTCTCCTTTTTAATTATCTGGCATATACCAGTATAGAAGGAACGGTCATATCAAATAGTAGTTCCGAGAATTTTTGAAAAAGTTCATTTATGTTTTATTTGAAATAAGCTGAATACAATAGTGACAAGGACTTTTTTAAAAAACAGCATTTTTCATAACATTAACCGTTTAATATTTAAAACTATTGGTTAAGTACTTAGGGTTTGTTTTTATTTTATAAAGCAGCAAAGAAAGCCTTATAATTCTCGCGAAATCATAACTGGAATAGGTGCTTTATGAATAATAGTCTGAGTTTTAGAACCAAATAAAAAGTTATACATTTTAGAATGGTGAAAAGCCCCCATAACTAACATATCAAGATAAAGTGCCTGAATGTTTTGAAAAATCATTTGCTCAAGACTATCTTCTGTTTTGAGTGGTTCAACTTTAATGTTAGCAGATTGTAATCGCGCTAATGTTTCATTAAAACTGTCATGTATAACTTGTGTTTGCAATTCTGCCATACCTAGTACAAAGGTTAGGTTATTAAAAAATTTTCGTGTACAAATAAAATCAATGGCTTTCATGATCAAAGGGCCGCCATCAAAAGCGATGAGAATTCGCTGAATTGGGCGAAAATGACGTGAAGCAACAAGAATTGGGAGCTCAGAGGAGCGTACAACATTTTCAAAATTGAGCCCTAATCGTTTTTTATCAGGTGCTGTTTGTTCACCACGTTTTCCCATAACAATAAGCGAAGATTGAGTATTATAAGCATTTAATGCATCAATAAGACTGCCATGACGCAAGCGTGTTTCAATTTCAATTTGACTCTGAGAATTGAGATAATCTTTCGCTTCTTCTAAAGCTGTTTGTCCAACTTTTTGTGCAAAGAGTGCTTTAGCAAGGGTAGTATCTTGTTGTTTTAAGTTGGATGGATTTAATATGGTGTCATCGGTTTGTTGTGTATCTGGTAAATTAATTTCTTCTTCTGATTTATCCAAGACATGCAACAACCGAATTGTTGTTTGCATAGATTTAGCAGCCCATAACGCTAGGTCACATACAGGTTTTGCATAAATTGAAGAATCAATAAGAGCGAGTATCGGCTTTGTCATTATATTATATCCCAATATTCTTATTTATAGCAGAATCTATAGTCTTTGTTAAGTATCTACGAGTTATAGAAACAATAATTCTATCTTTCTTCACAATAAAATTTAGACTACAGAGCTAGAAGTATTCAGTTTCGATAATAAATTTGAGAATTATTTTAAGATTACAGTTAAAAATAAAGAAAATCATTTAAATTTTTTAATTTAATTATTTGTTGATAATAGTTGAATAGGAGAATGAATTGCGATTAGGTGGGCGTTTGCAGGCAGCAATAGATATTCTAAAAGAGATAGAAATACGGCATCGTCCTGCAAATGAAGCTTTAAAAGATTGGGGGCTTTCTCATCGTTTTGCTGGGGTAAACGATCGTGCGGCAATTGGTACAATTGTTTATGATGTTTTAAGACGACGTTACTCATTACAATGGCGTATGGATAGTGATGATATTCGAAACATAGCTTTTGGGGCTTTGTTAGATGCTGGAGCAATGACGATTGAACAGATTGATAGTACTTTAGAAGGAGATCGATTTGCACCACAGTTATTAGCTCCTGAACAGCGCCATTCATGGCAAAAACGTCAGTTGGTTGATGCGCCAAACTATATTCGTGGTGATATTCCTCAATGGTGTCAAGTTCATCTACAACCCTTATTTGCCGACAATTGGATAATTGAAGCTGCTGCTTTAGCAACACGCCCTCCGTTAGATTTACGAGTGAATAGTTTAAAAGCAACACCAGAGAAGGTACTCAAAGAATTAGCAAAAATCAAAGTTCAGTCTTTTTCGTGGTTTCGACAAGCTTTAAGAATTGCACCAATTGAAAAATTTGGCCGTCATCCTAATGTGCAAATTGAACCTGCTTTCCAAAAAGGGCACTTTGAAGTACAGGATTTGGGATCTCAAATTGTTGCTTATCTTACAGAAACGAAAGCAGGTGTACAATTATTAGATTATTGTGCGGGAGCTGGTGGAAAAACATTAGCTTTGGCGGCCAATATGAATAATCGGGGGCAAATTTATGCTTATGATTCAAATAAAGTCCGCTTGGCTCCTATTTTTAGTCGTCTTCGCCGAGCTGGTATCCATAATGTGCAATCACGGGTGCATGTAGAAGAATTAAAACCATTAGTAGGTCAGATGGATATAGTTTTATTAGATGCTCCATGTAGTGGAACAGGAATATGGCGCCGTCGTCCAGATGCGAAATGGCGTTTAACACTAGAACAAGTAAAACAGCGCCAAGCAGAGCAGTTCACTATTTTGAATGAAGCATTGGTTTATCTTAAGTCGAATGGACGTTTAGTTTATATTACATGTTCTCTTTTTATCGATGAGAATGAAGAACAAATTTCCCGTTTTCTTCAACAACATTCCAATTTCTGTCCTATAGATCTGCGTGCACTTTGGCAGCGACATTTTAGTTCTTCACCTGTACAACCAATATTTTCGAATTATGGGTTAACTTTATCGCCAGCATCAACTCAGACAGATGGTTTCTTTTTAGCTATTTTGCAAAAGACGCATTGAAGATATATTTCCATGTTTTTTATTTCAAATTATATGACAATGATATTTTTCTGATGCCAAAAGGCTTGTGAAAAAAGAAAGATTGAATCATAAATCTCATTTGCTATTCTTTGCAATTATTGATTGGTTTTCTATGAGTACATCGCATTCAAATACTATTCTTATCATTGATTTTGGTTCACAAGTTACACAGCTGATTGCACGACGAGTGCGGGCAATAGGCGTTTATTCCGAAATTGTTCCTTTTCAATTGGCTTTGGAGAGGTTCAAAAGTATTAAGCCTAAAGCTGTTATTTTATCGGGTAGTCCTTATTCGACTGTTGATGATGGTTCGCCACGTGCTCCGATAGAAATTTTTGAAGCTGGCATTCCAGTTCTTGGTATTTGTTATGGTGAACAAATCATGTGTGTTCAACTAGGTGGAAAAGTTGAAGCTGGACATGAACGTGAATTTGGGCGTGCTTCTTTGGAAGTGAAAGAGGAAAGTGCTCTTTTTGATGGCATTTGGAAAAAAGGATCGTGTCAACAGGTATGGATGAGCCACGGTGATCGTGTAACAGCTTTGCCAGAAGGTTTTCGTGTAATAGGAACATCAAAAGGTGCTCCTTATGCTGCCATTGCAGATGAGAAACGGCATTTTTATGCAGTACAGTTTCACCCTGAAGTTGTCCACACACCAGATGGTATAAAACTTTTGCAAAATTTTGTTTATAAAATCTCTGGTCTAAAAAATAATTGGTCTATGGCTGCTTATCGTGATCAGGCTATAGCTGCGATTCGCAAAAAAGTCGGAAAAAATCGAGTGATCTGTGGTCTTTCAGGTGGAGTGGATTCATCAGTTACAGCTATATTACTTCATGAAGCAATAGGAGAGCAACTGACATGTATTTTTGTAGATCATGGATTGATGCGTAAGAATGAAGCTGAAGAAGTGCTTACATTGTTTCGCAATAATTATAATGTAAAGCTTGTTCATGTTAATGCTGCTCATAGATTTATCAATGCGCTGGAAGGTGAAACAGATCCAGAGAAAAAGCGCAAAATTATAGGTCACCTTTTTATTGAAGTTTTTGAAGAAGAAGCAAAAAAAGTGGGTGGTGCACAGTTTTTAGCTCAAGGAACACTTTACCCAGATATTATTGAAAGTATTTCAGCTGTTGGTGACGCGATAACAATTAAAAGTCACCATAATGTGGGTGGATTACCAGAACGAATGAATATGCAACTTGTAGAGCCATTGCGTGAATTGTTTAAAGATGATGTTCGCTCTTTAGGGCGAGAATTAGGCTTGCCTGAGCAATTTCTTGGACGTCATCCTTTTCCGGGTCCTGGTCTTGCAATTAGATGTCCAGGTGTAGTAACGCGTGAAAAATTAGAAATTTTGCGTGAAGCAGATGCTATTTACCTTGATGAAATTCGTAAAGCGGGCCTTTATGACAAAATTTGGCAAGCTTTTGCTATTCTCCTTCCTGTTCAAACTGTTGGTGTGATGGGTGATGGACGCACTTATGAATTTGTTTGCGCTCTTCGTGCTGTAACATCTGTAGACGGTATGACTGCTGATTTTTATCCATATGATATGAATTTTTTGGGCAAGGCAGCAACGCGTATTATTAATGAAGTTCGAGGTATTAATCGTATTGTTTATGATGTAACTTCAAAGCCTCCTGGCACTATTGAGTGGGAATAATTAGGATCAAATGCAAGTGTTTGAACAATAAAAACTGTTTGGAGGTAGCATTAAAGTAATTGAAATAAAAGAACAATTTCTTAAAGAGGAGTGCTCAAGCTCTGATATTGTCTTAATTCTCAACTTATTCTCTTTAATTTATATAGTTTGAAGTTTGGAAGTAAAAAATAATCTATGTTTAAACCAAAAATTGTTGCCCATCGCGGTGGAACTAATCTCTATTCCGAGAATACACTTTCAGCGTTTCGTCATGCAATTGCATTGGGAGTTGATGAAATTGAGTGCGACATTCATCTCCTTAAAAGTGGTGAAGTGGTTGTATTTCATGATTTTTGTCTTGAACAATTGGTGGGGAAAAAAGGTTATATTCATGATATTGATAATGAAATGCGTAAACAACTCTGTGTAAAAGGCAGTACTGAGTCTCCTCCTTTACTAGAAGAATTGCTAGACCTTTTAGTGCCAACAAATGTTGCATTGCATCTTGAGATCAAAACATGTGGTATGGTTGAGCGCGAATATATTTTGTCTCAAAAAGCATTGAAATTGATTAATAGCCGCAATTTGGCAGAACGAGTTTCAGCAATCAGTTTTGATTCTACTAGTTTGAGCCCTTTCGTTGAAGCTGGAATACCATGTGGTCCATGTGTTGATAATTTTGAAGGTGATATGTCTTATCATTTTTCTAAATGGAAAAAATTAGGGTATTCTGATTTGAGTTTAGATGGTTCAATTGTATCGCGAAATGTTATTGAATCTGCACTTAATGCTGGTTTTACTGTCGGTGTCTGGACAATAAACGGAAAAGCTCGTTTATCACACTGGCTTGATATGCCTGTGCACTATATTACAACAGATCAACCTGATCTTGCTTTGCAATTACGTTCACAAAAGTAAAAACAGTCTCTATTATAATTTATGTATCATGACAAAGATAAGAATAATAATTAGGTAAAAGGCTTTCTGATAAAGCATATGAGGTTTCATTACGCTTTGTCAATTATGTGCGTTTTCCTGTAATTTTGTTAAAAGTATGAAAACTCTGATTGGGAACGGTGAAATTTAATTTTTGCCCATAATTACTTGTAAGGCGCTCTTTTATATCGACAGTGAAAACGGTATCGTTCCAAAGTGTTAAAACATGACACCCTGTTCCTATAGGTTTGATGAGTTCAATGTTTGTATGAAAAACGGGGCCTTTGTTTGGATGTTCACCTAATAAAATTGCTTCTGGTCTAAATGCTAAAATATCAGTTTGTTTACTACAAGAAAATGAACTATTTAAATGTTGTTCTAGAGTTTGACGGTCAAGAAAATTCATAGGGGGAGAGCCAATAAAGTTTGCAACAAATATTGTTTCTGGATAATCGTAAATTTCCATTGGTGTTCCAATTTGTTCAATAGATCCTTTATTCATAACAGCTATTCTGTCAGCCAGTGTCATAGCTTCTAGTTGATCGTGGGTAACATAGAGACTAGTTGTTTTTAGTGAGCGTTGTAGTTTTTTAATTTCAATACACATTTGTGTACGTAATTTTGAATCAAGGTTTGAAAGCGGTTCATCAAAAAGAAAGATACGTGGTTGACGAACAATGACACGCCCCATTGCAACACGTTGGCGTTGCCCTCCTGATAATTGATGTGGCTTACGATTAAGAAATGGCTCTATTTCCAAAAGTTTTGCAGCATGTGTGACGCGCCTATTAATCTCTTCTTTAGGTGTTTTTCGATTTTTAAGGCCGTATTCCAAGTTCCCACGTACTGTCATATGTGGATAGAGTGCGTAATTTTGGAAAACCATAGCAATGTCACGATCAGCTGGTTCATAATCGTTGATGCATTCATTATCAATATAGAGTTTACCTGAGGTGATTTGTTCGAGCCCAGCAACGATGCGTAATAAAGTTGATTTTCCACATCCTGAGGGACCAACAATAACAAGAAGTTCACTATCAGAAACGGTTAAGTTTAAATTGTCAATGACCACAATATCATTGTCATATTGTTTTTTTATATTTGATAACTGAATGATAGCCACGGCTATTTCTCCGTTTCAATGAGGCCTTTAATAAAAAGCCGATGCATGCAAATGACAACTAAAACGGGTGGTGCCATAGCAACAACTGACACTGCCATAAGAATGTTCCATTGAGGATCATGTTGAACTGATTCTACAATAAGTTGTTTTAGGATAATAAGAATGGTTTGATGGTCTTGATCTGTCATAACAAGTAGAGGCCAGAGATACTGTATCCATCCATAAACAAACATAATAATAAATAAAGCAGCTATATTATTTTTACTAAGAGGTAAAAGAATATCCTTAAAAAATTTAAATGGTCCTGCACCATCAATGCGAGCAGCTTCTAAGAGCTCATCGGGCACAGTCAAAAAGAATTGACGAAATAAAAATGTAGCAGTTGCTGAAGCAATCAATGGAATGATCATTCCACTGTAAGTATTTATCATGTTTAACTGTGCGACGACTGCATATGTTGGAATAATACGGACTTCTATGGGCAGCATTAATGTGACAAAAATCAAAGCAAAAGCTGTTTTACGGAAAGGGAAGCGCATATAGACGATTGCGTAAGCAGAGAGAAGTGAAATAATAATTTTTCCAACGCTAATACCAAGTGCCATTATGAGTGAGTTTGTTAAAAGTGGTAAGAGGTTTGGAAGACCAAGTTGCGCAAGACCATCACCCAAAATTGTTTTATAGTTTTCCAAAGTATATTGTCCTGGTAAGAGAGGTAGTGTTCCCGAGCTAAATGCAACTGAGCTATGAGTTGAAGCAATAATAGCAACGTAAACTGGAAAACAAATGATGATAATGCCAACAATAAGGATAAAATGGGTCAGAAATGTCAAAAAAGGGCGATTTTCAACCATAATTTCTTTCCTTAATATTGTACGCGGCGTCCAATCCAGCGAAACTGGATAAGTATTAAACCAATAACCATAAACATTAAGATTATTGATTGTGCTGCTGATGCACCGATTATTTGATTTCTAAAACCGTCATTATATATTTTGTAGACAAGTGTGGTTGTTGCATGCGCAGGTCCTCCAAAAGTTATATTGTCAATAATGCCAAATGTATCAAACATGACATAATTGATGTTAATAACAAGAAGAAAAAAAGTTGTTGGTGAAAGTTGCGGGAAGGCTATAGTCCAAAATCGTTTAAAAGGACCAGCACCATCAATAGCGGCTGCTTCTATTTGAGATTGTGATATAGATTGAAGTCCAGCCAGAAAAAAGAGAAAATTGTAGGAAATTTGTTGCCAGCTGGCAGCAATCACAATGAGGAGCATTGCTTGAGTGCCATTAATACGATGATTCCAAATAATATTTATTTTCTCAAGAAGAAAAGGAACAATTCCAATAGTTGGGTGAAAAATAAACAACCATAATATACCTGCTAGTACGGGGGCAACTGCATAAGGCCAGAGCAAGAGTATTGTATAAGTTTTTTTTGCATGAATAACACGATTAGCTGAAACAGCTAAAAGAAGTGATATTGTCATTGAAACAACAGTAACAGAGATGGAAAATATTATGGTTGTAAGAAGTGATTTTATATAAATTGGATCAGAGAGAACTGTTACGTAATTTTCAAATCCAATAAAAGTCGTGGTTAAACCAAAAGGATCTTCACGCTCAAAAGACGATTTTATTGCTTGGGCAGTAGGCCAAAAGAAAAACAAGAAAGTTATGGCAAGCTGAGGAAAGAGTAGACAATAAGGAAGTAGTCTATTTTTAAAGTATGCATGTTTTTCTTGCATTTGCAGTGCTCTTTAGTAAGAAGCGTTAGAAGAGAAACCGAAGTTGAAAAAATCAGCTTTTAAAGTCGAATTTTTAACTTTTAACAATAATCATGAAATCTTAATAATTAGCTTTTTCAAATTCACGCAAAAGTTTATTGCCGCGTTCAACTGCTTCATCCAATCCAGCTTTAGGTGTTTTAGAGCCGTTAAGAATAGCTTCCAATTCTTGATCAAGGATAGAACGAATTTGTGGTAAGTTACCAAATCTTATTCCTTTTGAGTTTTCTGTTGGTGGGTTAAGGTCAATTTGTTGAATAGCAATATCTGAACCTGGGTTTTTTTCATAGAAATGCTGTTCTTTGTTTAGCTCGTAAGCAGCTTTTGTGATAGGGAGATAACCTGTTGTCTGATGCCACTTTGCTTGATTATCTGTCCGCGAGAGGAATTTGAGAAAAGCTGCTGCTCCTGCATATTCTTCAGGCGTGTGACCTTTTAAAACCCAAATAGAAGCACCTCCAATAATTGAGTTTTGTGGTGCATTTTCCACATCAGCATAATAGGGGAGCATACCAAATCCAACGTTAAACTGAGCTTCTGAAATGATGCCACTACGTGATCCTGAAGATTGTATAAAAATTGCACAATGTTGCGCCATAAACATTGGAGCTGCATCTAGTGCGCCAGCCGGGCCACCGTAGCGGAAAATGCCTTGATCTGACCATTTTTTAAGGTCAGTCCACATACGTACTTGCAAAGGTCCATTTATTGTTAATTCTGAATCAAGCCCACTAAAACCATTTTTTTTTGTTCCAAAGGGGATGTTATGTAACGCTGAAAAATTTTCTAAGCCAATCCATTGGGCGGCATAAGCCATTGTAAAACCACAACTTGCTGCTTTACTGTCGAGAATTTTTTGGGAAAAATTTTCGACATCTTGCCATGTTTTGGGAGGCTGTTCTGGATCAAGTCCTGCTTTTTTAAAAATGTCTTTATTATAAAAAAGGATTGGTGTTGAAACATTAAATGGCATAGAAAGTATTCGTCCTTTCTCATCAGAATAATAGCTGCTGATGGTAGACAAATAGTCTGCAGAACTAAATTCTTGCTTTGTATCATTCATGAGCTGATACAGCGGGTAAATTGCACCTTTTGCAGACATCATGGTACTCGTACCAATTTCATAAATTTGGGCAAGAACTGGTTGCCGTTTTCCGCGAAATGCTGCAATAAGTGAGACCATACCTTCTTCATATTCTCCACGAAATGAAGGAATGATTTTGTAATCAGATTGGCTGGCATTAAAATCATTAATTAAATTTTCAGTTTGTTTTCCTAGTTCCCCGCTCATAGAATGCCAAAAGCTGATTTTTGTTTGCGTGAAACCAGTTGTTGCTGCAGTCATAACAATTGCAAATGCTGCTGTGGAAAGATAAAAACGGTTCATAATTCACCTTTTCTGAGTTAATGGAACACAGTTTTTTCAAGATTATTATGATGCGAATATCATGATGGTTCATTTCAGAAATACGTTAATTCATTTAAACATGAACCATGAAAAGGTCAAACGAATTTATATAAGCTTACCAGTTTTTACTGTTTTAGAATTATTATATACAAATGAATACAGTAATAAACTATAGGCAATATGGTTACAATAATTCCAAAAAAAATAGAAGACTCATCAAAAATGAAAACAGTCAATATTATTTAGATGAGAATGCACGGTATTTAGATTTATTATCTTCAGTAAAATACTGTTAGATTTTATAATATTTATTGATAGTTATAAACATTATTTGAGAATTGTTGTTTATGTCTTAGTTATTAATAATTTGGGTGGTTTGTATTGCATTGATGATAGTGTTAACGTTGTATTGTATCATACTCAGATAAGTTGCTGCAGGGCCGTTTTTTTCTGATAATGCATCAGAATACAGAGTGCCGCCAATTTTCAAACTTGTTTCTTTTGCAATCTGTTCTATAAGACGGGGATTGGAGATATTTTCAACGAACAATGCAGATGCTTTATTGGTTTTAATTTGCCTAATAAGGTTAGCGACATCTGCTGCGGTCACTTCTGTTTCTGTTGAAACACTTTGAGGTGCAAGTATAGTAAAATTATATTCATGAGCAAAATAATTAAAAGCATCGTGAGATACAATAATGGTGCGCTTGTCTTTTGGGATAGCAGCGATTTGTGTTGTGATGGTTGTTTGTAGTGTATCTAGTTTTTGAATATAAGCATGGGCATTTTTGTTGTAGCTTTCACATGATTGTTGATCGATTTTACAAAAGGCAACAGCAATATTTTTGACATAAGTTTTTACATTAGGGATAGCCTGCCAAGCATGTGGATCAACACTGTTATGATGATGATGTTTTGTACTATGTTCTTGATGTTTGAATGTAGAGGTAGGAATGTTGGCACTAGCTTCAATAAGAAATGCTTTTGTACCGCTTGCTGTGATGAGTTTGTCAATGGAATCTTCTAAATGAAGTCCGTTTACAAAAATAATATGAGCGTCTTTAAGAACTTTTACATCACGTGGAGTGGGTTCATACGTATGAATGCTCGCATTAGGACCAACTAGAGTTATCAGAGAAATATGATTACCTCCTACATTTTCTACCAAGTCTGCAAGAATAGAAAAGCTTGCGACAACTTTGATCTTATTATCTGCAGCAGCAGAAAATGAAAAAAAAGGACAGAATAAAATAAAGCCAAGCAAAACAAATTGTTTAACACGTGTATGCATATTGTTTTCCTACGATAAAGAAGAGGTATAAAAAAGACGAGGGAACCGTACTGCAATAAGGCCACGTGGGCTTATGAAGCAAGAAAGAATATAGATAAATCCTGCAACTAAAATAATAGCAGGGCCAGAGGGAAGCGACATGTGAAAAGAAAGTAATAGCCCAAATGTGCTGGAAATTATTCCTAAAATTATAGATAATACACAAATAGGCCCTAGCCGCGAAAGCCAAAAACGAGCAGTGATGGCTGGAATCATCATAATGCCGACCGACATTAAGGCTCCTAGTGAATGGAAGCCACCAACTAAATTAAATGCCATAAGTCCGAGCAGTAATATATGGATATATTTTCCTAATGGAGAAAGTGATTTAAAAAACAATGGATCAAGACTTTCCATTATAAGAGCACGCCAGAAAATACATAGACTGCTTATTGTTACCAACATTATGGTGGTAATTAACCAAAGGGCTTGTGTGTCAATAGAAAGAACTGAACCAAATAAAAAATGAAGCAGATCAACACTTGATCCTTTAAGTGAAATAATAATAACTCCTCCTGCCAACGCAATAAGATAAAAAACTGTCATTGATGCGTCTTCTTTTTGAAAGCTATTTCGTGAAATTAAAGCAGCTGCTAATGCAACAATAATACCCGCCACGATTCCACCAACAGCCATAGGAATGAGGACAAATCCATAAAACAGAAAAGAAATTGCAACACCAGGAAGAATAGCATGAGACATAGCATCGCCTATTAAACTCATTCCACGTAATGTCAGAAATACACCAATGGGACAGGCGCTAATTGCCAGTATAGTCGAACCGATTAAGGCATTTTGCATAAATTTGAAATCAATGAAAGGTACCAGAAAAAATGTGTACACGTATTATGATCCAATCTACTTATAATCATTTACTAGGCGATATTGTTTTAGGTAAATTGTTAGGAGAAAAGCTGGGTATAAAAAATGGCATGATACGATGATCGTTTCTAGGGGTGAAAAACGGTGCTGTTTTTCCATGAAAGACACATTGTTTATTGATCTGAATCATTTGGGGAAAATGCTCTTGAACAATGAGAGGATCATGCAGTGCCATAAGAATAGTTCGTCCTTGCTTTTGCCAGTGGGTAATTAGTGTAAGAAGATCTTTTTGCGTATTAAGATCCACCCCGTTGAAAGGTTCATCAAGCAATATGATGTCAGAATCCTGTACAATGATACGTGCAAAAAGAGCACGCTGTAATTGACCACTTGATAGTGTATCAAGTGAGCGGTTAGCGAGCTCTGTAAGCCCAACCATTTCGAGTGCATTTTGAATTTTATCTTGATAAAAGCGCTGGTTTTTCAACAATCCGCAAAAAGACCACAGTCCTGTCTTTATAAGCGCTTCTACATTGATTGGAAATGTTCGGTCAATTTCACACTGCTGGGCAAGATAAGCGATACGGCTTTTCACTGATTTTGTAATTTTACCATTGATAGGTTTAATCAATCCTGCAATAGCCTTAAGCAATGTAGATTTTCCAGAACCGTTGTCACCAGTTATTGCGATTAATGAGTTCGCTGTTAATTTTGCTGAAAAATTCTTTATTATTACCTTATTTGCATAACCTAGTGTTACATTGTTGAAATATAAGCACATATCCATACCATTTTTATTGTCTCTAAATAAGTTATGTTATATAATTACATTTGTCAATGAAATGTTATATCATTGCATATGTTTTGGAAGGTTGTGTACTTCAATGGGAAGATCGTGGAAAATTCAAAATAATGCTTGAATTTTTCTTGACGAAATAATGTGCGTGTATACTATATATAGTATCGAAATGATTGATGATTCTAAATGAGCGCAAATGAGAATATCACGCATTTTTGAAGCTTTGATTGCTTCTACAATATAAGCAAAAATAAAATTGTATTGTGAATAATTGATAGTAGTTCCGCTAAAGTGTCTATTTAGTGGGGGCCTGCGTTTATTTATAAATCAGAAACTTTTTTGCAATGTAGAAGCCTAGAAGGATATAGGTGAGGTGAGATGTTAGAAATATCGTTTTGTAACTGATTATGAAATGATCATTTGTTTAGCATCAAGTTTTTATTATATGGAGTGTGATAACTTAATATCTAAAGGTTTGTATTTATTTGTAATTGAAATATAGCCACATGCATTTTGTATGAAAGTTACTGTTTTTATCATTTTTTAAGTGTCTGTATAAATTGTCAGAATAAACTTTTTTAGGTTGTTTTTTTGAAATATGAAAGTTGAAGAGAATGTCTATAACTATTTATAGTAAGCCATCTTGTGTCCAATGTAATGCTACTTATCGTGCCTTTGATGCTAAAGGTATTAGTTATCGTATCGTTGATATTTCTCGTGATAAACAAGCCTATAATTTTATTCAATCTCTAGGGTATCGTCAGGTTCCTGTAGTTGTGTGTGGTGAAAATCATTGGTCGGGTTTTAGACCAGATATGATTAATGGTCTTTGTGGCTAATGGGGCTTATTGTCTATTATTCGAGTGTAACGGGTAATACTGAGCATTTTGTTTCTCAGTTAGGTCAACAGCTTTTCAAAATTGATAAAAAAAAGCCATCTGTGTTGGTTGGAAAGCCCTATATATTGGTTGTACCTACTTATGCAGATGGAGAGGGTAGGATGGCTGTGCCAAAGCCTGTTATTCACTTCCTTAATGAAATAGAAAACCGTAAATTAATTCGTGGTGTAATTGGAGGTGGAAATCGTAATTTCGGTTGTAATTATAGTTTAGCAAGCAAGATCATTTCTGAAAAATGTTTTATACCTTGTCTTTATCGTTTTGAATTACGTGGAACAGATGAAGATGTTTTTTTTGTTAAAAAGGGATTAGAGAAGTTTTGGAACAAATAGATATGGAAGGGCTGCAAAAGCCGGGTCAAATTACAGATTATCATGCACTCAATGCAATGCTTAACCTTTATGATGAGAATGGTCATATTCAATTTGATATGGATCGCCTTGCTGCACGGCAATATTTTCTTCAGCATGTTAATCAGAATACGGTTTTTTTTCATGATTTGAAAGAAAAAATAGATTACCTGATAGAAGAAGGCTATTATGAGAAAGAATTATTTGAGCTTTATGATTTTTCTTTTGTAAAGAACCTGTTTAAGCGTGCTTATGCATTTAAGTTTCGTTTTCCTACTTTTTTGGGGGCGTTTAAATATTATACCAGTTATACGCTAAAGACCTTTGATGGGAAGCGTTATCTTGAGCGTTATGAAGATCGTGTTTGCCTTGTTGCTTTATATTTAGCGCAAGGCAATAAAACTCTTGCTGAATGTTTGGTTGATGAGATTATTACAGGGCGGTTTCAACCTGCAACACCAACATTTTTAAATGCAGGAAAGAAGCAACGAGGTGAATTGGTATCGTGTTTTTTATTGCGGGTTGAAGATAATATGGAATCAATCGGCCGCTCGATTAATTCAGCTTTACAACTTTCAAAACGTGGTGGAGGTGTTGCACTTTGTTTGACTAATTTGCGAGAAGCAGGAGCGCCGATCAAACAGATAGAAAATCAGTCATCTGGTGTTTTGCCTGTGATGAAATTGCTAGAAGATGCATTTTCTTATGCTAATCAACTTGGTGCGCGGCAAGGTGCGGGTGCTGTTTATTTACATGCGCATCATTTAGATATTATGACATTTTTAGATACAAAGCGCGAAAATGCTGACGAAAAAGTTAGAATCAAAACTCTTTCGCTTGGTGTTGTTATTCCTGATATTACTTTTGAACTTGCGCGTAATAATGAAGATATGTATCTGTTTTCGCCTTATGATATTGAACGGGTTGTGGGGAAACCTTTTAGCGACATTTCTTTGACAGAGCATTATCGATCTTTTGTTGATAATCCAAAGATCCGTAAAAAGAAAATAAGTGCGCGTGTTTTTTTCCAGACATTAGCGGAAATACAGTTTGAATCAGGTTATCCGTATCTTTTGTTTGAAGATACAGCTAATAGAACCAACCCGATAGCAGGTCGTATTAATATGAGCAATCTATGCTCAGAAATTTTGCAAGTAAATGAAGCAAGTGAGCTGGAAACGGATCTAACTTATCGTACAGTTGGGAATGATATATCGTGTAATCTTGGTTCAATGAACATTGCAAAAGCGATGGAAAGCAGTGATTTTGGTTGGACAGTGGAAACAGCTGTTCGTGCTCTTACTGCTGTTTCTGATATGAGTAATATTGCATGTGTACCTTCTATTGCGAAAGGAAACTCCGAAAGTCACGCAATTGGTTTGGGACAAATGAATTTGCATGGTTTTTTAGCGCGTGAACGGATTTATTATGGGTCGCCGGAAGCAATTGATTTCACTAATATCTATTTTTATACAGTGACATATCACGCACTGCGTGCTTCCAATTTGATTGCGCGCGAACGTCAGAAAGTATTTGTGGGATTTGAAAAATCAGCTTATGCAGATGGCCGCTTTTTCACAAAATATATTGAAAAAGAATGGAAACCACAATTTTCACTTGTACAAGAACTTTTTGCACGTAATAATATCATTATACCAAATCAAGAGGATTGGGAGGAGCTCAAGAAATCAGTTATCGAACATGGGCTTTATAATCGCAATTTTCAGGCTATTCCACCTACAGGGTCTATTTCTTACATTAATCATGCGACTTCTTCAATTCACCCAATTGCTTCAAAGATTGAAATTCGTAAAGAGGGTAAGATTGGGCGCGTTTATTATCCTGCTCCTTATATGGATAATACAAATTTAGATTTCTATCAGGATGCTTATGAGATTGGGCCTGAAAAAATTATTGATACTTACGCCGCTGCAACGCAGCATGTAGACCAAGGTCTTTCGTTGACCTTATTTTTTCCTGATACGGCTACTACGCGTGATGTTAACTGCGCACAAATTTATGCTTGGAAAAAAGGCATAAAAAGTATTTATTATATCCGTCTGCGGCAAAAGGCATTGAGTGGAACAGAAGTTGATGGCTGTGTTTCGTGCAGCTTGTAGAAGGAAATATCATATGACACGAATTTCAACTAAAAATCCTGTTATTTGCGCTGTAAATTGGAATAAGTTGCATGATGAAAAAGATCTTGAAGTTTGGAATCGTTTAACTGGAAATTTTTGGTTGCCTGAAAAGGTACCGCTTTCCAATGACATTTCTTCATGGGCAAGTCTAACAGAAGAAGAGCGCAAGCTGACAATTCGTGTTTTCACAGGGCTGACTTTGCTTGATACAGTTCAAAATACTGTAGGAGCCATTTCACTTATGGCTGATGCAATAACAGAACATGAAGAAGCTGTTTTGACAAATATTGCATTTATGGAAGCGGTTCATGCACGTTCTTATTCTTCTATTTTTTCAACCTTATGCTCAACAGTAGAAGTTGATGATGCTTTCAGATGGTCAGAAGAAAATGCTAATTTACAGAAAAAAGCGACATTAATACTTGAGCGTTATGAAAGAAGTGATCCGCTAAAGAAAAAAATTGCTTCAACTCTGCTTGAAAGTTTTTTATTTTATTCTGGTTTTTATTTACCTATGTATTGGTCAAGTCGTGCTAAGCTGACTAATACAGCTGATTTAATTCGGCTTATTATCCGTGATGAGGCGGTTCATGGTTATTATGTTGGTTATAAATTTCAATTAGGGTTTGCTAAACTTGATGAAGCTAAAAAGCAAGAAATAAAAGACTTTGCTTTTAATATGCTGTTTGATCTTTACAGTATTGAATGTAAATATACTGAAGATCTTTATGATGCTATTGGATTGACAGAAGATGTTAAAGTTTTTCTTCATTACAATGCGAATAAGGCATTAATGAATTTGGGTTTTGAGCCTCTTTTCCCGCCTGAAGTTTGTCGAGTTAATCCTGCCATTTTGGCGGCTTTATCACCAAATTCTGATGAAAATCATGACTTCTTTTCAGGTTCAGGCTCTTCTTATGTTATTGGTAAAGCAGTTGCAACCACAGATGAAGATTGGGAATTTTAAGTATTAAGTAAAAAAAGAAGTGCGCGAGGTATGCCATTTAAATCTTTGCGCATTTCTAAATATTTAAATCCGTTTTTTTCAAACAAATTGCAGACTTCTCTTTGCTGAGAATATCCGATTTCAACAGCGACATAGCCTTTTTCTTTTAGATAATTTGCTGATTCATGTGCGAGTTTTCTATAAAAATCAAGGCCATCTTTTCCACCAACCAAAGCACGCAGCGGATCATGCTGACGCACTTCTTTTGCAAGGTTTTTGATATCTTTTTCTGGAATATAAGGTGGATTAGAAATAATAAGGTCAAATTGGCCTGTAACAGAAGTGAACCAATCACTAAGTAAAGGTGTAAAGCGTTGCGCAATATTTGCGTGTTTCGCATTTTTTGTAGCTGTTTTTAAAGCATCTTCAGAAATATCGACAGCTATCGCATAAGTTTGAGTAATTTGTTTGAGAATAGCAATAGCAATAACACCACTTCCTGTTCCCATATCAAGCAAAGTTGCTTTCCCTTTTTTTTTCACTTGTTTTTTAAGGATTGGCAAAACAAGATCAACAAGCGTTTCTGTATCGGGACGTGGCTCTAATGTATCTTGAGATAAAGCAAATGATATACCATAAAACTCTCGTTTTCCAATAATACGATGGGTAGGCTCTCCAGTAATACGGCGCTGTATGGCTTTTTCTAATTGCACGATCTGTTCAGAAGAAAGACGCATATTTGGTCGCAGAATTTGATCAGTTGGGTTTGTATTTGTTATCCACTCAACAAGTAGCTTTGCATCAAGATTGGCTTCAGGAATTCCTTGATATCGCAATTTTTCCTGGGTTCTCCGGATGGTATTATTGAGAGAATGATCACTCACTTGTTATTGTCCATTTCAGTAAGGAGTACTGTTTGATGATTGGAAATAAGTGCATGAATAAGCTCATCGAGATCTCCCTCCATGACACGATCAAGCTTATACAAAGTGAGATTAATGCGATGGTCGGTCACACGTCCTTGTGGGAAATTATAGGTACGAATACGTTCCGACCGATCACCGGAGCCAACTTGAATTTTACGAGATTCTGAACGCTCATTTTCTACTTTTTGTCGTTCAATATCAAATAAACGCGCGCGTAAAATTTGGAGTGCACGTGTTCGGTTTTGATGTTGTGATTTTTCTGCTTGTACGACCATAATTCCTGTTGGAATATGGGTGATACGTACGGCTGAATCTGTTGTATTTACATGCTGCCCACCTGCACCAGAAGCACGCATTGTATCAATACGAATATCTTCAGGGTGAATTTCAATGTCGATTTCTTCGGCTTTTGGGAGTACTGCCACGGTGGCAGCTGATGTATGGATACGTCCACCAGCTTCTGTTTCAGGGATCCGTTGTACACGATGAACACCTGATTCAAACTTAAGTTTGGAAAATACACCTTTGCCAGAAACAGTAGCAATAATTTCTTTGTATCCACCAACATCTCCATCACTCAATGAAATGATTTCAACTTTCCAATTATGAGTATTAGCGTAACGTTCATACATGCGAAAAAGGTCACCAGCAAAAAGCGCTGCTTCTGCCCCACCTGTTCCTGCCCGAATCTCAATAATGGCACTTTTTTCATCAGCAATATCTTTGGGCAGAAGAAGAATTTGGAGTTCACACTCAAGTTGCTCAATTTTTTGACATAATAATAGCAGTTCTTCCTGAGCAAGATTGCGCATCTCCACATCTGTTTGCTTATCATTAATGATGTTTTTGAGCTCTGCTATTTCTTTATAGAAAGCATTTAATGTGCGTATGGGGGTAACGATTAGCTGCAATTCTGCATATTCAGAAGCTAATTTTATGTAAGTTTCGGTATTTTGGCTTCCAGCCATTTGGCTTTCAATTATTTCAAAGCGCTTTTCAATCTGCTTTATACGGTTTTGTGGCAAAGAAACCATGGGCAATATTAGCCTAATTTACTATAATATTAATAGTTCGTATATTCATCATATGGTAGAAGTTTGATCAAGCAAAAAAACATTTTTAACTATGAAAACTGTAAAATTCTAAAGCGAATTTGTGTAAAACTTATTTTACGTAAGCAATTTTTGAATAAGACACATAAAATTCACCAATTTAGGAATTACGTTTTTTTCCATAAAGTTCAAGACGGTGGTGAATTATATCATAACCGAGAGAATGGGCGATCTCTTTTTGTAATTTTTCAATAATATCGGACTGAAATTCTATAATGCGTCCCGTTTCTACATCAATAAGATGATCATGATGTTGTCCATTTGCTTGCTCAAAACGTGATGGACCACCACTGAAGGCATGACGATGAATTGTCCCATTTTCTTCTAATGTTTTCATTGTGCGATAAACAGTCGATAGTGAAATACTAGAGTCTATTTTGTTTGCATACTGAAAAATTTCAAATGCATTGGGATGATCATCTGTATCTGTTAAAATATCGAGAATAACGCGTCTTTGGCGCGTTATTCTTAAACCTGCAGCTCGCAATACTTGTTCATAATTTTGTTTTTTATCCATCTTAACTGTCTACTTCTATATGAAGGAGCCATGACAATGTTTATATTTTTTTCCTGAGTTGCAGGGACAAAGCTCATTGCGTCCAATTTTTCCCCATGTGGTTGGATTATTGGGGTTACGTTCGGCTGGATCAACAAATCTATTTTCTTGTGTTCGAGCCCATAAGAAGGTATCATTTTTTTCATTTTGATTATCAGAAGAAGAATGGCCAGTATGGGGTTGCACAGGTTTTGTTGGTTCTATAGGTTGTTGAATAACCTCAAAACGTGTGAGTTTAGAAATAGCATTTCTACGTAGGTTTTTGAGCATGGTTTGAAAGAGTTCAAATGCTTCTGTTTTATATTCATTGAGAGGATCTCGTTGGGCATATCCACGAAAACCAATAATAGAGCGTAAATGATCTAAATTAACCAGATGTTCACGCCATAACGTGTCAATTGTTTCAAGCAATATAGCTTTATGAAAGTAAGCCATAATTTCTGGACGATATTGTTCAGTGCGCTCATTTTCAAGTTTGGTAACAGCTTCTAATACACGTTCGAAAATTTTCTCTTCAGCAACTCCATCTTCTTTTACCCACTCTTCCACTGGCAGTTCAAGATTAAAAAGCTGATGAAGTTCTTTTTGCAAAGCTTTCGTATTCCATTTTTCAGAATATGTTCCAGATGGAATGTAGGTTTCTACCAAATTATCAACAACTTCATGTCGCATTTCACTAATTGTTTCCATCAAATTTTCTGCATTCATAATCTCCATGCGTTGCTCAAAAATAACTTTGCGTTGATCATTCATCACATTGTCATATTTTAACAAATTTTTACGGATTTCAAAGTTTCGTGCTTCAACTTTTTTCTGAGCTTTTTCAAGTGCTTTATTAATCCATGGGTGGATAATGGCTTCATCTTCTCTCAATCCGAGTTTTTGGAGTACGCTATCCATACGGTCGGATCCAAAGATACGCATAAGATCGTCTTGAAGTGAGAGAAAGAATTTTGAACGACCTGGATCACCTTGGCGTCCAGAACGACCACGAAGCTGATTGTCAATACGACGACTTTCATGGCGTTCAGTAGCAAGGACATAAAGACCGCCAGCAGATAATGCTTTTTCTTTAAGTTGCTTGACGTCTTTTATAATTTCTTCAATTCTAGCAGTTCGTTCTGCTCCTTCAGGAATATCCTGCAGTTCTTGTCGAATTCGCATCTCAACATTGCCACCAAGCTGTATGTCGGTACCGCGACCTGCCATATTTGTTGCGATGGTTAATGCTCCAGGAACACCAGCTTGCGCGATAATATATGCTTCTTGTTCATGGTAGCGGGCATTTAAAACTTTAAAGTTGGTAATGCCTTCTTTGCGTAAACGTTCTGCTAGTTGTTCTGATTTTTCAATAGAAGTAGTACCTACAAGGATAGGCTGTCCTTTTTCGTGTGCTTGACGAATATCACGGATAATGGCACGATATTTCTCTTCTGCTGTTCGATAGATTTCATCATCTTCATCAAGACGCTGTACTGGAAGATTGGTAGGGATTTCAACAACTTCAAGGCCATAGATATTATTGAATTCTTCAGCTTCTGTTACAGCAGTTCCAGTCATACCAGACAATTTTTTATACATACGGAAATAATTTTGAAAAGTAATAGATGCTAATGTCTGATTTTCTGGTTGAATGGCTACATGTTCTTTGGCTTCTAGTGCTTGATGCAAACCTTCAGAATAACGCCGTCCTGGCATCATACGGCCTGTAAATTCGTCAATGATGATGATTTCGCCATTACGAACAATATAATCTTTGTCCTGGATAAATAGTTTATGAGCTTTTAAGGCATTGTTGATATGGTGAACAGTAGCGACATTTTCTATGTCATAAAGACTTCCACTTTTAAGAAGTCCGGCTTGTTTGAGCATTTTTTCAATTTTTTCAGTACCGGTTTCGGTAAAGATTGTTGTTTTTTGTTTTTCATCTATTTCGTAGTCTTCTGGAGTTAGAGAAGAAATAAATGTATCAATAAGATTATAGAAGTCGGTACGATCTTCTAGAGGACCGGAAATAATAAGAGGGGTACGTGCTTCATCTATAAGGATTGAGTCAACTTCATCGATAATTGCATAGTGATGTTCACGCTGGACCATTTGGTCGCGATTAAAGGTCATATTATCGCGTAAATAATCAAAGCCCAATTCATTATTTGTCGCATAAGTAATGTCACACGCATAGGCTGCTCGGCGAGCATCACTATCGAGATCATGCAGAATAACACCTGTGCTTAGCCCCAAAAAGCCGTAAATTTTGCTCATTGCTTCAGCGTCACGACTAGCGAGATAATCGTTCACAGTAACAACATGAACGCCTTTTCCCTCTAATGCATTGAGGTAAACTGGCAAAGTTGCCATTAATGTTTTACCTTCACCGGTACGCATTTCAGCGATGCCTCGGTCATGAAGAACCATTCCGCCGATGAGTTGTACATCAAAAGGGCGCATGCTATAAACACGCTTTGCTGCTTCACGGACAGTTGCAAAAGCTTCCACTAAAAGAGAATCAACAGTTTCACCTTCGGTTAATCTTTTACGGAATTCACTAGTTTTTTTGCAAAGCTGTGTATCACTTAATTTTTGGAATTGCTCTTCTAACGCATTAATTTGTACAACTTTTTGGCGAAAAGTTTTGATACGACGTTCATGAGTCGAACCAAAAAGTTTGCGTACAAAAACACCTAAATTGACCATTTCTGGTCCTTTCTTTTATTTATTACCTTGCGGTTGGTCGCTTCAATATTTCAAATAATTGTCCTAATTTTTGTATCTCTTAGAGGTACTTGATACAATAAATGTGGGTAGTATTATCATATTTCTAGTAGAATAACTTCTTTATATTTAAATTTTATAATAGAGATAAAAGGCTAAATTCATTGTGTCAACTTTAGGAATACTATTTAATTGATAGAATATAGAATGATTTGGGGTATAATATGACATTTTTCACTATTGATTATGGTGTATATTATCTGAGTAAAATAAGCTAAAAGGATAAATTCTGTGTTTTTTAGACAAAATTGCTAATTTATTTATTATGTTAAAGATTAAAGTGCTATGATAAAAAAATTGAAGCCTGGAAATGCATTCATTCTTAGAGGAGTATATTTATGAAATTCAAATTAACAACGCTCTTTGTGACAACAACTTTATTGGTAGGCACAAGTTTGAGTGTAATGGCTCAAGATCACGTAAAGTCTGTACCGAATGACTTGAATACTTTGAAGAAAGCTTCTGAAAAATCAGTTGCACCTTCTCATGTTATGGCTATTATTAATGGGAAAAGTATTACAGCGGGGGAATTAGACGAGTTAGCACTTGAAATAAATCCTAATTTAGCGCGTCTTTCTGATGAACAACGCCGTATAACAGTTTTAAAAGCCTATTTAGATATGCAAGCGCTTGCTAAAGCAGCAATTGAGGAAGGTATCGATAAGACAGAAGTTTATAATAAACGCATGGTTATTATGCGTGATAATGTTCTTCAGCAGCTTTATTTTAAACAGATGGTTGTTGATAAGATTAAAGATACTGATTTACAAGCTCTTTATGATAAGGAAGTTGCTGCTTTGCCTAAAGAAGATGAGGTTAAAGCGCGTCATATTTTGGTCAAAACGAAGGAAGAAGCAGAAGCTATTATTAAGCGTTTAAAGAAGGGTGAAAATTTTGAAGAGATTGCAAAAAAATATTCAACAGATGGTTCGGCTTCTGTTGGTGGTGATCTCGGTTATTTTAGTTATGGTCAAATGGTTAAACCCTTTGAAGATGCTGCATTTGGTTTGAAAGTTGGTGAATACACTAAAAAACCCGTTGAAAGTCCATTTGGGTGGCATATTATCAAAGTGGAAGATCGTCGCCTCAAACAACCTCCTGCATTTGATGATGTTAAAGAGGTATTACGTACACAGATTATGAAAGATCGTTATCATACACTAATTACCGATTTACGTAATAAGGTAGATGTGAAATATCCTGATTCTCACATTGCAAAACTCATGCAATCGCTTAATGAAAATAACGCAGCCCTTCCAGGTGAAACATCTAATGAAGAAGAGGAATAATACCTTTTCAGTCTGGGTTATTTGATGTTCTTTCTTTTTCAAAAATTTCAGCAGTTATTTAATTGCGTGAGATTTTATTGATTCTGACGGGAAAGCACGTAATGGCTGTACAGATATCGCCTTTATCTCCCAAAACAATACAAGAGCTTCCACCATTATCGGGTGTACGGATGGCAACGGCAGAAGCTGGGATTAAATATAAGAATCGTACAGATCTTCTCTTAATTGTATTTGATGAACCAGCAAATGTGGCAGGTGTTTTTACACGTTCTAAATGTCCGTCTTCTTCTGTGGATCACTGTCGTGCGTCGCTTTCTCATGGAGTTGCAAGGGGTGTTGTTGTTAATTCTGGAAATGCAAATGCTTTCACAGGGCGTAAAGGTAAACAAACAACAGATGCGATAGCACACACTGCAGCAAGAGTCTTAGAGGCTAGAGAAAATGAAATTTTTTTAGCTTCTACTGGTGTTATTGGCGAATTAATGGATGCGTCTTGTTTATTAAATCTTTTGCCCAATATGGCTGCTGAAGCAAAAGAAGAAAATTGGTTAGAGGCTGCAAAAGCTATTATGACAACTGATACTTTTCCAAAGCTTGCAACGCGCCAATTTGACTTTGGAGGGGAAGTGGTCACCATTAATGGAATTGCAAAAGGTTCTGGTATGATTGCTCCAGATATGGCAACAATGCTTTCTTTTGTAGTCACTGATGCAGCAATTTCTTCAGATGTACTTCAATCTATGTTATCAGAGGCAGTTCAGGGATCTTTCAATTCGATTACTGTTGATAGTGATACTTCAACATCGGATACATTGATGGTATTTGCAACAGGAAAAGCAAAAGGCAACTCCCTTTATCTGACGAGTAAATCAGATCCGCGTTATAAGACATTTACAAAGCAATTGAGTGAGTTTTTGCATGAACTTGCATTACAAGTTGTTTGTGATGGTGAGGGGGCTCGTCATTTGATTGAAGTTAGTGTAATTGGCGCCACAACGAATAGTGCCGCTAAAAGCATTGCTCTGTCAATTGCAAATTCACCACTTGTAAAAACGGCTATTGCAGGTGAAGATGCTAATTGGGGGCGGGTGGTTATGGCGGTTGGTAAAGCTGGTGTTGAAGCAAACCGCGATCTCTTAACAATTTGGTTTGGTGAACATCGTGTGGCTGTCAATGGAGAGCGTGATCCTGATTATAGTGAAGAGATGATTAGCGCTTATATGAAAGGTCAATACATTACGATTCGTGTTGATATCGGTCTTGGAAGTGGTAAAGCGATAGTTTGGTCTTGCGATTTAACGAAAGAATATGTTGCAATTAATGGCGACTATAGAAGTTAATTGATGTAATATAAACTCAGATATTAAGTGTATGTTCTCTTTTAATTATTAGATACTCAAACTTTTTGATTCTTTAGGTGGGGGTATAATAAAAGAGGTTAAATGTGTGTTATATTACTGGTGGAGACAAGTAATGCAGATAAAACGTTCACTTCTTCTTGTCGTTGCATGTGCATTGTTGGATAAGGATGATCGAGTTTTACTTGCAAAAAGACCTCCAGGGAAGTCAATGAGTGGTTTGTGGGAATTTCCTGGCGGAAAGATTGAAGAGGCGGAAACACCAGAGGAATCATTGATTCGTGAATTAAAGGAGGAGCTTGGTATTCATGTTCAGATAAATGATTTTTTACCTTTAACATTTGCAAGCCATAGCTATGAAACATTTCATTTATTAATGCCATTTTATATATGTCGTCATTATAAGGGTATCCCTCAAGGGCAAGAAGGGCAAAATTTAAAATGGATTTTTATTAACGATCTTGATAAATATCCTATGCCTGATGCTGATAAGCCATTAGTGCAGGTGTTGAAAAATTTTCTTCTGTAATATGTTTATGAATGGAGAAAATATTGAAAAATGGATATTTTGTTCATTAAATATTTTGATAAAAGGAGACTTTAGATAGTTCTACCTCCGAAAAGGTGTTTTGTGAAACTATCCTAAAGTATTTGCTTATTTCTTTAAGGGCAATTGTTCAATCATTACAGTGATGCACTTGTATATCGTTTTTCATTGAGGATGCGGCAGTAGTTGCGTTTAGCTTATTCTTTATGAAGAAATATTATATTTTTTAGAATAGAATTTTGCGGATATGTAAAAATCAGCTTATTTATTTTCTATTTTTTATATCTATGAATAGCTGAAAATCCGTTTCTGGCTTATAACTAAGAAAAATAATGATTTTGTAAAACTGTAGTAAGCTCTATATTTTTCAACTATTACGAATGAATTTTAAATTATATATTATTTTTAAATATAAAGTACAAAAAAATAGTAGGCATAAGCAATGACATTTAATTTTTTTATTAATTTATTTCTATTTATTATTTTTTTATTATTGCTTTCTCAAAGTAAAAAAATCAAATGGGGTTTTGCGCTACGTGTTATGTTGGGTCTTATTGTTGGCTTGATTTTTGGAAGTACTTTGCAGTTTATTTATGGGGAAGGTGAGTCGACGCTGTTAAAGTCTGTTGAATGGTTTAACATTGTTGGAAATGGTTATCTATTATTGTTGCAAATGATTGTTATGCCATTAGTGTTTATCTCTATCGTTTCAGCAGTAGCGCATTTGCATTCTTCTTATGCTGTTAGCAGAATTAGTATAGTAACAATTTCAATATTACTTTTTACAACGTGTATTTCAGCATTGGTTGGTATTTTTGTGGTTAACTTTTTTGGATTAACAGCAAATGGTTTGGCACATGGAGGGAAGGATATATCTGCTGTTCTTGGGGAAAATACTTTTCAAGTTGGAGAAATAAATGTACCAGAACTAATTTTATCATTTATTCCCCAAAATCCATTTGCTGAGTTAATGGGATCTGAACGTACATCGATTATTAGAGTTGTTATTTTTTCGGCATTTTTAGGATCTGCCGTTCTTCTTTTAAAGAAAGAGGATTCAGATAAAGGAGAAAAAGCTCTTTCGTTTATTCAAGTTATACAGTCTTGGGTTATGCGGTTAGTGCGTATTGTAATTGCGTTAACACCTTATGGTATTTTTGCTCTTATGACTAAAGTGGGGGCAACCTCAAATGTTACAGATATTTTAAAATTACTAGTTTTTATTGTTGCTTCTTATATTGGTATTATTCTTATGTTTGGAATTCATGGTGTGTTGCTTGGTATATCAGGCATTAATCCATTTCGTTTTTTCAAAAAAGTTGTTCCTGTTTTGACATTTGCTTTTAGTAGTCGTTCGAGTACTGCTACTATTCCTTTAAATATTGAAGCGCAAACGCAGTGGATTGGGGTGCCACAATCAATTGCAAGTTTTGCAGCCTCTTTTGGTGCAACGATTGGTCAAAATGGTTGTGCTGGTCTTTATCCGGCTATGCTTGCAACTATGATAGCACCATCTGTTGGTATTAATCCTCTCGATCCTATCTGGATTGCTACCCTTGTTGGGGTGGTAACTTTGAGTTCTATTGGAGTAGCTGGTGTTGGTGGTGGTGCTGTTTTTGCGGCATTAATTGTTTTACCAATTATGGGGCTTCCTATTGCTTTGGTAGCCGTACTTATTTCTGTTGAACCTTTAATTGATATGGGGCGTACAGCTCTTAACGTTAATGGTTCAATGTTGGCTGGAGCTATGACAAGTCAAATATTACATACAACAGATAAAAGCATTTTTGAAAAATAATTTGCTTATTAAACTTATGATTTTTTCATTATAGTTTTGATTATTTTTCTAAGACATCAACAAGAGATATTTGGGCAGAGCCGGGGCGTAAGGGCCTTTGTTGATTTTGATCAGGGGCCCAGCCGGATAACCATATAAAAGAAAAATGTGCGCGAATGCGACCGTCAGGATCACTAAATTGTTGTGCGTAGATTTCAGCAGCGCGAAGAAAAAAACGCTTAGATACAGGGCGTTGTGAGCGGTTAATTAATGCATTTTGCATCCCCATAGCTTTAAGGTCATGCATGAGATCAAACATTGTATTATAGCGTATGGTGATATTTTCGATATCCACTACGGGTATAGCAAAACCAACACGTTGTAAAATAGCTCCTGCATCACGAATATCAGCAAAAGGATAAATTCTTGGGCTAGCCCCCCCATAAATTTCGAGTTCAGCTTGAAGCAAACTTTCTCGCAATTCTTTTAATGTTCCAGCTCCGGCCATAACAGCAAGGAATAAGCCATCTGGTTTAAGAATGTTTTTTATTTGTTTCAAAACACCAGGGGTATCATTAGTCAATTGTAGTGAGAGGAGCGAAACAATAAGATCGCAATAGTGTGGTGGAAAATCGAGAAATTCTCTATGACGCAAATGAAATTTTTGTTCATGACTTTGTTGGTAAAGAGTATCAGTTTCAACACGTTCTATAGAACTAATTTTACCAGTTTTTTTTAAAGCTTGTACAGCAAGGCCCGTATGGCTATGTAACTCTAGAGCTAATGTGAATTGACGGTCAACAGTTCTTAGACGTTTATAGAGATCCTCAGCAACATAGGACAATAAAAAATCACATCTCTCTTTTGCTTTTTTAAAAGCGCGTTTACGAAATTGTTCAATGCGGATATGGTCAAAAATAAAAGGATGAGACATATCGCTTAGTATTTCCTGTTTTGGGGATAATAGTTTTAAATAGGTTTGTTATTATGCAATGCTATATCAAGCTTATGATGAAAAAGGAACGGTGAAATAGCTTGATAAAAATGAATATTTTTGAAAAAATTGAATTTTATAGGTTTTAAAACGTGAAAAAATTGTCTTGTGCTATAAAACTATAAAAAATAAACTGATGAAGTGATACTTTTGAAATTTTTTTGAATGGGGGGGGGATATGTTGGGTAAATTCATTGAGTACTTAATAACAATTTTATACCCACCGACTTGTCCTGGATGTAAGAAAATTGTTTCTGCTTATAGTACGGTTTGTTCTGATTGTTGGAAAGATTTTCAATTTATTACAAAACCTTATTGTCCTATTATGGGGATTCCTTTTGCCCATGATATGGGAGAAGGTTTTCTTAGTGGTGAAGCAATTCAAGCTTCTCCTCCTTTTTCACGTGTTCGCTCGGCAGTTGTTCATAAGGGATTAGCGCGACTTTTGACAATCCAATTGAAATATGGCGATCGCCTAGAATTAGCATGTTTTATGTCTAATTGGATGCTACTTGCAGGACGTGAGCTTCTTGATGATTGCGATGTTATTATTCCTATTCCATTGCATTTTCGTCGTTTTTTCTGGCGACGTTATAATCAATCTGCTGAGCTTGCCCGTTATATTGCAGCAGCACGGAAAAAACCTTTCAAGCCTGGCTGGCTTGTTCGTTGTCGGCATACCCGTCCACAGGTTGGTTTATCTGCTAAGGAACGAAAACTCAATGTGCAAAGTGCTTTTAAGATACCATATAAAATTAAAAAGCATTTAAAAGGACGTTCCATTTTGCTGATTGATGATGTTTTGACAACAGGTGTAACTGTAGCAGCTGCTGCTGCAATATTAAAACATGCAGGCGCACAACAAGTTGATGTATTGACATTTTCGCGTGTATTGAAAGACGTTTCTGTTTTGTCTCACTCTTGAGAAGTGATTAAAGATTGATTATATCAGAAGATATTGGAGAAATATGATGAAAGAGATAACACTTTATACACGTCCCGGTTGTCCCTATTGCACAAAAGCGCGTACTTTATTTGATAAAAAAGGCGTCAAATATACAGATATTGATGCATCAACTTCCCTTCGTCAACAAATGGTACAGCGAGCGAATGGGCGTAATACATTTCCTCAAATTTTTATAGGTGATTATCATGTTGGAGGTTGTGATGATCTTTATGCTTTAGATGCTGAGGGTAAACTCGACAGTTTACTCAAAAGCACTCAATAGTTATTTATTATAGCGTTTTTATTCAAACCGTTTTACAAGAAGCATGTAGTTAACGTTCATGTCTTTTGAGCGATTCCAGCTATCATTCAATGGATTATAAGTAATGCCAATCTCATCAATAACGGTCAGAGCATTTTGAGATAACAGCTTTTTAAGCTCTTGAGGTTTCAGAAATTTTTTATAGTCATGAGTTCCTTTTGGAAGCCAACGTAGAATATATTCAGCGCCAATAATGGCTAGTCCCCAAGCTTTCCATGTACGGTTAAGTGTCGCAACGAACATAAGTCCTTGTGGTTTGAGCATTCTGGCAGTGGCCGATATGAAGAGATTAACATCGGCAACATGTTCAACAATTTCCATATTGAGGATCACATCAAATTGTTCTTCTTTATTTGCAAGCGTTTCTGCGGTGGTGGCACGATAGTCAATTGAAAGACCGCTTTGGACTGCATGGGTTTTTGCTACCTCTATATTGGTTTGCGAAGCATCGGCTCCTATAATAGTAGCTCCAAGGCGTGCCATTGGCTCACATAACAAACCGCCTCCACAACCAATATCAAGAATCCTCAAACCTTCAAAAGGTGTAAGGGATATGGGATCGCGATCAAATTCCAGACAGATTTTTTCTTTGATATAAGCAAGGCGTGTTGGATTAAATTGGTGGAGTGGTCGAAATTTGCCTTGTGGATTCCACCATTCAGAAGCAATTTGTGAAAAATGATCGACTTCACTCTGATCAATCGTAGTATGAGCTTTATTTATCATATCACTCTCCTTTTATTCTCATATTATCAAATCAGGTAGATTTTTATAAAGTCAAGAGTAAGTTAACATAATCATGCTGGGCTTGCGAAAATTATAGATATTGGTTATGTCGAAAGGGAATTTGATACGGCGACAGAATCTTATTCTAACTGTCTCATTTGAAATAAGAAACATAAGAGTGTTATAAATGGCACGTATTGTCATGAAATTTGGTGGCACATCTGTAGCAAACATTGAGCGTATTCATAATGTTGCTCGACATGTCAAAAGAGAAGTAGATGCTGGTAATGAGATTGCAGTAGTGGTATCTGCAATGGCAGGTAAAACAAATGAGCTTGTTCAATGGACACGTGAAGCTTCACCAATGCATGATGCTTGTGAATATGATGTAATTGTTTCTTCTGGCGAACAAGTAACGGCGGGCTTGTTGGCTATTACACTCCAAGCGATGGGGGTGAATGCTCGCTCATGGCTTGGGTGGCAAATCCCTATTTATACTGATAATGTGCATGGGGGTGCACGGATTGTAAATATTGATGGATCTTTTTTGATAGAGCGTTTTCAAGAGGGGCAAGTAGCAGTTATTGCTGGTTTTCAAGGATTGGCTCCAAATAATCGAATTTCTACCTTGGGGCGCGGTGGGTCAGATACAAGTGCCGTTGCAATAGCGGCGGCTTTGCAAGCTGATCGTTGTGATATTTATACAGATGTAGATGGTGTTTATACAACTGATCCGCGAATTGAACCTAAAGCACGTCGGTTACCGAAAGTGGCTTTTGAAGAAATGCTTGAAATGGCTTCTCTTGGGGCAAAAGTTTTGCAAGTTAGGTCTGTTGAATTGGCTATGGTCCATAAAGTTCGTACTTTTGTACGCTCAAGTTTTGAGGATCCCGATGCTGTAGACATGTGCAGTTCAGTTAATCCCCCTGGAACACTTATTTGCGATGAGGATGAGATCGTGGAACAACAAAATGTTACTGGTATTGCTTTTGCTAAAGATGAAGCACAAATTTCACTACGCAGACTGGCAGATCGTCCGGGTATTTCTGCAGCAATTTTTGGTCCTTTGGCTGAAGAGTGTATCAATGTTGATATGATTGTACAGAATATTTCTGAAGACGGTTCGAAGACTGATATGACTTTTACTGTACCATCAGCTGATGTAGATAAAGCTGTTGCACTTCTTGAGAAAAATCGTGCAGAGATCGGGTTTGATGTTATTCAGTCCGAAAGCGATCTTGCAAAGATTTCTGTTATTGGTGTTGGTATGCGCAGTCACGCAGGTGTTGCTGCCACGGCATTTAAGGCTTTAGCTGAAAAAGGCATTAATATTCAAGCAATTACGACTTCAGAGATTAAGATCTCTGTTTTAATTGATAGTGCTTATACTGAACTTGCAGTAAGAACTTTGCATGCTGTTTATGGTCTTGAGATAGGGTAGGTATTTTTAATTTTAAATATTTTCTGAGGAATTATAGCATAGGTTTTGCATTTACAATAACTGAGAACTTTACTAAACTTATTTTTTACATCAGGTTATTATAAGGGCAAAGTTTTTCTCTGTTTTGTTCTAAAAGTATAGAAGAATATCTATTATTGAGTATTATGTAATTTATTTAATATTTAATCAAAAGCTGCATTAATGTGAGTGCAAGTTGTATGCACTTTTTAAAGGTTTTTGTAGGTGTAAATTACACTTTTTTTGTCTATGATGAATGACTACAATCAGAAATTAATAGTATGCAGTCATTCATTGAAATGTAATTAAAACTTAGACTGCTCTCAAAAGTTTAGCTTAAGTGAGAGGCTATAGTTTGGTTAATTGCGATTTGTGGCATGCTTTTTATTATTTTTGATGTATAAAAGTCCGTATCCAAGGCCAATAAGGGCAGAAAGGCCAGATCCGCAAAGTACACCAATTTTTGCAGAATCAAGTTGAACAACATCTTTAAAAGCAAGCATTGAAACAAAGATTGACATTGTAAAGCCGATACCTGCTAAAAATCCAATTAGTAATATGCCTGTCCACGCTACATTAGGAGGAAGGCGGCATAGACCTGATTTTACTGCCAAATAGCTAGCTGCCATAATACCAAATGGTTTACCGATGCATAGACCAATGATAATGCCGAGAACGATCAAGGATGATTTATCGGAAGAGAGGTCAAAGTTTGCAAAGTTAACGCCAGCATTTGCGAAAGCAAAAATTGGCATTACACCATACGCTACCCATGGGTGTAATGCTTTTTGAACCCGTGTTACAGGTGCGATTATATCACGTTGTCCTCTACGCACTTTTTTTAATGTGGTTGAGATATGATGAAGATCTGTGCTTGTGTTTTTTTCTTGAAGCGCTTCAACCGCGTTGCTTAGCATTGTAAGCGGAGCTACAAGATTACGGGTAGGTAAAACTGGGGTCATCATACCTAAAATCACGCCAGCGAGTGATGGATGAGCACCTGTTATCATTAGCCCCCACCAAATAATTGCACCTGGTAAAATATAGAGCCAGGCTGATGCAAATCCAATCCATTGAAAAAATAAGACTAAGACAATCCCTGCTATTGCAATGACTAAACCACTGGGATCTAAATTAGTTGAATAGAAAAAAGCAATGATAAGAACAGCAATAATATCATCAATAATTGCTAATGATAAAAGAATAATATGAAGATTAGAAGGAATTGCTTTCCCAAGAAGAGCGAGAATACCTAGTGCAAAAGCAATATCAGTGGCTGTCGGTACAGCCCAACCATAAGTATGCCCCCCATTTAAGTTGATGCTGAGATAAATAATTGCAGGAAGACAAACTCCACCTATTGCTGCTACAATTGGTAAAATTGCTTGTTTAAAATTAGCAAGAGCACCTTCGTGAATTTCACGCCGAATTTCCATTCCTGCTACGAGAAAAAACACAGTCATAAGAGCATCATTAATCCAAAAATGTAAATCCCATGATAGGTTAAAATAACCAAAGTTAAAGCCAAGAGGTGTATGCCAGAGTGCTTCATAGGAAGAAGAATATTTAGAATTGGCAAGTATAAGCGCAGTTGCAGCTGCCAACAAAAGAACAATACCACTTACAGCTTCGATGTGGAGAAAACGCTCAATTGCAGAGAGTGCTCGATTTGTGACGAGAGAAGCTTTATTTGGTAAGCGATTTGAGGATAAATCAGGCATAAAATAACTCCAAATATCAATTTACTCATATATGCTTTATTTATAAGCTATTCTATGGGGCGCTTATAGTGTTATATGAAGAAAAAAAAGGGGATGATAATTCTCCAATTAAAAAAAGAGCTACCAGTTTTAAAATCAATTATGTTTTTAATGAGATGCTTCATTTTTAACAGTGAACCTCATTTTATTAAGAACAGCTGATAGATTATTATTTTGCAAAGCGATTTCGAGATCAGATGCTGTAAGCCTTTTGTTATCTTTTGTTGCTATTTTTATTTTTAATGTTTGTGGATTTCTAGCAAAATTGCCGAGAGCTTTGGAGATATTTTCAGCTTCATCATGATTTTTTAACAGTATTTTGGGGCTTTGAGTCATGATTAAATAAAAAGTATCATAAAGTTCTTGTTTGATATTGTGTTTATTATCGTTAAGACTTTGTGCAAGATAAGAAAAGATTTTATCAATGAGACCAGAGTCTGTATAAGATATATCAATTTCACTGATGCCAAGATTTTGAGAGGCAGCAATGATTGCGTCTTTTTGACCTGAGAAGAATGCTTTATCAATATCAACAATTTTAGCTGAGATTTTTCCAGACCCAATGTTTTGAATGGTGAAAGACATTGCATTAAGTGAAAGGATACACTCTTTTTCATTATAAGAAATGTCAAGTTTTCCTGAAACATCCAAGTTCTCAAAGCCTGTGTTTTTAAGAAGATCTAAGTTTTTTCTTTCTATTTTTTTAGGTAAGATTGAAAGGCCATTAAGAGAGAGCAAAAGATTTTCTGGTATGGCCTGTTGCCATTGGTTTGATTTTAATTGGAATGATTCAAGGGTTGTCTTTATTTGCGGTACGTCAATAACTATTTTATCAGTTTTAGCATCAATTGATGTAATAGCCGAAAGAACAGCTATAAGAAGGGCATTTTGTTCTGTCTGACTATTTGTTTTTTTTGCGCTAAGGTAGGCTTGAATAAGTTTTTCAAGAGGCTGTTCGAGCGACTGCATTTTTAAGCCAGATGTTTCAAATTTTCCAAAAGAGAAAGAAGCGTTTCTTTCTTCTCCTTCAAAAACATCAACTACTGTATTACCCAATGTAATAGGACCAATAACGGTTTTGTTTTGATTTTTGACGCTGTTTTTACCAGAAATGATAGAATAAGCATAACCCACATCAATGTTATGGGCTTTTATTGGGTTACTTTTAGCTGTTAGATATATCTGTTTTGTACCATCTGCAGCTATCTTTGCAAGACTCATATTAGTGGTTATATCTTTGATACTAACAGAATGAATACGGCCGTTTTTGAGATTAGAAAGTTGGAAATCCTTTATAATAGTTTTTTCGGGTGGTTTATTCTCATTCTCTATGGAAAGTAATATATCTGGTGCATTAATTAATGAAATATCAATACGCATAAGCGATTGCAAAAAGGAAGACGTGATTGTAGTATTTTTGTGTTTTAAGGATACGTTATTAATAGAAATTTTGGGGACTTGTAGACGGAAATTCTTATACGTTAAATCAATATTATAAAGTGTAAAAACTCCAGGAATGAAAGCGATAGGGGGGCGTCCTGAAATAGCACCAATTTTAAGTGATGTATCAGCTGGAGTTGGGACAGTGACATTGGTCAAGTTGATTTTACCTAAAATACTAACTTCGGATGTTTCTGCATTGATAGAGCGACGGGCTATTTCTTTTTTTACAAAGCTATCAAGGTGGGGTTTTGCCATATAAAAACCACCAATAGCTATGATTGTTAAAATAGCAACAAATCCAATAACATACGTCAACCAATATTTTAGGTTATTGTGATACCAACTATTAAAATTGATCATTATTTTCTCTTTCAGTTTTGTCACTATAATGCTGAGAGTATAAATAAATTTCTTAAGTAATGATAAAAGCTCAGATATGATGTGCCAACAAATATCTATCTATTTCTTTCGATGTAAGATCATCATAATTTTTTTTTCAACAAGCTTTTATCAACTGTCACCAGTTTTTTTAATCTTTTGCATAAAACTATAATCAATGAATAAGGAATTATGCACTAATTATGACCTTATTTGTCATGTTTAATCATTTTTAAGTAGTAATCAATGTGTCGTTTTTTTGTGTCACAGACTACAGGAACGATTAAAGGGAATATATGATGTTGGTGATTGTAAGCTGACAAGGAGTTGTTGGTATTATGACAGAAGATCAAATAATGGCTTTTTCTATTATTGGTCTCATGATGGCTGTTTTTATTTGGGGTCGATTTCGTTATGATATCGTTGCTGTTTGTACATTATTAATTGCTTGCACTCTCGGTCTTGTTAATCCGAAGGAAGCATTTAGCGGTTTTAGTAGTGATATTGTTATTATCGTAGGTAGCGCGTTTATAATCAGCACAGTTATATCGCGCTCTGGTATTATGGAATATATTATTCAACGAATGTGGCCTGATGTAAAGTCAGTAAAACTTCAATTAGCTTTTTTAGTTATTTCTGTTGTGTTTTTATCAATGTTTGTTAAAAACATTGGTGCTTTAGCTATTATGCTTCCGCTTGCTTTCCAACTTGCTCGTCGTTCTCAGATTTCACCATCTGCGTTTTTGATGCCAATGGCATTTGGCTCTTTGTTAGGTGGTTTAATGACGCAGATAGGCACTTCCCCCAATATTGTTGTTTCAGCTATGCGAGAACGTTTAGAGGGAATCCCTTTCACTATGTTTGATTTTATGCCGGTTGGCGCAACAATTGCCGCTATTGGGGTTTTTTATTTGGTATTTTTTTCTTGGCGTTTACCTATCCGTACGCATTCAAGCCCATCATTTGATGATGCTGTTGATATTTGTAATTATGTTTCAGAAGTCCGTATTCCCGTTCATTCTCCCATTGTGGGAAAAACTATTATTGATCTTATTAAGCCATCAGGCGGCGAAGTTATGGTTATTCAGGTTATTAGAAATAAAGTATCCATTTCGCCATTACCAGATTTTGTTTTTGCCAAGGATGATACTATTTTACTGGAAGGCTCACATACAGGGCTAGACACTGTGATTAATTCAGCTCGCTTAGAATTTGCTACTGGTCGTACTCTTTCCATAAGCGATAAAGGTAGTCATCTTGATATTGTTGAGGCTGTTATTACAGATAATTCTCCTCTTATTGGTATTAGCGCTAAAAGGCTTTCGTTGTTTGATCGTTATGATGTAAATTTACTTGCTTTAAGTCGTCAATGTGAAAGGGTACGTGGTAGGCTTGGCGATATTGTTTTTCGTCTCGGAGATGTAATTGTTTTGCAGGGGCAGGATATGGTTATTCCCAGCTTGTTACGGGAATTGAAATGTCTTCCTTTAGCAAAACGCAATATCATGTTCGGTAATTTACGCCACGGTCTTATGTCTTTAGCTATTTTATTTATAGCAATTATTACGACAGTTTTTCAAATTGTTCCGGTTGCATTTTCTTTTTTTTCTGCAGCTATTGCAATGGTTGTTTTTCGAATTCTTCCGATGCGTGATTTGTACCATGCTTTAGATGGACAAATATTGGTGCTATTGGCAACTCTTATTCCAGTAAGCGAAATATTGGAAAAAACAGGGTGCACAGATTTAATTGGTTGTTGGCTTAGCCAAGTGGCTGTATTTTTACCACCATCTGGTGCATTAGCACTTATTTTGGTTACAGCAATGCTGATAACGCCATTTTTAAATAATGCAGCAACAGTAATGGTTATAGCGCCAATCGCGTCAAGTTTTGCTCATTCTCTTCATTATAAACCTGAGGCTTTTCTAATGGCTGTTGCGATAGGCGCTGGGTGTGATTTTCTTACGCCTATTGGACATCAATGTACTATGTTAGTAATGGGGCCGGGTGGTTATCGTTTTAGTGATTATGCACGTTTTGGTGCTCCGTTGGCAGTGTTGATAGCAATTGTTGCGGTTCCAATGTTAATGTGGATTTGGCCATTACAATAGAACGATAGGAGAACCTTTAAATAGATTTTTTACTAGAATAAAAATAGGTGGAAAAGCTATGTTTTACGCAGAGATATTGTTAGGATGGGGGGATTTATTATGATAAAGCGCAAGCGTTTTCTTAGCATTGTGGCAACGTTTGTTTATTTTTCTCCAGACATTCTCAATTATGAAAAGCTGGTCATGTATAAATTAATAAGGATTTTAATGAACACTTTAATTGTAATATTAGCAGAGATGAGGATGATGTTTGTTGGTTAAAAATTTAATGATTGCATCACTCTATATAGAATTATTACTCTGATTTTGAGGTCATTGTAATTGACGTTTGATTCATAAAAAAAACTATATTTTATACGCTGATTTTTAATAGTGATTTTCTAATAAAAGCTGTGGAGGGATACGCTAAAACAGTTGTTAATTTAAGATTTTAGAAGTTGTAATGTACACATAGAGTGTTAATACAACTAAACAATGCTACTCGAGATTGTACGTAATTTATGTTAGATGTTAAAATGATTGTTGTTGAAGAGAGTTACATTATTTCTGCATTGTTCTAACAAGTTTAATATTTGTTTTTGTGCTTATTTATTATTTTATAAAGTATGAGTGAATGAGATTTACAAGCTGTGAAAACAGTTGTTAGATGATTATCTGGTAGATTTGTTCGGTTATTTAGTGTGTTTGCAATTATCTAGTAGGTGATATAGATCAGTATAAGCCAGATATTTCGCTTTTATTTTAAGTTAGCAATAAGTTGATATTAATATATAGCAGGAATTGAAATGATTGAAAGTAGCTTTACACGTTTCAATGAAAGTGAAATGCGTAAAGATTCACGTCAATCAAAAAATAATTGCAGAGATTTTGTTCGGTACAGTTATAAAAAACAGTTAATAAGGGCATATGTTGATTTTAAATCAATCAACTAACAAAATTTAAGATTTTTTAGTGAATAGAGCTCCATTTTTGTTCATTTATACGTAATAGTGTGGGAATTAAAATTCTTTCTAGGATAGGTGTATGTCGTACGATAGTTTTATTCGTGAAGTTAATGAAGAGCTCCGTCAGGAAAAAGTCCGTGCTTTTTGGGGGCGTTATAGTTTCTTGATTATAGTTTCAGCTATTATTTTTGTACTAGTGATAGCTATTTACCAAATTTATCATTATGAACAGATGAGTAAGGCCAGCAAAATTGGTGATACATTTATAACAAGCCTTAATTTAGCGGATTCACTTCAGTTTGATGAGGCGATGAATCAGTTGGAGAATGTCAAAATATCTGATTTTGGAGGGTATCCTTTTCTTGCCCGTTTACGTGAAGCTTCTTTGTTGATGCAGCAAGGCAATGCTGTTAAGTCGGTAGAGATTTTTGACGCGGTTGCGGCTGATAAGAAGGCACCACAGATATTACAGAGAGTTGCAAAAATTCGAGCAGCTTATATTTTAGTTGATATAGGCACGTTCGATGATGTTAAAAAACGTGTTAAGGACATGGCAAATGATATCGATCCTATGCGTATGTCTGCAAGAGAAGTTTTAGGTTTATCTGCTTATAAAGCTAATAAGATAAATGATGCGATTTATTATTTTCAAAAAATTTCTGAAGAAAATATTCTGGGGTTAAAAATAACTGATCGAGCAAAAATTATGCTTGAGCTTATTCAGTCTGAAAGAAAGGTGAGTAAAGGGGTAAATTAATGAGCCTCACCATTGCTATAGTTGGTCGGCCTAATGTTGGAAAGTCAACATTATTTAATCGTTTGGTTGGGCAAAAATTGGCTTTAGTTGATAATAAACCAGGTGTGACACGTGATCGGCGTGTTCATGAGGCAAAGCTTCAAGATTTACGTTTTAATGTAATTGATACGGCTGGTTTAGAAGATGAAAGTGATCAAACACTTGAAGGTCGTATGTTTTTTCAGACACAGATTGCTATTAAAGAAGCAGATCTTATCCTATTTGTACTTGATGCCAAGAGTGGGGTAACACCAAGTGATTTCAGTTTTGTTTCATTAATTCGCAAGTCAGGAAAACCGATTGTGCTTGTTGTCAATAAGTCTGAGTCCAAAATGGCAGTAGAAGGAGGGTATGAGGCATGGTCTCTGGGTTTAGGTGAGCCTTGCGCAATATCTGCTGAACATGGTCTGGGTTTTTCAGATCTTCGTGACGCAATTGTGAATGCTGTTAGTAAAGATAAAGCTTTTGGGCAAAGAAAAGAAGAAGAGTGCCTTCTTGCACGTTTTGCGCCTTTGGACAATGATGTTGATGATTTAGAAGGGAGATATTCTGTTTACGATGAAAGCAAACCTATTCGGATAGCAATTGCTGGTCGTCCCAATACAGGGAAATCGACATTGATCAATAGTATGCTGGGACAGGATCGTTTACTGACAGGACCTGAAGCTGGTATTACACGTGATTCTATTTCTGTAGATTGGGAATGGCGTGGTCGTTGTTTTAAACTCTTTGATACTGCAGGTTTGCGTCGGAAATTAAAAGTTCAAGAAAAGTTAGAAAAACTTTCTGTTGCAGACACTTTACGTGCAATTCGTTTCTCAGAAGTAGTAGTGATCGTTTTTGATGCAACCGCACCTTTTGAAAAGCAAGATTTACAAATTGCTGATCTTGTGATTCGTGAGGGGCGCGTTCCAATTATCGCTTTCAATAAATGGGATCTTATTGAAAATTGCCAAGAAGTATTGGCTGATTTACATAAAAAATGTGCTTGTCTTCTTCCTCAGGTTCGTGGTTTAAGAGCTGTTCCTTTATCAGGCCAATATGGTAAAGGGCTTGATAAGCTTATGGAAAATATCATGACGATTCATCGTGTGTGGAATCGCCGTATTCCTACAGGAAAACTTAATCGGTGGCTTGAAACTATAGTTGCGCATCACCCACCACCAGCAATTTCTGGGCGTCGACTTAAGATTAAGTATATAACGCAAATTAAGACACGTCCTCCGGGTTTTATGATTTCTTGTTCACGCTCAGAGGCAATGCCTCAATCATATTTGCGTTATCTTTCTAATGGGTTGCGTGATACATTTGATATGCCAGGGGTACCCATTCGTTTGTTACTGCGAACATCTGATAATCCTTTTGCATAATGAGAAAAATGACAATTTCTTTCATGTCTTGATTCATTTTTGGATTTTAAAAGGTTGAAGAATACGCATTTAATAACTAGCTTTTAAAGAAGATTAGCTTTGATGTGTTAAGTTTTTGAAACAAAAATAAATGTGTAAAATAAACGAAAATAGTATTGCGTTCATTATAACCAATGAAAAAAATTATTTTTTCATGTAAAGAAGAAATTTTTAACTATTTTAGTCACGTATTTGTACCAAACAAGTACACCATTGAAAGCGTTTTTTCAGTTTTGAGTATTTTGTAAAGATTTGGAGTGGTTATGCACTTCTTAGAAATGTTGTTTCTTCACCTTTTAGCAGTGTAATTAGGAGAGTAAGATAAGAGGGATTAATTGTCTTTTCTGCATTGGAAGAAGCATTTATGAGTAGCAATGCTGCGCTCTATAGTGATTTTTCGAAATAAAGAACATAAATGTCGCATTGAAGTTATTTATTTGAAATGCACATAAAAGAGAAAAAACGATTTATAGGAGTAAATTATTATTTAGAGTTTTATTACTCTCCTTTATGTACGCCATTACGTATTAATACTGAATTAGTTTAATTAACATTAGTTTGTATTGTGACGTATGATGGCTAAATATACACGAATCAAAAGATTCTAATAGGTAATTGTTCAATAGATTTCTAAAGCTGCACAATAAATATAGCTTTTTAAAGTGAGATCAAAAACGCATAATTACTAATTCTAGAGGAGTTATCTTATTGTTTCATGGTTAAAATTGATAAAATTGGGACATTTATTATAAAGTGTGTAATGTCAACCAAGAATTGAATCGTATTGATATGTTTTTTGATGATAAATCATTATTGTTTTATTTATTGATAAAAATCCTTGTGGTAGACGCTTTTAGGTAGCTTGACGAATGAATTCAGTAACAATATGTTGCAGACAGCTTTAGATGTATTTTGCTTTTGATTAAGGAGCCAATTATGGCAAAGGGCGATAAACCCGTTGTGCCACAAAAGGAGGCTAAAGAGAAAAGGCAAAAGGATTCTTTGCATTTAGAGAATTTAGAATGGCGTCGTCAAAATTTAGAATTGGCTTTAATGCGTAAGAAAGCATTAAAGACACAAAATTTTAAAAGCGAGAACAGAGAATCACAAAACAAGATAGGGCAAGCTGTTAAGTTATCGAGTGAATTTCTGGCAAGTGTTATTGTAGGTGTTGTTTTGGGGTTGGGATTTGATAAGCTAACAGGTTTATTGCCATGGGGGTTGATATTTTTTCTTTTTCTTGGATTTACTTCTGGTATAATGAGTGTTCTTCGATCTTTGGGGCGCATTGCTCCTAGCCAATTAGGGAAAGATAGCGTATCGCATCAAAAAAAGGTCGATCAAATTAATAAATGAGGTTAAAGTGATAGCACATGCTCCAGATCCTATTCATCAGTTTGAGGTTTTACGGCTGATTAATATTTCCATAGGGAATATGGATTTATCGTTTACAAATGTGTCATTTTTTATAATTGTTACGGTTGTTTTATCTTCGGTGTTTCTTTTTCTTTCATCATCAAGTCGAAGATTGGTTCCGACGCGAATGCAGTCTATTTCTGAAATGGCGTATGAATTTGTAGCGTCAACTTTACGTGAATCAGCTGGCGTGCAGGGAATGCGTTTTTTTCCTTTAGTGTTTTCATTATTTATTTTTATTTTGGTTGCCAATTTTATTGGTCTTTTCCCTTATTTTTATACTATCACCTCTCAGATTATGATTACTTTTTCATTGGCAATGTTGGTTATTTTGACGGTGATTTGTTATGGTTTTTATAAGCATGGGGTTTGTTTTTTTAAACTTTTTGTTCCTAGCGGTGTACCTGTTATGATTTTGCCTTTAGTCACAATGATTGAGGTTATTTCTTTTTTGTCTCGTCCTATTAGCCTTTCACTTCGTCTTTTTGCTAATATGCTTGCAGGTCACATTACACTCAAAGTATTTTCTGGTTTTATTGTCTCAATGGTTGGGGTAGGGGTTATAGGCATTGGTGGTTCTATTTTACCTCTTATCATGACTGTAGCAATTACTGCTCTTGAATTCTTGGTAGCATTTCTGCAAGCTTATGTCTTTACGGTTTTAACTTGTATGTATCTCAGTGATGCTGTCCATTCAGGACATTAATAAATAACGGTTTTTCGTCAAACAATGCAATTTCGCTTCAAAGGAGAATAATATGGAATTAGCACTTGCAGCAAAATATATTGGCGCTGGTCTTGCCTGCTTTGGTATGGCTGGAACAGCATTGGGGCTGGGAAATATTTTTAGTAGCTATCTTTGTGGTGCCTTACGTAATCCATCAGCAGCAGATAGTCAGTTTGGTCGTTTAGTTTTTGGCTTTGCTGTAACAGAAGCTTTGGGTATTTTTTCGTTACTTATTGCTCTTTTGCTTCTTTTTGCAGTTTAATCATATAAAAAAGGCATGTCTGTTTTTTTTGTGCAAAAAGCAGACATGGTCTTTTGCAGTTTTTAATATAAGGGAAGTAAATCAGGTATCATAGGTTCAAAATAAAGGGCCTCAGGTAGTTATTTGAAGGATAAAATAGAATGTTTATTTCCAGTGCTTATGCACAAGCTGCTGAAACACCCATAGAACGTATTGAAAATGCGGTAGAGCACGCAAACCGCGTATTTCCGCCTTTTGATTTTGTGCATTTTTGTTCTCACCTTTTTTGGTTGGCAATTTCTTTTGGTTTTTTTTATCTTTTTATTGCTCGGGTGATTGTGCCCCGTATCGGGAATGTTATTGAAACGCGTCGTGATAGGATTGCATCTGATTTAGATCAGGCTATGCGTATGAAGCAGGAAGCGGATACTGTGATTAAAGTTTATGAAAAAAAACTAGCAGAAGCTCGTTTACAGGCACGTATTATAGTGCGAGAGGCAAAAGATAAAATTAAAGAGAAGACCGATCTTGAACGAAAAGAAGTTGAAAAAAAATTAGAGAAAAAACTAGCAACTGCTGCGGATCAAATAGCAGAGATTCGAGATAAAGCTATGCAAAATGTTGGTTTAATTGCAGAAGAAGTGACTTGTGAAATTGTTAAGAAATTGCTTGATATTGATGTAAACAAGGAAGTTGTCAATTTAACTGTTAAAACTACGGGCTATAAGGAATCACAAGGATGACTGATACGTTTTGGGCTTTTATTGGTTTGGTTCTTTTTTTAGCTCTTTTAGCTTATTTCAAAGTTCCAACTATGGTGGCGCATAGTCTTGATATGCGAACAAAGCGTATCACAGATGAGCTTGATGAAGCTCTTCGTCTTCGTGAAGAGGCGCAGGAGGTACTGGCTGAATGTCAGCGCAAATGTGTAGAAGCAGAAAAAAATGCTCAAGAAATTATTGCTGCTGCTAAGCATGAAGTTTCAGTTATTGTTGCTGAGGCTCGCGCAAAAACAGAAGAATATGTTAAAAATCGCAAAAAAATGGTAAAGCAAAAAATTGCTCAAGCAGAGGCAGATGCAATTCGAGTTGTTTCTTTATCTGCTATTGATTTAGCAATTTCTTCTTCGCGTACGCTTATCAATAAAGAATTAGATTTTAAGGAATCTAATAACCTTATTGAAAAATCTCTCACTAAAGAGTCTCTTTCCAAAATGAAAGAATACCTCAATTAATACTACTTAAGAGTTTAAAGTACTAATCTTTTAGGGAGGAATATTCTAGGGGAAATAGGTTTGCGTAAACTTCCAAAAATTAGTGTTTTTATCAATCAAAAAATTATCTGTTGAGTACAATTTATTTTTCGAGGTTGATTGGAAATTACTGACTTTTACCTACCTTAATTTATGTTTTCTAAGTTTTTTACCAATTTATTAAAAAAACGTAATTTGTATTCAATTTTTACTATTTTGAAATTATTTAAAACACTGTTGAAAAATAGTTTATTATTTTTTTGAACTATTCGATATAAAGTATTTCAAAAATAACAAAAATTATTTTTATCATTTTTAAAATTGAAAAAACGTTAGATTTTAAATTGTAAGTTTCGAGAAATCCGTGACATTTTGTGTAACTGAACGGACACGTTCAAGAAGAGCAAAGCGATTAGCGCGAATGGCGGAATTTTTATCGTTTACTAATACTTTTTCAAAAAATGTATCAATAGGTTTTTTAAGTGGTACAAGAGCATTGAGTGCAAGTGATAAATTAGTTGCGTTGATATGATCATGAACCTTTTTTTCTACGTCAACGATTGCTTGATATAATTGTTTTTCTTCTGCTTCGATAAAAAGTTCAAGGTTAAGTGTGTTTGTTGTTGTAGTTCCTTTAGAGGATTGATTTTCAAGAATATTTACGACACGTTTTACAGAAGCTAAAAAGTCATTTCCATCATTTGTGTTGATAAAAACAATGAGAGATTCAATGCAGCGTGCAACTAACAAAAAATCATCAGCATCTTTGGTTAAAACTGCTTCGATAGCATCATAACGAGCTCCTTCATCTTTGAGATAAATTTTTAAACGTTCATGTAAAAATGACAAGAGATCTAATAAAATATCTTTTTTTATTTCTGAAAGAGTGTTTTGTTGTTGTGCAGCCTCTATTTTGGGGGATACATATTTGATTTTATGCTGTAAAAAAAGATCAACCGCTTGATAGAAGAGTGGCATAAGATTAATTTTCGAATCACGCGAAAGCACAAGCTTTATAATTCCTAGTGCTGCTCGCCTTAATGCATAAGGATCTTTTGAACTGGTTGGTTTTTCATTAATAAGCCAAAAACCAACGAGTAAGTCAATTTTATCAGCTAATGCAACCGCTATAGCGGTAGGTTCACGCGGGATACGATCTGTTGGTCCTAGAGGTTTGTAGTGATCTTCAATTGCTTTGGCCACGTGGTGATCTTCTCCTTGGAGAAGTGCGTATTTTCGCCCCATCAGCCCTTGTAGCTCGGGAAATTCAGCAACAATTCCTGTTTGCAGATCAGCTTTTGCAAGTATTGCTGCACGTTTCGCTAATAGAGGATCTGCTTGCACTAAAGGTGCAATTTTTTGTGCTAAAGCAGCGATCCTTTCTACCCTTGCGCCTTGCGTCCCTAACTTTGCATGGAAGGTCACATTTAAATAATCTAGCTGTGCTATTCGCTGATCAAGAGGTTTATTTAAATCAAGATCAAATTTTGCAGCAGAATCTTTTAGATACGCGATGTCCGGTAAATCATGTTGATCTGTTTGCCAAAAATAAAATGCATCGGAAAGGCGAGCGCGTACAACTTTGCTATTGCCCTTAGTAATTTCCTTACCACCATCATTTGCAAGAACATTAGAGATGAGGATAAAACGATTAGATAGTTTAATCTTTTCACCCTGTTTGCGAGTTACAAAGCATTTTTGATTAGCTCGAATAGTCAAGCGGATAATTTCCGGAGGAATATCAAGAAAACTTTTATCAAAATCGCCCATAAGAACAACAGGCCATTCAACAAGTCCTGCGACTTCTTCCAAAAGAGTATTATCTTGAACCAGCTCTAAGCCGTTAGCAAAACAAAGATTTTGAGCGTCTGCTAAGATAATATTTTTTCGCTTTTCTGTATCCAGAATAACTTTGTGAGCTTCAAGAAGAGTTATATAGTCATCAAAGCGGCGTATTTGGATAGGTTTTCCATCACTTAAGAAACGATGACCGTAGGTTAAATTATTGCTTTTAAGAGAGCCAACTGTAAATGGAATAATATGCGTTTCACCAATTTCTGGTCCGAAAACACAAAGAATGTTTTGTAAAGATCGAATCCATTTCAGAGCTCCAATTTTGGCTGAATCTTGACCCCAACGCATGGATTTTGGCCATGGAAAATTACGAATAATATTAGGCAAAATATCAGCAATAATTTCTTCTGCAGTCCGACCTTTTTTGATAATTTTAGCGACATAAAAATCACCTTTTTTACTATCATGCGCAATATGTGCTTCAGAAATGTCATTGAGGCCTGTGGCACGCAAAAAACCGTCAATCATATGTTGTGGTGATTTTATACTAGGGCCTCTGCGTTCTTCATAAGTATCTTGTGAGCTTGTAGAAAGACCACGTATATCTAATGTTAACCGGCGGGGTGTCCAATATTCACGGGCAGCTTTATAAGTTAATCCTGTATGAACAAGTTGGTTAGTAACACATTTTTTTAGATCAAAAGCAGCTTTACGTTGCATGCGAGCGGGGATTTCTTCACTAAAAAGCTCGAGAAGAAGATTAGACATTAGACTTCACCTTTTGTATGAGCTTGACCAGCCTCAGTTGACAGAAAGGCTTCACCACAACGGCGTGCTAAATCACGGATACGGAGAATATAACTTTGCCGTTCGGTTACAGAAATAACACCACGTGCTTGAAGAAGATTAAAAATATGACTAGCTTTAATACATTGATCATAAGCTGGTAAAACACATCGATGGCAACTATTTTCTTTGTTTGGTTTTCCAACATCAAGAAGTGCGATACATTCACGTTCTGCATCAATAAAATGTTGATGTAGCAGTTTGGTATCAGCAAACTCAAAATTATAATGTGAATATTCTTGTTCTGCTTGTAAAAAAATATCTCTATAACTTATTTTGTTTGCGCCATCTAAGCCATTAAAATTAAGATCATAGACGTTGTCGACTCCTTGGATATACATTGCTAAGCGTTCAAGTCCATAAGTAATTTCTCCTGAAACTGGCATGCACTCAATGCCACAAATCTGTTGAAAGTAAGTGAATTGAGAGATTTCCATTCCATCGCACCAGCATTCCCATCCAAGCCCCCAAGCTCCAAGTGTTGGGCTTTCCCAATCATCTTCGACAAAACGAATGTCATGCAGTTTTGTGTCAAGGCCGATGGCTTGTAGAGAGTTAATGTAAAGCTCTTGTAAATTTGGAGGAGAGGGTTTGAGAAGTACTTGAAATTGATAATAGTGCTGTAAACGATTTGGGTTTTTACCGTATCGACCATCTGTTGGACGTCGGGAAGGTTGAACATAAGCCACTTTCCAAGGGCGCGGTCCTAATGAACGTAACGTTGTAGCTGGATGAAAAGTTCCAGCACCTACTTCCATATCATAAGGTTGCAGAATTGCACATCCATATTGAGCCCAGTAATTTTGTAAAGTTAAAATAAGCCCTTGAAAAGAACGTGCAGGATTGAGATACTCGGGGAAGTTCACGTTTGATACTCTTAATATGTGATTAGTAGATAAATCAAAGCAATTTAATCTTTATTACTGTCTATTGCTTCGCATGGTCAAGCATTGTTGTGTCTTGCAAACCAAATTTCAGCTTTTCTTTGATTTTCTCTAAATTCTCTGGTTGTCCATCAATAGCGTGATTCCATTGAAATACTGCTTCACGTTTGCGCCCAACTTTCCAATAAACATCGCCTAGATGATCGTTTAATGTTGGGTCTTGAGGCTGCAATTTGACGGCAGTTTCCAATATTTCAGCAGCTTGATTATATTGCTTTAGTTTATAATGGGCCCATCCCAGAGAATCGAGAATGTAACCATTTTTGGGTTGTAATGCTGAGGCTTTTTGAAGCATATATAATGATTCTTCAAGTTTTTGATTACGATCAATAAGTGTATAACCTAGATAATTAAGGACTTGCGGCTGATCAGGGAATAATTCAAGTGCTTTTCGTAAATCAGTTTCGGCTTTTGTCCAATGTTTTAAACGTTCAAATGCAATACCGCGTTGATAAAAGAGTTTCCAATCATCTTTTTGAAAATCTATCCTCTGTGCAATAGCACGATTCATAACTTTAACAGCTTCAGTAAAGTTATTTTTTTGCATATGAATAGCCGATAGCGCTATATAAATAGTGCGATCATTAGGATATTTTTTCTCTAATGATGTTAATGATTTAATAGCTTCAGTGTGTTGATTGTTATTGGCAAGTGTTAATGCAAGCTGCAATTGCCCTTCTCTATAATAAGGCGAATGGGGTGATAAAGCACGATAAAGTTTAATCGCTTGATAAGGATCATTCAATTTAGCAGAGACGTTTGCTAGTTGGAACAATGTAGCGTCATTTTGAGGGTATAAAGTCAGAGATAATTGTTCGAAGATTCGTGCAACATGTTCTGATTTTCTTCGATTGAGTGTTGTTCCAAAGTCATACAATATTTCACCTGCTCCTTGTTGAGGTGTTTTAACGGGATTGTCTAAATTAGCGCCTTTTTCAATTTTTTGTCGGATGTTTTTAAGTATCTCTCGACCTGACAATATTTTTTCGCCGTTCTGAATGGTTTGAATAGCTTGGCTACGCATTTTTTGACGCAATTGAAATGAAGCATAAGCTATAATAATACGTTCATAGGTATCAGGAGAGACCATAGCACCCTGCTGATTGTTTAATGCTTGCATGAAATATTTTTTTGCATCTTTAGGGCGTTTTGCTAGATCGCTCATAAGAGCAAGGTGGTAGTGTATAAAAAGATTGTACCAAATAGGTCCTAGAAGCTTTTTAAGATCGGCTATTGCTTGAGAGTGATTACCTGATCCAAATGTAGCCCAAGCGCTTATCACATCAAAAGCTGGGTTATTGATTGCAGGAGATGTTTTTGGTTGTGGGAGAGGTTTAATGTCTTTGTAATTTTTTTTGATGAGGCTATCTATTGACAATGTCAGGGAAATGAAAGGGTGATGAATATTTTGTTCTTGTAATTTTTTTGCTTGTTTAACAGCCTCTTTAAATGCGCCTACTGAAAGCATTGCTTCGAAGACTTCTTTTTGTGCATCAATGTTATTGGGGTTATAGGTAAGCGCTTGTTTAAAATAATTGATAGCAAGATTAGTTTCATTTTCATGATTTGCAACTCTCCCTGCTAGATAAGCACCTGTAAATGAGCTTGCATCGGTAGCTGAATCAATTTTGCTATAGGTAAGTGAGGGCATCAACACGATTCCAGCTATAGCGAAAGTAAAAAAGCAAGACTTTATTACACAGTGCATAGAGCTCATCCTTCTTAAAAATCATGAATTTATTATATGATTTATCAACATATTAGGTTTCTTTGTAGAAAATATTATTATTTGTGCAAATAATCAGTTTACACGCGCAATACAAAAATCAACAATTTCAATGAATGCATTTTTTTGAGGACTTTCCTTCATTGAAGAAAGAGCGTTGATTGCACGTTTTCCATAGACGCGTGCCTGTTCTATTGTATCGGTTAGGCTATCATATTTTTCCATTAAATGTCGTGCGTGTGCTAAAGATTCATCATTATTATTATTGTTTTCAAGAGCTTGTTTCCAAAACGCTTTTTCTATTGCATTACCACGTGTATATGAAAAGATAACAGGCATAGTAATTTTGCCTTCTCGGAAATCATCACCTATATTTTTTCCTAAATATTCAGCACTGCCACTATAATCAAGTGCATCGTCAACCAATTGAAAAGCTAATCCTAATGATGTGCCATATTCGCGTAATGCTAAACGTTCCTCATGTTTATACCCAGCGATAATTGGCCCAACTTCAGCGGCTGCTGAAAAAAGTGCAGCTGTTTTTGCATTAATGATTTTAAGATAGTCTGAAACATTGGTTTCTATGTTTTGGGCAGCAGCAAGTTGCATGACCTCTCCTTCAGCGATAATTGCTGCAGCGTTTGCTAAAGTAGCAAGCGCTTCCATAGAACCAGCATCTACGATCATTTTAAAAGCTTGCCCTAAAAGAAAATCACCAACAAGTATACTTGCTTTATTTCCCCAAATCATTCGTGCGGTAGATTTTCCACGGCGGAGATTACTTTCATCGACTACATCATCGTGCAGTAAAGTTGCTGTGTGCATAAATTCAATTGCTGTTGCAAGCTTTATATGCCCGTCACCTTGATATCCAAACATATCAGCTGAAGCTAGTGTAATCATTGGACGCAATCGCTTTCCTCCCGATGAAATAAGATGGTTGCAAATTTCAGGGATCATTTCGACATCTGCTTGAGCCATAGAGATAATTAATTGGTTTACGCGCTCCATATCATCTTTGGTGAGGTTGATGAGAGCTTGTGAAGAAACCTGGTTATTTTTTTTATGATCTTGTTTTATGACAGCACCCAATTGTTTACTCCTAGAGTGTTTTCAATAGATATAAATAAGCTTTATTTTCTATTTGTAGCATAAAGCGGGATTACTTTTGACTCAAGCTTTGATACTACCCTGAAGTAGAAGTTTTTATATTTATAGAAGAATGTTTTTTCTACGCTTAGGAAATATAATTATTATGGTAAGTCAATAATTTTGAAATTAAAATAGTTAATTATAATTAGAAAAAGGACAATATAGGGATTATATGTTGGGCTTACGGATGGATAGCGATGACAAGTCATAGTGATGAGACAATTGATGAATTTCATCGTGGGAAGTTTTACTTAGTTCAACCACGTTTGCAAGGGCATCGTTCTGGTATGGACGCTATGTTGTTAGCTAGTCTGGTTCCTAATCACTTTAAAGGAAAGGTTGTTGATTTAGGTGCAGGTGCAGGTGCAGCGGGATTAGCAGTTGCTTCACGTTGTTTTGAAACTCATGTTACATTAGTTGAACGGTCAGCTTTTATGATATCTTATGCTCAAAAAACGCTTGCGCTGAAACAAAATAAAAAGTTATCTGACCGAGTGTGCTTGTTAGAAGCAGATGTTGCTTTAAAAGGTAATGCACGCTTAAAGGCAGGTCTGATGGATAATGTTTTTGATTTTGCGATTATGAATCCACCTTTTAATAATCCTGTGGATCGCAAAACACCTGATGAACAAAAATCTGAGGCACATGTTATGCCTGAAGCAATGTTTGACAATTGGTTACGCAGTGCAGCGGCAATTATTAAACCAGGTGGATATCTAGGGTTGATTGCACGCCCCCAATCACTTAATGATATATTACATGCTTTGGAGGGGCGCTTTGGTAATATATGTATAATTCCCGTTCACTCTCGAGCTAAAACGGCTGCAACTCGTATTTTGTTTTATGCAAAACGGGGAAGTCGAGCAGCTTTATCTATATTGCCGGCATTAATTGTGCATGAAGGTGAAGGTCATGCTTTTTCACCACATGTTGATGCAATTAATAATGGGTGTATAAGTTTATGGGAACTTTTTTAATGATATCTTGTGTTTTTTAGCTTATTTCTTAAATTCGAGTTAGGCTTTTTATTTATTTTCGAGTCACATTTTCTCGATTTCTTATAGGGAGATTTTATTTTGATTGACAATATTAAAAATCTTGTTCCACGTCGTTTTCTTTCCAATAAACTTGAAATTCCTGTAGTACGTCTTCATGGGGCAATTATGGATTCAACTTCAGTTATGGCCCGTACGCTTTCATTGGGTAGATGTGCTTCCCTTTTAGATAAGGCTTTTGCCGATAAAAAAGCACCAGCTGTTGTTTTAATTATCAATTCTCCTGGTGGTTCACCTGTGCAGTCACGTCTCATTTTTCAGCGTATTCGGGATTTGGCAAATGAGAAGAATAAACAGGTTCTCGTATTTATTGAAGATGTAGCAGCATCAGGTGGTTATATGATTGCTTGCGCCGGAGATGAAATTTTTGCTGATCCTTCTTCTATTGTGGGTTCTATTGGGGTTGTCTCAGCTTCTTTTGGTTTTCCTGAGCTTTTGAAGAAAATTGGTGTGGAGCGTCGTGTTTATACAGCAGGAAAAAACAAGGTTGTATTAGATCCATTTCAGCCAGAAAAGAAGATGGGTGTTGAACATTTGAAATCTTTGCAACTTGAAGTTCACCAAATTTTTATTGATTTAGTTAAAGAGCGACGTGCATCGAAGTTATCAGATGATTCAGATATTTTTACAGGGATGTTTTGGAGTGGAAAAAAAGGTGTTGAGCTTGGCTTGGTTGATCAATTGGGTGATGTGCGCTCTGTTATTAAAAGTCGGTTTGGTCATGAAACAAAACTTCGATTAATTTCTCCTTCCAAGAGCTTTTTAGGACCTAAAATGCCTTCGGGGATTACTTCTGATATGGTTTATACAGTAGTTGATAGTGCGTGGATGGCAGCAGAAGAGCGTGCGCTTTGGCAACGATATGGTTTGTAGTTGGAACATCATTTCAATCTACGCTTAATTTAATTAGCCATTTTACTTAGAAGCTCTTGCAAGAAAGAAAGGGATTTTAAATGATTCGGCTTATTTTATTCAGCTTAGTTGGTGTGGTGACCTTATATCTTTATTATTTGTTTAAGCGTCAGTTATACTGGTATTGGGTATTGCAACGTGTTTGCTATACAAGAGTTAAGTCGCGTACGGATATAAAAGGAACTCTTGTGAAAGATCTTTCACAGGTGGATATTACGTAAATGATATCAGGTATGCAAGCTTCTCTTAAAGAGGGTCTTCGTATTTTAACACCTATTAAGTTGAATCTGGCTTTGCATGTCGTGGGTCAGCGCGCTGATAGTTACCATTTGTTAGAAAGTTTGGTCTATTTTAGCCTTAGTGGTGATTGTTTAAATTATATACCTTTTACAAAAGATCAATTTGTTGTAAAAGGTCCTTTTGCTGATGGACTTGTTGCTGATTCAGATAATCTAGTTATTCGCGCTCGTGATTTAATGCGCAAGATATTTCCTGAAAATGCTAAACCTGCCTTTTTTCAACTTGTTAAAACATTGCCTATTGCTTCGGGTATTGGTGGTGGATCAGGAAATGCTGCTGGGGTTCTTAGTATATTGCGTCGGCAGTGGAATCTTAGTTGTTCTTGTGAGGAATTAGCAGAAATTAGTTTGGCACTTGGTGCTGATGTACCGATGTGTCTGTTTGCATTAGAATACCAGCAGCCACTTTTTATTCAAGGGATTGGTGATGATATAATGCGGCTAAAAGAAGCCTGTTCTATTGCAATGGTATTAGTAAATCATGGTCAACAAATTGCAACACCCACTATTTTTCAGGCTTTAGAAAAACGTGATCGTCCTCATTTAAAGATTGATCCAACGGCTTTAAAGACGGTTTTTTCATTGGTTGAAGCTTTAAAAGAAACGCGTAATGATCTTTTTGCTCCTGCATTAAAAATTGCACCTCAATTGGCTGATGTTTTATATGCATTAGATAAAAGTGGAGCTCTTTTTTCTCGCATGTCTGGTTCGGGTGCAACTTGCTTTGGTATTTTTAAAGATCAACAAGCAGCACAGAAAGCAGCTTTCCTTATTAAATCGGCACATCCAAATTGGTTTGTTAAATCAATTATGACTGTGGGAAGGTTTTGATAAGTAATGTGAAGACTAAGAGCTTCTGTTTATAGTAATAATTGATTAATTTTATGTTTTTCTGTTTAATATGAAATTCTTTATTCATATTCAAATACATTTGGAAAAGAGAAATAATTTCTTTATGACCCTTTAAAAAGGGTAGTTTAAAATAATTTTACTCAGTTGAGTAATAGGTATTTTTGAAGTGCTATTAGCAATAATATATTTATGTAGGTAAAGATAGGGGTTGCTCTTTCATTGAGATTATTATCACAATGTTTTTTTGTTTAGAAGGTTGGAAATGTTTACGCGAAAAACTTTAAGACCTTTTTTAAACAAATAAATTAAGGGAGTTTTGGTTATATTTTCGCAGAGTTTTTTATTGAAATGGTTGATGTTGTAATAATCTTATCATGTACAAGAGTGTGAGATAATCAATGGAATTTTCGTTTTTATTTTCCAGATTTGATTAAGGCATGTAAGTATGGATAAATAATATTTTATTGGAAAACTAATGCTTCCCCTATACTTGAATCTTTTTGTTATCGTGTTGTTTGAGAGTGAAAGAATATTAGAGTAAGCTATTTTTTCTGTAGGGCTTGCGGAAAATGAGTGGTAATGCAAAAATAAATATATGTTTCGTCATGTTCGCAATTTGTCAAATGTATTTAATATGCCACTTCAACCAGATTTTTCACACGAATTGGATTTACAAGAACAAGGTTTCTTTTATATAGCAGGTGTTGACGAAGTTGGGCGAGGGCCTTTAGCTGGACCTGTAGTAACAGCAGCAGTTATCTTAGATAAAAACCACATTCCTGAAGGACTGAATGATTCAAAAAAATTTTCTGCTCAACAGCGCAATCAACTTTATGGTAAAATTTTGCAGAATGCATTGACGATTTCTGTGGCAAGTATTTGCGCCCGTGCGATTGATCAATCTGATATCAGAAAAGCAACTTTAGAAGCAATGCGTCGCTGTATTACGGGGCTTGCCATTCCAGCTCATTATGTGTTGGTTGATGGGCGTGATATTCCACCTCATTTGCCGTGTCCAGCAACTGCTTTGATCAAAGGTGATCAACGTTCGGTTTCAATTGCGGCAGCATCCATTATTGCCAAAGTAACACGTGATCGAATGATGGAATGTGCTGGGCGGGTTTATAAAGGTTATGGTTTAGAAAAACATGTAGGTTACGCAACAGTAGCACATCGTACGGCTATCACTCAATATGGACCCATTTTAGGGTTGCATCGTTATAGTTTTGCACCACTGAAAGAAGATTATAAGGATGATATTTTATGACAATCCTGCCTCTTAATAGTGCTTCAATAAAAAAAGCAGTTGAAGTCCTTAAGCAGGGTCAATTAGTAGCTTTGCCGACAGAAACTGTTTATGGATTGGCTGGAGATGCAACTAATGGAAAAGCAGTTGCTTCTATTTTTTTCACAAAAAAACGGCCGCAATTTAATCCCCTTATTGTTCATGTAAGTGACATTGTTATGGCAGAACATTATGTGGAAATTGATGTGCTTTCACGTCGATTCATGGAAGCATTTTGGCCGGGACCTTTGACATTAGTTTTACCCTTAAAGGTTAATCATAATATTCATCCTTTAACGACTTCTGGTCTTGATACATTAGCTGTTCGTTTTCCTGTTGGTGGTTTTGCAGAAGTTATTCGACATTTTGGTCGACCTTTAGCTGCTCCCAGTGCAAATCAATCGGGGGGTCTTAGTCCTACTTCAGCTGTATCTGTATTTGCCTCTTTAGGGGTATCAGTGCCTTTAATTATTGATGGAGGATCTTCTAAGATAGGGCTTGAATCAACAATTATTAAGGTTTTTAATCAAAATGTCTATTTATTGCGTCCTGGAGGGTTAACTACTGAAGAAATTGAAGAAGTGGCGGGGCAGTCTTTAAAACGATTAGATCAACATGATGCAATTGAGGCACCAGGTATGTTAAAGTCACATTATGCTCCTAATGCTTTGGTACGTTTAAATGCACAAAAAGTAGAGAGTAACGAAGCACTTTTAGCATTTGGTCCGAAGCGCATTGTAGGTTCTGAAAATGCTATTTCTATTTTAAATTTAAGTGAAAGTGGTCAATTGGAAGAAGCTGCATTCCATTTGTTTGACTATATGAAACAGTTGGATTCATTAAATGTAAAGTGCATTGCAGTGGAGTCTATTCCATTTTACGGATTGGGTGTAGCTATTAATGATCGTTTAATGCGTGCTGCAGCTCCAAGAGGGGAATGAAAGTGGAGCAGGGTTTAATTGAGTGTTTTAGAAAAATTGTTGGTTCTGCGAATGCTATCACAGATCAATCTTTGATTGCACCATATTTGCTTGAAAATCGTGGGCTTTTTCATGGAAAAACGCCTTTGCTTTTACGGCCATCTTCAACAGATGAGGTATCGTCTATTATGCGTTTGGCCAGCAAAACACGTACACCAATTGTACCTCAAGGAGGAAATACTGGTCTTGTGGGTGCTCAGCAGCCAGATGATAGTGGGCGTAGTGTTGTTTTATCTATGGAACGCTTGAATAAGATTCGATTAGTTAATCCTGAGGGTAATTTTGCTGTAGTAGAAGCTGGTGTTATTTTGCATACTTTACAAAAAAAGGCAGATGAAGTAGGTCGTTTATTCCCTCTTTCTTTAGGCTCAGAAGGTTCCTGTCAAATAGGGGGGAATCTTTCATCTAATGCTGGAGGGACAGCTGTTTTAGCTTATGGTAATATGCGTGAGCTTTGTCTTGGTTTGGAAATTGTTTTGCCTGATGGGCGTATTTTAGATGATTTGCGTTTTGTTAAAAAGGACAATAGCGGTTATAATTTGAAAGATCTTTTTATTGGTTCGGAAGGGACTTTGGGGGTTATCACTGCAGCGGCTTTAAAGCTTTTTCCAAAGCCCAAAGGAAAAGCAGTTGCTTTTGTAGGTTTGCGCAGTCCGGCTAATGCTTTAAAGTTTTTATCCCTTGCTCAAGGTTGTGGGGGGGCATTTTTGACTGGTTTTGAGCTTATGGGAAAACTCAGCTTACAAATGGCTTTAAACTATATGATGCATGCTAATTCGCTTTTTGAGCATGAGCATGAATGGTATGTTTTAATTAATATTTCATCGTTACGTAGTGATGATGAAGCGCTATCGGTGTTAAACGTTATTTTGGAAACAGCTTTAAAAGATAATATTATAGAAGATGCGATTGTGACACAGTCATTAAAACAGCAAGATTTTTTTTGGCAATTGCGTGATAATATATCACCAGCGCAGAAGTTAGCAGGAGGGTCTATTAAGCATGATATTGCGGTACCTATTGCTTCCATTCCTGACTTTATTGCTCAAGCTGCTCTTATTGTTGAAGAGATTGCCCCAGGTGCACGGGTGGTGTGTTTTGGTCATATGGGTGATGGGAACCTCCATTATAATATTACGCAACCTATAGGGGCTGATACTGCATCATTTTTGCAATTATACTCACAAATGAATGACCGGATTCATTATTTAGTGATGCATTATCAGGGTGCATTTTCTGCTGAACATGGAATTGGGCAGCTCAAGCGGAGAGAACTACGCACTTTTAAATCACCCGTTTCATTAGAAATTATGGATGCGATTAAAAAGATATTCGATCCTTTAGAAATTATGAATCCTGGAAAAGTGTTGTAAATTGAAAATCGTGAACATTTTTCTATTCTTATTAAGGTTTTGATAACTGAGAAAAAACCAAATTTTTTACCTAAAGCTTAATAATTCAATGAGAAAAAGGTATTATAGAATATATGTTATTGAAAAAAATTGGGGAAACTACATGGCTAATCAATGTTTTAATCGGGCAAAAGTAGGGTCTGAGTTTCGGTTAGATCCGTGCCATTTGCCACAAACGGCGACATATTTTGTATCAAAAACAGGAAATCACATGATTTGTTCATTGAATCAGCGAAGTGTTTCTTTGAAAGTTGATAATTCCTCCAGTCTGTCACGTTTGATTCCAGCTTATCACTTCAAAGGAATTGCGACGCGTATAGTAGAAACTCTTACAGGAGAAAAAGCTGTCGCATTAGAATTGTTCCATACAGATGAAGAAGCTTGTATTCCACTTTTAGTTTCTAGAGATTTGAATAATGTTCTTTTAGATTGGCGGTTATGGAGAAAGATTTATAATCTACCGATGTTTATGATTTGTGAGAATGAGAACATTATTACTATCAAAGATCATTCTATTTTACGTCAATTTTTTGATATGACATCACCATCCTCTAGGAATAAAGGTTTTTTGCTCCGTTGTGGTGATTCATTAGGTTTACGTTTAATGATCACCAATCAAATTATCTCACAGTAAATTGATATAGATTAATTTTTTCATGTTATATGGGTAGATGTGTTGATTTCAAAGGCGTTTATATTTTTCATTGATTGTGATGAAAGGGTAGTTTTAGCTATATAATTGGGGAAAATCTTTTCTCAATTATACCTGCTGCAATTATTTGTGTTTTTAGGGCATTAGACTTAGTATGTTCTTATGTGTACAAAACATATCACTTCATGGAAAGTGGTTGGCAAATTGGTTGTAAAAATAGACAAGATAGTAAGGAGATCATGTGATTTGTAGTTTTTGGATTTTGGGCATCTACTCCTTTCATCTAAAGTTTTTATGAATAAAGGATAATAAACAGATCAATTTATCTTTTTATTTGTATGAAATAGCTCACCTCAAAAAAAGAGCTCAAAAGATCTTTTTTTGTGCAATAGCACGCCATCCAATATCCCGACGAGCAAAACCTTGTGGCCAATCAATACAATCGACAGCTTCATAGGCACGTTTTTGTGCGTGTGTAACAGTTTCTCCTATTGCTGTTATATTTAAAACGCGTCCACCATTAGCGATTAATTCTCCATTACATAAAGCTGTGCCCGCTTGGAAAACTTTTACATCAGGAAGAGCATTTACCTTATCAACATTTCGGATAACACTGCCTTTTTGAGGAGCATTTGGGTAGCCTTTGGCAGCCATAACAACTGTTAGAGCGGTTTTTTCAGACCATTGAATTTGTTTATTTTTAAGGTTTCCTTGAGCTGCTGCAAGGAGAAGTGGTAAAATATCATCTTTTAAGCGCATCATTAAAACTTGACATTCAGGATCACCAAATCGTACATTAAATTCAATTAATTCAGGCCCTTTTTGGGTTATCATCAATCCTGTGAAGAGAATACCTTTAAAAGGGGCACCCATTGCGGCCATATCACGCAAGGTAGGTTCAACAATTTCTTTGAGAGTACGGTTAATTATTTCCTCAGTCATAATTGGAGCTGGTGAATAGGCTCCCATGCCACCAGTGTTGGCTCCAGTATCGCCATCACCAACACGTTTGTGATCTTGTGCTGATCCAAAAGGGATAGCGATTTCGCCATCACAAAGACAGAAAAAGCTCGCTTCTTCACCTTCAAGAAATGCCTCGACAACAATTTTCTTTTTTGTATTATCGAACGCATCTTCAAAGTAGACATCAACGGCATCAAAGGCTTCTTTCATTGTCATAGCCACAACAACACCTTTACCGGCAGCCAGGCCGTCAGCTTTAATAACGATAGGGACGCCTTGCTGGCGAATATAGGATTTAGCTTGTGAAGCATTGTTAAAGCATTGATAGATACTTGTAGGGATGTTATTTTTGTAACATAAATCTTTTGTAAAACTTTTTGAGCCTTCCAATTGAGCAGCTTTTTGAGTGGGGCCGAATACACATATGTCAGCAGCATTAAGAGAGTCAGTTATACCTTCAACCAATGGTCTTTCTGGTCCAACAATGACAAGGTCAATAAAATGTGTTTTACAGAAATTGATAACAAGGGGATGATCATTGATGTTTAAATCAATATTTTCACCTAATTCTATTGTTGCAGGATTTCCAGGAGCACAATATAATTTTGTAAGTAGCGGTGATGCTGCTATTTTCCATGCTAAAGCATGTTCTCGTCCACCTGATCCGATAAGAAGAACGTTCATGATTTGCTCCTACTATAAAAGATGATTAAATCAGTTTTTCTTTCATAAGAATGAAATGGTTCTATCGCAAGACCAAAGGTGAAATCATTTGATGAAAAAAAGTAAAAATATTTTACATATTCAATCCTGTGAAAATCAAGGACGAGTTATGGATGCGCCTCCTAAACAATGGGTCTACTATTTCCTTCCTTGTTCTTTATGGCTCTATGCTCAATTAGCACGTTGGGATAGACCTATTGGATGGAAATTGTTGATGTGGCCTTGTTTTTGGTCAACAACCATGGCTATGCTTTCCTATGAGATGCCCCAATTACCCCTTTTGTCAATTATAGTGTGTTGGATTTGGTATCTTTTTCTTTTCTTTTTAGGTTCCATAGCTATGCGGGGTGCAGGCTGTACCTGGAACGACCTTGTTGATCACGAAATTGATTCTCAAGTAGAACGAACACGTTCTCGCCCACTGCCTGCAGGTCAGGTGAGTCGGTTTCAAGCAAAAATTTTTATATTAGTGCAGTGTTTCATAGGTTTAGGTGTTTTATTGCAGTTTAATGTATTTAGCTTTTTTTTAGGTATTTCGTCCTTAGTGGCGGTTGCAATTTATCCTTTTATGAAACGTATAACAAATTGGCCGCAATTTTTTTTAGGCATTGCTTTTAATTGGGGTGCATTGATGGGATGGGCGGTTGTGTATGGAAGTCTGAGTTGGGCACCAATTGCACTTTATGCAGGATCAATTTTATGGACGATTGGATATGATACAATTTATGCTCATCAAGATAAGCAAGATGATGCTATTGTTGGTGTGGGTTCTACAGCGCGCCTCTTTGGAAAAAGCACCAAATGCGCACTAGTAATTTTATATAGTGGTTTTATAATGCTAGTCAGCTTGGCATTTTATTTAGCGCAGGTATCCATTCTTAGCTTTGTAGGGGTTTTTATTGCTGCCATCCACATGTTTGTTCAAATCAAAGTCATCGATATAGATGATAGCTCACAATGTTTAAAACTTTTCAGATCCAATTCGTTTGTTGGTTTTTTTATTTTTGCTGGTTTGGTATGTGGAGGTATTTGGATGATATTGCATCCTACTATTTAAGAACAATCTAGTTGAGAAGTAAGGTCATATATTCTGTAATAGTAGAGCAGAAAGCCAGTATTATAAGGCAAAGGCTTCATATTTTAAAGAGTTAAATGGCTAAGGATAGAGTCTTTGTTTTTGCCAGTTATTTTGTTCAATAGAGTCACGTGTGAAGAGTAAACGGTCGTGTAGACGAAATGGCCGATCACACCAAAATTCGATAAAAAGAGGTTTAATGCAAAAACCAGACCAATAAGGTGGGCGTGGAATATCGCCTACTGCGTAGCGTGCAGTATATTTAGCAACTGCTTTTTTGAGGGCAAAAGGGCTTTCTAATGGTTGAGATTGTTTAGATGCCCATGCGCCGATTCGACTTTTTCGTGGTCGTGACTGAAAATACGCATCTGCTTCTTCAGGATTGATTTTTTCAACAATGCCTCTAATTCTGATTTGACGGCGAAGTGATTTCCAATGAAAACCTAAAGATGCTTTCATCGATCCTAAAATTTCTCGTCCTTTACAGCTTTCATAGTTGGTATAGAAGACAAAACCTTTAGGACTAAAATCTTTAAGAAGAACTATACGGACATTGGGTAAACCTGTTGCATCAACTGTTGCTAATGCCATAGCATTGGGATCGTTTATTTCGCTTATTTTTGCTTCTTCAAACCAATTTTCGAAAATTGCGAAAGGATTTTGCGTTTGTATAAAATCATCATTCGTTTGTGTTTTATTATTCATGATATACTCCACTGTTAGTTAGTGTGAGTGAGAAATTCTTTGATTTATTTTTGCCATCAAAAAATAAAATGTTGTTATGTTTTTGTTCTAAAAACCCAATGACTTTATATATTTTTATTATGGTGTTTCAATTATGTTTATCTTTAACATAGGGTGCCATAAGCTATATTGAATTAAAAATATCTATTTTATCTGGTATTTTGTTTTTTTATAAACATATAGATAAGAAAAATGATTTTATTGAATAGCTTGATGAAGTAGTAAAAAATATTTAACGATATACTGTTTGATATTAAAAAACGAAAAGGCTAGAAAGAGGGCAATATGCGTGATCCCTATACGGTTTTGGGTGTGACACGTACCGCAAAACCGCAAGAGATTAAATCTGCATTCAGAAAATTAGCAAAGAAGTATCATCCAGATCACAATATGGGTGATGCTAAAGCTAAAGAAAGATTTTCTGAAATTAATCAAGCTTATGAAATTATAGGCGATAAAGATAAAAAGGCACAGTTTGATCGCGGCGAAATTGATGCAGAAGGAAAACCACTTTATCAAGCTTACGGTACTGGGGGAAATTTTAGGAACAGACAAAATCCTTTTACTGGTGGTACAAGAAGTTTTGATTTTGGGGCATCAGGTACTGCAAGTTTTGATGCAAGCGATATTTTTCGTGATTTATTTGGAATGGGAAGGAATTTCTCAAATTCAACGCAATATAGTCAGCCTCAACAAGGGGCTCATGTTCGTACTAGTCTTTCAATTACATTAGAGCAGATGGTAGGCGCAAACAAAGTAGAAGTAACTTTTCCTACTGGGAAAAAATTAAAAATTAAATTACCAGATTATGTTGAAGATGGACAAACCATTCGTTTAAAAGGCCAGGGGGAAGAGGTGGCGCATGGGCAAGCAGGGGATGCTTTGGTAACTATTCATATTCAGAAACATCCTCGTTTTCGGGTTGAAGGGCGAGCTCTTCATCTTGATTTGCCAATTTCTCTTAAGCATGCTGTTTTAGGGACCAAAGAAGAAGTTGATACTTTGGAAGGGCGTGTAGTTTTGACAATTCCCCCATGGTCGAGTTCTGATCGTGTTTTACGGCTGAAAGGAAAGGGGCTTCGTTTAAAAAGTGGTGAAAGAGATGATCTTTATGTGCATGTTCGTATCATGTTGCCAGAAGGTGGAGATGCTGCTTTAGAACAGTTTTTGCAAATGCAAAACAATTAACACCTTTTTTCTTGTACAAAAGATAGCTTAAGTTTGATTTTAAACCAATTGCTTGAAGAAAAAGGTAACCTGTGTCATAGGCATATAGATAATGTTTATGTCAAATAGCAATGAGGCAGTGCTAATGACGAAGAGTAATGGTTTATTATATGGAAAGCGTGGCTTAATTTTAGGATTGGCAAATAATCGCTCTATCGCTTGGGGAATAGCGAAGGCTGCTAATGCAGCAGGGGCTGAGCTTGCTTTTACCTATCAGGGTGAGGCAATAAAGAGACGTGTTGAGCCTTTGGCTCAAGAGTTGAATGGTTTTGTTTGCGGTCATTGTGATGTTTCTGATAGTGCATCTATTGATGCGGTTTTTAGCGCAATAGAAAAAGAGTGGGGCAAGCTTGATTTTTTAGTTCACGCTATTGGTTTTTCCGATAAGGATGAATTAAGTGGTCGTTACATTGATATTAGTGAATCGAATTTTATGATAACGATGAACATTTCTGTTTATTCATTAACAGCTCTTGCACAGCGTGCAGAAAAATTGATGCCAGAAGGTGGTTCAATTTTAACACTAACCTATTATGGTGCAGAAAAGGTTGTTCCTCATTATAATGTAATGGGGGTTGCTAAAGCTGCTCTTGAGGCTAGTGTAAAGTATTTAGCTGTTGATTTAGGACCAAAGAACATTCGTGTTAATGCTGTGTCTGCAGGGCCAATTAAAACATTGGCTGCTTCTGGTATTGGTGATTTTCGTTATATTCTAAAATGGAATGAATATAATGCTCCTTTGCGTCGTACAGTGACAATCGAAGAAGTAGGTGATTCTGCCCTTTACTTTCTTTCAGATTTATCGCGTTCTGTTACAGGTGAGATTCATCATGTTGATTCTGGATATAATATTATCGGCATGAAGGCTGTTGATGCACCTGATATTTCTGTTGTCAAAGAATAAGATTTGGTTCATAAAGTTTTATATGTTAGCGACAATTTGATTTAAAGTTCAGGCAGTCTAGTAACGCCTTTGGATAAAATCGTTTTGCGCGGTTTAATCCACACTATAGTTGCGTGTATTTGAAGAAGAAATGGATCTTTCTCCATGTCGCATAATACATTTGGTCATTTGTTTCGTGTAACAACATGGGGTGAAAGTCATGGTCCTGCTCTTGGTTGTGTTATTGACGGTTGTCCTCCAGGAATTGCTTTCACTCTTACAGAAATTCAAGCATATCTTAATAAACGTAGACCCGGGCAATCAAAATATACAACGCAGCGTCAAGAGTTAGATCAAGTAGAAGTTCTTTCAGGAGTTGTGACTCAATGTGACGGTACTACACTGGTAACAACAGGTACACCAATTTCGCTATTTATCCGAAATATAGATCAATGTTCTAAAGATTATAGTGAAGTTATTTATCAATATCGCCCAGGTCATGCAGATTACACCTATGATATTAAGTATGGTATTCGTGATTATCGTGGTGGTGGTCGTGCTTCAGCACGTGAAACGGTAGCGCGCGTTGCGGCAGGTGCTCTTGCTCGTAAAATTATTCCTGGTTTAATTGTGCGAGGAGCTGTGACGGCGATTGGCCCTTATAGTATTAATCGTGATCGTTGGGATTGGTCAGAGGTTGATAACAATCCTTTTTTTTCACCTGATGCAGAAGCAGCGCGCATTTTTGCTGATTATATAGTTCAGTTACAAAAGAGTGGTTCATCAACTGGTGCTATTGTTGAGATTGTTGCGGAAAATGTTCCAGTAGGTTTAGGGGCACCTATTTATGCAAAACTTGATCAAGATATTGCGTCATTTTTAATGTCAATTAATGCGGTTAAGGGTGTTGAAATTGGTGATGGTTTTGCTGCAGCTCGCTTAACTGGTGAACAAAATACAGATGAAATGCGAATAGGAAGTGACGGCAAACCAATTTTTTTATCTAATCATGCTGGGGGTATTTTGGGTGGGATATCAAATGGGCAGCCGATTATTGCACGTTTTGCTGTTAAACCCACTTCATCAATTTTGACTCCTTGTCGTTCAATTGATGTTAATGGTAACAATGTGGATGTTGTTACAAAGGGTCGTCATGATCCATGTGTTGGGATTCGTGCTGTTCCTGTTGGTGAGGCGATGGTTGCTTGTGCTATTGCTGATCATTATTTACGGTACCGTGGCCAGGTCGGCTGTAGTTGAAAGGTAAACGATGGCTTATAATCAGAAAAAAGTTGTTGCTGCTATTCAGGCTTTTGAACGCGGTGAAATTGTTGTGGTTACGGATGATGACGACCGTGAAAATGAAGGTGATTTAATTGTTGCTGCTGTTCATTGCACAGAAGAAAAAATGGCATTCATTATTCGCCATACATCAGGTATTATTTGTACACCTATGCCAAAGAGAGAAGCACAACGATTTAATCTTTCTCCTATGGTATCGGATAATGATTCGGCGCACCGTACAAAATTTACTGTTACTGTGGATTTTAAACACGGAATAACGACAGGTATTTCAGCATATGATCGTACATTGGCTGTTCGTAATTTAGCTAATCCCAATGCAAGCGCTAGCGATTTTGTCCGTCCGGGACATATTTTTCCTTTAATTGCACATGAGGGTGGTGTTCTCATGCGTTCTGGCCATACTGAAGCAGCTGTTGATTTATGTAAATTAGCTGGTTTGCCACTAGTTGGTGTTATTGGTGAGTTAGTTAATGATGATGGTAGCGTTAAACATGGAGATGAGGTTACAAAGTTTGCGCAAGACAATCGATTGCACATCATAACGGTTGCTGATCTTATTGCTTATCGTCAGCGTAAAGAGACGCTCATAAAATATGTTGGAAAAATGCATATTGAAACATTTGTAGGGCCAGCTGTAGTTCAAAGTTATCAACTTCCTTGGGAAACAGTTCAGCATGTGGCAATTGTTTTTGGGGATATTCGTGATGGGGAAGATATTCCGGTGCGTCTGCATCGCGAAAACATTTTGAAAGATGTTTTTGGTCAATCACCGGATGTTGAAGTTATTATGCGGCGCATGGTAGAAAAGGAAAAGCGTGGTGTATTTGTTTATTTGCGTGAAGGATCCGTTGGTGTTGGTGAATCATCTATTCGTGATCAGAAAATGGTAGGTTTAGAAAACCACGCACAAGCAATTAAACGTGCAGAAGAATGGCACCAAATTGGTCTAGGAGCGCAAATTTTGAAACATTTAGGAATTAGTTCTGTTATTGTTTATTCTTCTAAAGAGCGTCATTATGTTGGTTTAGAGGGTTTTGGAATTCGCATATCTAGAACAGATATTTTGTGAGGGTTACATGAAGAAAGGGATAAAAAAGGAAGACATTACTACGTTAAGTTTTGAGGAAGCACTGAAGCAACTTGAAGTGATTGTTGAAAACTTGGAACGTGGAGATGTTCCTTTGGAGCAATCAATTGATATTTATGAGCGTGGTGAAGCTCTTAAGAATCATTGTGATAAACTGTTGAAAATGGCTGAAGCTAAAGTTGAGAAAATTCGACTTTCAGATACAGGTCATCCAGAAGGTTTAGAGCCGCTTGATTCTGAATGATATTTAGTAATCATTTATTATTGAATGTAAAAAACTAAGAGTTTTGATTGATTAGAATAATTTATCAGTCTCATTTTTTATGAAATGAATAAAAAAAGAAAAGTTGTAGATAATATTAAGTAAGTGAAGTATTTCAATGGACGATACGTCACATTCTACACGAAATAATAAAAAGTGTGTTCCTATATAACTATTATTGGTAATGTAAGGAGTTTTTTTTGTCTCGGTCATTAACGCCATTACTTGATCGTATTTGTTTTCCACAAGATTTACGGGCATTTCCTGAGTCTGATTTGGTACAATTGGCTAATGAATTACGAGCTGAAACAATTGATGCAGTTTCTGTAACAGGTGGCCATCTTGGTGCTGGGCTTGGTGTTGTTGAGCTCACTATTGCGCTGCATTATGTTTTTAATACACCTGACGATAAGATTATTTGGGATGTTGGTCATCAAACTTATCCTCATAAAATTTTGACTGGCCGTAGGAATAAAATTCGTACTCTGCGTCAGGATGGTGGTTTATCAGGTTTCACAAAGCGTTCAGAAAGTGTGTATGACTCATTTGGTGCAGGTCATTCTTCCACTTCTATTTCAGCTGGCCTTGGGATGGCAGTGGCGAGCATGTTGAAAGCAGAAGAAGAACGTAACATCATTTCCGTAATTGGTGATGGCGCTATGTCTGCTGGTATGGCTTATGAGGCGATGAATAATGCTGGTGCTTTGGATGCACGTTTAATTGTTATCCTTAATGACAACGATATGTCTATTGCACCTCCTACAGGCGCTATGAGTGCTTACCTTGCAAGATTAGTTTCTCGCCCTTCGTATCGTAATTTGCGTGAACAAGTAAAGATATTAAGCAAGAAGTTACCGAAGTTTTTTTCGGATAAAGCACGATTTTCAGAAGAGTTTGCGCGTGGTTTTTTAGTTGGGGGAGGTTTGTTTGAAGAGCTTGGATTTTATTATGTCGGGCCTATAGATGGCCATAATATGAATCATTTATTGCCTGTTTTAAAAAATGTTCGCGAATATCCCAATGGTCCTGTTTTAGTGCATGTGGTAACCCATAAAGGGAAAGGATATGCACCTGCAGAGGTATCGTCTGATAAATATCACGGCGTTAATCGTTTTGATGTTGTTACGGGTAAGCAGGTTAAAACACAAAGTAAGTTTCTTCCTTATACTAAAGTATTTTCTAAGGCTTTAATAGAAGAAGCTAGCCATGATGATAAGATTGTTGCTATAACGGCTGCGATGCCAACAGGAACGGGTCTTGATTCTTTCGCTGAAAAATTTCCCAAAAGGATGTTTGACGTTGGTATTGCTGAGCAACATGCTGTGACTTTTGCTGCAGGTATTGCTTGTGAGGGGTATAAGCCTTTTGTTGCAATTTATTCTACCTTTTTACAGCGTGCTTATGATCAAATTATTCATGATGTATCGATTCAAAAGTTACCCGTGCGTTTTGCAATTGACCGTGCAGGTTTTGTTGGTGCGGATGGTGCGACACATGCTGGGAGTTTTGATATTGTTTTTTTGACGACTCTTCCTGAGTTTGTTGTGATGGCTCCTTCTGATGAGATTGAACTTATGCATATGGTGCGCACAGCAGCAGTTTACGATCAGGGACCTATTTCTTTTCGTTATCCACGTGGTGAAAGTAGTGGTATAGATTTACCTCAGCGGGGTGAGGTTCTGGAAATTGGTAAAGGGCGAATTTTATGTGAAGGCAGCAAAATAGCTTTAGTTTGTTTTGGAACGCGGTTATCTGAAGTGTTGGTAGCAGCTGATGAATTAGCCGCAGAGGGGTTTTCAACAACTGTTGCAGATGCACGCTTTGCAAAGCCTTTGGATAAGGATTTAATGCGTCGTTTAGCACGTGAACATGAAGTATTAGTCACAATTGAAGAAGGAGCAATGGGCGGATTTGGGGCGCATGTACTCCAGTTTTTGGCACAGGAGGGGCTATTAGAGCGCGGTTTAAAGGTTCGCACATTAAGATTTCCTGATAAATATTTAGATCATGGTTCACCAAATAAAGTGCTTTCGAATATTGGGCTTGATGCAAAGGGTATTATTAATACTGTTTTTAATGCTTTGGGACGTGAAATGCGAATAGTGCCGCAAATTCAAGTATGATAATAAGGGGGTCATAAAAAGATTAATGCTCTTTAGTTATTTTTACAATGTGTTCACAGAGCATATAATGCAATTATGTAGCAAGCGGTTAGGGGTGACGGAAAAATACTTTTTAAAATTAGGAAAATAATTTCTAGTGATACAGAAATTTATAAGTTTGTTACTTGTGCAATAGTTATGTTTTGCATACTGCAAAAATTGATTAATGCATTTAGATTGTGTTTCTCGATTATAAGTAAATCAAGTGATGACTATAAGTATGTTAATAGTAATTTTACGCAAATTCTCTTAAAATGTGAAGGAAGATCTTATAATTATTGCTTCTGATATTAATCATAATAAGTTTAATGCACATTTATCTAGTGCTAGTGCGAATAATACTATGAAAAAAAATTTAAATATAGAGATTTAAAATAATAGCAGTTATGGAAATTAATTCCACTATATTGAATGTTGATTCACGTTTAGTAAATTTGTATTGTTACTTATGTTATCTTCTCTCAAGTAGAGAGCCAAATTATTTTGCTAGTAAAATCTCAATTTGAAGTTGATGATAAGAATGGGGAATTGAAAGATTCATCAATTGCAAAAAGCTTTAGAAGTGCTTTGTTTGATAAGCTGAATCTTCAAAGGGATAAATAAAAAGATTTTCTTTCTTCACTTAATTATAAACGATGATAAACGTTTAGAATATTGATTATTTGGAGAAAAATAAGAGTGAGTAACAATGTTATAATTGATCATATTGGAGCTAGTGGTCATGGTGTAGCAAAAACACCGCGTGGTTTGGTTTTTATACCTTTTACCTTACCGGGAGAGGTTGTTAAAGTTGCTCTTGATGGAAAATATGGTACATCCGTTGCGTTAATAAAAAAATCATTAGAACGCATTGATGCCGTTTGTAAACATTTTAAAGAATGTGGAGGGTGTATGCTTCAGCATTGGCATGTTGATGCGTATCACTCTTGGAAGCGACAATTGGTTGTTGATACACTTAAAAAGCACCAGTTTGATGTAGTTGTTTCTCCTTTAGTGAAGTGTGAACATTATAGCCGCCGACGAATCATTTTAACAGCATCCATGACAAAGCAGGGCCATATCGTTGGTTTTAATCGTTATCTTTCACATGATGTTGTGGCTATTGAGGAATGCCCGGTTATTCGGTCACAGATTATATCGAAATTAAGTGATATTAGAGCGGTATGTGCTCTTTTAAGCAATCATGCTAAGCGATTTCATGTAACAGTAACATTTACTGATAATGGTTTTGATGTTGCTTTAAGTGGTTGTATTGTGCACGACAAGCTTATTCGTCAAAACATGATACATGCAGCTCTTGCACGTGGAATTATACGCCTATCTATTGAAGGTGAAATTTTAGTTGAGCAAGAAAAACCGTTGATTTATTTTGGTGATGTCTGTGTTGAATTTCCTTCTGGTGGTTTTCTTCAGGCAACTTCCGAAGCAGAGGATATCATCAGTCGTATTATTTTAATTCATTTAAAAAAAGCAAAAAATGCTGTTGATTTGTTTTCAGGGATGGGAACTTTTACTTTACGTATGGCTAAAACAATGAATGTTCATGCAGTGGAGAATGATGGAACAGCGTTGGCAAATTTAGCACGCGCAGCACGTTTTGCTTCTGGCTTAAAAACGGTTACTTGTGAAAAGCGTGATTTATTTCGTCGTCCACTTTCTGCAAAGGAACTTGAACGTTTTGATAGCGTTGTTTTTGATCCGCCACGCGCTGGTGCAAAAGAACAAGTGTGTGAGTTGGCAAAAACGACAGTACCACGTGTGGTAGCGGTTTCGTGTAATCCTGTTACATTTGCTCGTGATTTATCCATTCTTGTTGCAGGCGGTTATACAATAGAAAAGGTCATACCGATTGATCAATTTTTGTGGTCACCTCATGTCGAAATTGTTGCAATTTTAAACAAACACAAAACAAAGATGCGTTAAGAAATTTAGCTAAAATAAAAAAGCTATTTTAATACATTGAAAAATTTTTATTAAGCTTAGTTGATTGATGTTTATGAAAGCGTTGTCCCACCGATTGTCATGTTATTGATACGTAAATGGGGTTGTCCCACACCAACAGGAACATTTTGTCCTGCTTTTCCACATATACCTATACCATTATCCAGTTTGCTGTCATTTCCAATCATTGTAATGCGTTTCATGGCATCTGGTCCATTACCAATAAGGGTTGCACCTTTTATTGGAGCTAAGATTTTTCCATTCTCTACTCGGTAAGCTTCAGTGCATTCAAATACAAATTTTCCAGAAGTAATATCAACTTGTCCTCCACCAAATGAAACGGCATAAATACCGTTTTTTAATGAAGATAGAATTTCTTGAGGTGTTTTATCTCCTCCTAGCATAATTGTGTTTGTCATCCGTGGTATTGGTGTATGTGCATAAGACTCACGTCGCCCATTTCCAGTTGGATTAACACCCATGAGTCGAGCATTTAACCTATCCTGCATGAAGCTCACGAGTTTGCCGTTTTCAATAAGAACATTATATCCTGATGGTGTTCCTTCATCATCGATAGTGAGTGATCCACGGCATTGAGGGATTGTGCCATCATCAACAATAGTAACACCTTTTGCGGCAACTTGTTGTCCCAAAAGTCCAGAAAAAGCAGATGTTTTTTTGCGGTTAAAATCGCCTTCCAAGCCATGTCCAACAGCTTCATGTAGCATAACACCAGGCCACCCATTAGCTAAAACAACATCAAATGTTCCTGCTGGCGCTTCTTCTGCTTCTAAGTTGACTAAAGCCATACGTAAAGCTTCATCGGCAGCTATTTTCCAATTTTCTTCACTAATGAATTGGTTAAATGTTTGTCGTCCACCACATCCATAGAATCCATTTTCACGTCGATTATTGTCAGAAACTACCACAGATATAGTAAGTTTTACGAGGGGGCGAATGTCATGAACGAAATATCCATCACCACGTAAAATTTCAACATGTTGGAGTGAACCGGAAAGAGCGACGGTAACTTGATGCAATTTGTTATTTTTTTCACGTAAATATGCGTCAATTTTTTGTAAAAGTTCACTTTTTTCTTTAAATGATGGAGCATCAAGAGGATTGTTTGGTTGGTATAATCTTTGCTTTGGTTGTGAGGGAGCTGCACTATAAGATCCTGTATGATTATTATAGGTTACAGCTTTAGCAGCTTCAATGGCGCGTTTGAGTGCAGCAGCTGATAATTCACTGGAGTGGGCGTATCCAGTAGCTTCTCCAGAAACAACACGTAGGCCAAATCCTATATCTTGATGAAATGACCCATTTTTAAGCTGGCTATTATCAAATAAAAGTACCTCACTTTCTGTATATTCAAGATAAAGTTCACCATCATCAGCATTGTGAAGAGTTTCTTGAACAAGAGACTGTACTTTGGATGAAGTAATATCAAAACGGTCAATCAGTGATTTCATAGTGATCATCCTATTTACATTGGTGGCCGGCAATGTTTATTTTCTTTATTTGGAAGGTTTTTAAAACAGTTATTGGGTGTGCTGATCTTTAGTATTTGTTATTATTCCGGTAAGTTCGCGTAAGCTTCATTAAGGCCATGCAAATCAATAGCACCACCAACTCCTTGCTCGGGGGTTGTAAAGACAAAGTAAGTAGCTATTTTACCATTTAAAAAGAGCTTTAGAACATCTTCTTTCAGGAGAGCTTCAGCAACACAGTTATCGCCCAAACAACGCCGATATTCTATTTTTCCTATATTTTTATCATCGATTTTAACACCAACACCAGAGCGTAATTCCACCCGAATAGGAACAAAAACCCGCATTAAAGTTTCTTTATTTTTAGGCAATTTATGAAATGTAACCCGAAAGGTTATATCACGGCGATCTTGTGTGCGCACATCTTGTACGATTTCACATTGTATATTAGGTGTACCTGGTGGCAGTGAGCAAACTTTTGTCCATGCACCATAAGTTTGTGGGGTAGGAACATTTTGTGTATTGGGTATTTGCGCAATAGCATAATTGGTAAAAGTAACGCAAAATACGTAAATAATAACGCCAAAGAAGTTTTTTTTAAAAAATTGATAAAGTATCATGGAAAGCCCTACCCAAATCGTTATTATATCATTGTGCATAGGTTTTCATGAAAAGTAAATCCTTGTCTTAAAAGTATAACATAAAACTAGTTCTTTTTAGAACATATTTATTGCATATAACCGGAACGGAAGTACAAAATAAAAAAATAATATTTTATGAAAGTAAAATTTTCTAGCACTATCTTGTGGCATTTAGTAAGGTCTATTTATTTTTATGATGCCTTATTTTATATAAGGGATAACATTTATTGGAATATTGTAAGTATTTCTATCTGTTTTGAAAGTACATAAAATAAGATAGATATTATATGGTCTTAAAAATGCTATAATATTAATTGGGTCATTTCCATATGTTAAATAGTGTTTTTGTGGATGACACTGATGGAAAAGGTTCTTTAGTGGATGTGTATTTTAGAAGAATTATCAGCTAAAAATAGTCAGTCAATTCCGCCAAAAGCCAATTTTTATGATTATATTACATTATTGAAACCGCGGGTTATGTTACTTGTTGTATTTACGGCTCTGGTTGGATTGATGGTGTCACCTGTTACTGTAAATCCATTTCATGGTATGTTAGCAATTTTATGTATTGCTGTGGGCGGTGGTGGTGCAGGGGCACTTAATATGTGGTATGACGCTGATATTGATGCAGTAATGAAACGTACGCGAAAGCGTCCTATTCCTACCGGTAAGATTAGCCGTAAGAAAGCATTTGTTTTTGGTTTGGCTCTTTCTATGCTTTCGGTTTTGGGTATGGGAGTTTTCATTAATTGGTTTGCAGCGATTTTTCTTGCTTTTACAATTTTCTTTTATGTTGTTATTTATACGATTTGGTTAAAACGTATAACACCACAAAATATTGTTATTGGTGGTGCAGCTGGGGCTTTTCCACCAATGATTGGGTGGGCAGCTGCAACAGGGGCAATAAGTATTGAAAGTTTCCTATTATTTTTGATCATTTTTATGTGGACTCCACCACATTTTTGGGCTCTTTCTTTATTTTCATCTATTGATTACGATGCAGCAGGTATTCCTATAATGCCTAATGTACGAGGTGAATATTCAACCAAGAAACAAATTTTAGTTTATACTGTTATTATGGCGTTATGTGCCATTGGGCCTTACATTGTAGGTTTTGCAGGTATTACTTATGGTATTTGTTCAACAATTTTAAGTTTTACTTTTATTTATTTTTCTTATCGTTTGTGGAAAGCTGATACACATGATGAAACCATTTCTATGGCAAAAAAAGTGTTTTTCTTTTCATTGTTTTATTTAGCCGCTATATTTGGAATTCTTTTAATTGAAAGTCTTATTTTGTGTTTTGTTATCCTTTAATGTAATTTAAGTTAAGGAGAAAAAATTAATTTGTGTCAATAAAATGATAACGTCCTATAGATACAACTTTTTGTATAGAGAGAAGGTGATATTTTAGTTTTTCTCTATAAATTTCTTATATAGTGCATAACAACAGTTTGCTTGGATACATGGAAAAAGTCATAAAAATGAAAGATGAATTATGTGCTTGCTCCCTCCTTTAACAATGCGCCTTTGTAGTCCACGTGGTTTTTGTGCTGGGGTTGATCGTGCTATTCAAATTGTTGTTCTGGCATTAAAAAAATATGGTACTCCAGTGTATGTTCGTCATGAAATTGTACATAACCGCTATGTGGTTGAGGGGTTACAACAGCGTGGAGCTATTTTTATTGAAGAGCTTAATGAGATTCCAGAGGAGCATCGGGGTCAACCTGTAGTATTTTCTGCTCATGGTGTGCCAAAGTCTGTACCAGAAGAGGCTCATCATTATAATTTATTCTATATCGATGCAACGTGTCCTTTGGTTTCCAAGGTTCATAAGCAAGCGATACGGCATCAACGTCATGGTCGTCATGTCATATTAATTGGTCATTCTGGTCATCCTGAGGTGATAGGAACAATGGGGCAGCTTGAAAAAGGAGCTGTTACATTAATTGAAACAGTAGAAGATGCTTGGCGTTATAAACCGGAAAATCCAAAGAAGTTGGGATTTGTAACACAAACAACACTTTCTGTTGAAAATACAGCCGAGATTTTGGATGTTTTGCAGAAACGTTTTCCTGCATTAGAAACACCGGCTGCTGAGTCAATTTGCTATGCTACGACCAATCGACAAGAAGCTGTTAAAGCAGCAGCATTAGGGAGTGATTTATTTTTGATTGTTGGTGCGCCAAACTCATCTAATTCGCGGCGTTTAGTAGAGGTTGCTGAAAGGTTTGGTGCGCAGCGATCTATTTTAGTTCAATGTGCTGATGAAATTGATTTTGATAATTTGGGTGTTCTTTCAGTTGTTAGTCTTTCAGCTGGGGCATCTGCTCCTGAAATTATTGTCGATGAAATTATTGCAGCTTTTCATAAGCGTTATGATGTCAAAATAGAATTGGCTGAGACTGTATTAGAAACAGAGACATTTTTGGTTAATCGCGGGTTACGTGATGTTGTTTTAACTCCCCAGGATATGGCTTTTGTTAATGGTTATGCTAAAGATACTAACAAACGGAAGTTATGATATTACTAGTGCTTAAAACGAAAGCAAAATAATGGCAGTTTATACTGACGTTCATCAGAGCGATTTGGAAGAATTTTTGACTCGTTATTCAATAGGTTTTCTTTTATCTTATCAAGGAATAGCAGAAGGTATCGAAAACTCGAATTTCATACTTTATACAACAAAAGGAAAATTTATTTTAACACTTTATGAAAGACGCGTTTCAAAAAGTGATTTACCCTTTTTTTGTAGTCTTATGCAGCATTTAAATCAGCGTGGAGTTCCTTGTCCTCAACCAGTCTTTCAGAATGATGGAGCAACGATTGGTAAGTTAGCTGGGCGTCCTGCTGTTATTGTTACCTTTGTAGAAGGGATATGGGTGCGTGAGCCTAATGTATATCATTGTTGTGAAGTAGGTACTGGTTTGGCACGATTGCATTTAGCTGGGCAAGATTTTGTACCCAACCGTAAAAATACTCTTTCTATTGTAAATTGGAAATCATTGTGGGCGAGTTGCCAAACAAAAAAAGATATTTTACTACAAAAATTCGGACCAAAAATTGATATAGAGTTAGCATTTTTAGAAAAAAATTGGCCATTGTATTTACCAACGGGTATTATTCACGCTGATTTATTTAATGATAACGTGTTTTTTTTGGACCGTCGTCTTTCTGGTATTATAGATTTCTATTTTGCTTGTAATGATTTTTTTGCTTATGATTTAGCAATCTGTTTGAATGCTTGGTGTTTTGAAAGCGATTATTCTTATAATCTTGTCAAAGCACGTGGACTATTAGAAAGTTATCAAAAAATTAGGCCATTGATACCTTTAGAATTGAATGCGATTCTTTTATTGGTGCGTGGTGCAGCTTTACGCTTTTTACTAACACGCCTTTATGATTGGTTTAATACGCCTGCTGGTAGTTTTGTTGTTAAGAAGGACCCGTTGGAATATTGGCATAAACTTAATTTTTTTAGTAGTGTGGATTCGTTGACTGAGTTGGGTTTTTAAATTTTATGTTCAATCAAAAAAAAGTCATTGAAATTTATACAGATGGTGCTTGCTCTGGAAATCCAGGGCCTGGGGGATGGGGGGCAATTTTACGCTGGAATGGTCGTGAACGTGAACTGTATGGTGGGAAAGAATATACAACTAATAATCAAATGGAACTTATGGCAGCAATTTGCGCGTTGAATGCACTTAAAGAATCTTGTTCAATTGATCTTTATACAGACTCAGTTTACGTGCGCAATGGAATATCTATGTGGCTTAAAGGGTGGAAGAAGCATAACTGGCGCACTGCATCGAATAGTCCTGTTAAAAATATGGAGTTATGGCAAGCTCTTGATGATGCTTGCTCTCGACATGATGTCAGATGGCACTGGATAAAGGGGCACGCAGGTCATCCAGATAATGAACGCGCAGACGCTCTTGCACGTAAAGCAATTATTGAATATCGCGAAAACGGGCGTTTTTCTACATAATTTTTATGAAATAGCTTTTCTCATATATCACGGAATGACAGTGTGATTTGATTCCGTATTTATTATGAATGTTCCACTCAAGGCGTGATTTTGAGAAGAAATTGCATAAAAAATTGTTTGGTTTAGTTCGTCTGGCATGAAATATATAGGGGCGCTAAAGAGTGTATATTCTTCATGATCGCTTACTTTTTTCGCTGGTCCAATTTGCATATCTCCCCCATCTAAGAAGAGGGATGAGATTTTGATTTTGCTGTTATTTTGTATTTTTATAAATAAGGTATTTTTATCTTTTTCAGCACTTATTTTAAATTCATTATCCATTGCACGAGGAAGAGCAGCTTGGGCATGCTTTAATAAGGATGAAGGAAGATATGTATTTTTCTGAGTGAATGGGGAAAAATCAAAGTCAACAGTAAAAGGGATACAGATTTCATCACACAGTCCAATGGTTAAAGAGCCACTAAGATTTTCATTTGAACCGGAAACACTAAATGGTAATACAACTTTATTTTTATAGGCCAATGACCAATCACTTTCTGTTTCATAAAGTTGTGGTATGGGGTAAAAAATTTCATAAGAGACCTGTTGGTTAAAGTTAAAAAATGGTGCCATACCAGAATTTCCTGGATTACGCCAATAGGTTTTCCATTTTGGCTTAAGCGTCACTTCAATAAAACCATTTCTTATTCCAGAAAAAGAGGGATTGGTGATTGCCAGTCTCACACTACCGCCTTTTGATTCATGCCAAGGTGTTGCGAGAAGGTGAGATTCTTGTTCTTTTTGAGCAGCAATAGTGAAATTGGATAAGCTTAAAAACACGAATGTTAAGCTAAAAACAATTAAAAGTTTTTCATAAAAGAAATTTGAAATTCTTTGTAAATTTAGAAATATTTGAACTTTTTTCATCTAGTTTCTATTTTCTTCTTGTACTACTTGAATTGAAGTTTAACATATAGATTATGGGAAATGTCAAATTAATGAAACAGCGTGATGGATTTTTAAATGGAAAATTGCTCATAGCAATGCCCGGAATGAATGATAAACGCTTTGTTCGTTCTGTTATTTATATTTGCGCTCATTCTAATTCTGGTGCTATGGGAATTATTCTCAATCAATTGCACAGTATTGATTTTCCTGAACTTTTACTTCAGCTTGGAGTGATTGAGCAAGCAAAAAAAAATGATCTTTCTGAATCAATAAAAAAGTTTCCAGTACGCTATGGCGGGCCTGTTGATCCTTCTCGTGGTTTTGTACTTCATTCGGGTGATTACACTTGTGAAGCAACCATTTCTGTTACAGAAAAGATTTATCTTACTGCAACTATTGATATATTAAAAGCAATCAGTTGTGAACAAGGTCCTCAACACGCGCTGATAGCATTGGGTTATGCTGGGTGGAAAGCAGGGCAGCTTGAGACAGAAATTTCTGCGAATGGTTGGTTGATCAGTTCTACATCGCCCAGCTTTATTTTTGAAAGTGATTTAAGCAATACATATGATGAAAGTTTTATCCGCATGGGAATTAATCCAACTTATCTCGTTTCTGAAATAGGTCATGCATAAACATGTTTGCTGTTTTCTCTAGATTTTATAAAAGCCTATCAACTATGGTTTATTTTTATAGGAAAATTGGTTTTGAATAAGAGTAATTAATTCTTCGGCAGTGATTGGTTTAGTAATAATTGTACTTTGAATATATTGGCAACCTTCTTGACGTAGGAAGAGGGCCACTTTTTCATCTTCAACACCTTCTGCAATAATCTGTAAATTAAGATCAGTAGCCATATTGATAATTGATTTGAGAACAAGTTTTTTCTTAGGTGAATCGAGAGAGACAAATGAGCGGTCTAATTTAACCATGTCAAATGGATAACGAACGAGATAAGCAAGTGACGAATAGCCTGTTCCAAAATGGTCTAATGCTAGATTCATTCCTAACGCTTTAATCTGCTCAAGGAAATGAGCTGATTGTTCAGGATTTTTTCTCAAAACAAATTCTGATACCTCTATCATCAAGTGCCCTTTATTAAGTGGATTGCGAAGAAGGGTAGAGCGCAATTGACTTATAAAGTTAGGATGAATCATTTCTGCACTTGGTAAATTGATTGAAATGAAAAACGGTTGTTGAGCACATTTCTTTTTTATTTTGATAAGATCAGTAATAGCGTTATCAATAATAAATTGTGCCAGATCCATAGTGATCTGTTCGCTTTCTACGATTTTAATAAAATCATTGACATTTAAATTTCCATGATATGGATGATGCCATTCTACGATCGCTTCAAAACCTATAATTTGTCCATCTGATAGATTAAAAATAGGATGGTAGAGAATTTTTACTTCCTTATGTTTTATGGCAGAATGAATATCATGTTCAATGTTGTTATGTTTAAAGCTTGAAGCACGAAAATTGGGGCGAAAAGGTACAATATCATTACCACCTTTTTGTTTTGCTTGGATCATTGCCAATTCACTATCATGAAAAATATCTTTAGCATTTAATCTACACTCACTCCATGTAACAAGCCCAATTGACGTTGATAACGATATTTCTTTTTCTGCAAGTGAAATAGGCGCTGAAATTGTTTTGTGCAAATGATTCACAAATGCTGCAATTTTTTGTGGTTTAGTTTCACTAAGTAAAATAATTGCAAAACGATCAGCAAAAAGACGGGTTAAGGTGTCTTGAGTGTTAATAAGGCGGCTCAAACGCCGTGCGATAATCAAAAGTACGGTGTCGCCAACAGCTATACCTAACTTGTGATTAATTTGACGGAAATTGTCGAAATCAATCATCAAAATAGTTGGTTTAATTTTTATATTTACTTTAGCAAGAGAGATATAATGCTGTAATCTATCCAAAAAAATTTGTTTGTTAGGAAGTCCAGTTAAGTTGTCGTAAATTGCATTATGCAGTAAACGCTCTTCGGCTTTTTTGTGGTTTGTAATATTAATAATGGTTCCAATCACACGGGTAACTTTTCCACCTTTTTTTACAATGGCTGGACTCGCGCGAAGCGAAAACCAATGATAATGACCACCACCGCAAGAAAGTCGAAAAATTTGCTCAATGCGTCCCTTTTTATTTTTAAGAATGATATCTAGCATTGCATGAAAGTGTTCACGATCATCATGGTGCAAGGCTGAAATCCAGTCATTCATAGTACCATTTAGTTTTTGTGCTTCAGTACCAAAGAGGGGTGTCATGTCCGGATGAACAACAATACGATCACGTTCAACATCCCAATCCCAAATGATATTCCCAGCTCCTTTTGCTGCAAGCGCTTGTTGTTCAAGATCAGAAAAAATTCCTTCATAAAAAGAGTCATGAGAAAAAGTTTGTTGCATAATGATAAAGCTGATAAGAAGAACAATAAGCACCAACCCTCCCGCTAGAGCTGGTTGAATAATATCGTTATCTAAATATCCTTCTATGCAAGCATAAGCTCCAATAGACCAGAAGCTGATGAGCAACCATGTTGGAATAAGCATGATTGCGCGATCATAGCGGCGGATTGAAAAATAACTGATTAAGATAATACCAAGTATAGTGGTAAGACCAAATGATACACGAGCGATGCCGGCTGCTCTGGTTGGATCATAAATAGCAAGTGTTCCAAGGCCACAAAGAGCTATAATCCATATGATTGCTCCGTAGCTAAAATGATAGTGCCAGCGGTTCAGGCATAGATAGGTGAAAAGGAAAATGAAAAGTGTTGCTGCAAGTGCAATTTCTGTACTAGCACGCCAGATTGGTTCTATTGTTGGTGTAATTGCAAAGAGTTTATTCAAAAAATTAAAGTCAATACCAATGTAGAAAAGAATTGCCCAAGCAACAGCAGCCGTTGCAGGGAAGAGACCTGTTCCACGAACAACAAATAAAACGGTTAGTAAGAGCGCTAAAAGACCTGATATACCAAGGAGGATACCATGATAGAGCGTATAGGAATTGATTGTATCCTTATAGGCTTCAGGTTTCCATAAATAGATTTTGGGTAGATTGGCAGAGTTAAGCTCTGCAACAAATGTGATGACAGCACCAGGATTGAGTGTAATACGAAAAATATCTGAATTTGTACTAGCTTGACGGTCAAGAGAAAAACCTTCATTTGGAGTGATAGATTGAATACGTGTTGATCCAAGATCTGGCCAAAAAAGACCTGAGTTAGCTATACGATAATGAGGAGCAACAATGAGGCGGTCGATCTGTTCATCTGTTGGATTTGCCAGGGCAAATACTGCCCAGCTTCCAGAAAAATTTTCATTGTTAGCCTGCACTTCGATACGCCATACAATACCATCTGGTCCTGGTGCAGTACTTGTTTGAAAAATGGGGTTGTTTGTGTGGTGAATTTCAATTGCTTTTGATAGATCAATAGCTGTATCTTGAGGAGAAATTTTAATTGGTTCAATGGCTTGCGCTAATGTGAGTTGGAAAAAAGAGCTAATAATTATAACAATGATAATATTGATTATCTGACACAAACTTTTCACAATGTCTCACTCTTAGTATTTTAAACTGTTTAATTTTAGATTATATTTTCAGAAAAATACATTCATCTTTTAAGATTTATTTTTATAAGAAGTAGTTATCATTTTCTTTTTAAAAATATATTTTTACACAAAGGTAAATCAGATATTTATGCTTACAAATAAAACTTAAACTGGTATCTATATTTTAAAAAGACAAGCTTAAGCTATAAATTTTCAGACTTTACTAATATATCTTTGTTTATTAAATTTTCTACCATATGAGGCGTTGGTTGAGTAGCTTTGTACGCTTTTTTGATTCATCTTTCTCAAACTTGTTTAATAAGTAGAACTTTTGTGGTGATTTTATAGTAAAAATGTATATATGGTGTTAATATCGGCTACTTTATTCATTACAAATTTATTATAAAGGCAATGAATTAAAGTTTTTTAGGAGGGGTTTATTTACGTTCAGAAGAAGCGGTTATATTAGACAAAAGAGTTGATGTTAGATCATCGAAGTTTATAAGACGGCCAACAGGACCAATAGCTGCTAATGTTGGTTTTGAGTTAATAAAAAGGCGGGTAGCAAGCTCAGTGAGTCGTTTTGGGGTAATAAGCTCTAAGCGTTCAATCATTTCAGATATTGGAATTGGTCGATCATAAAGAAGCATTTGGCGGGCAATAAGATGGGCTTGGCTGGCTGGATTCTCTTGTGATATTGTGAAGTTGGCACGGTATTGTGCCCGTGCTCGTTGAAGTTCACTTTCGTGAATATTTTTGCTCGCTTTAGAAAGTTCATCAAGAATAACAGGTAAAAGTGTTTCTAGCCCTTCTTGTCCGGTAGCAGCGTGAATACCAAAAAGCCCAGTATCTGAAAAACCCCAATGAAAAGAATAAATAGAGTAGCATAATCCACGCTTCTCTCTAACTTCTTGGAATAAGCGCGATGACATGCCTCCTCCTAGAATAATTGAAAGAATCTGAGCTGCATAGAAATCACGTGCATGATATGGTCGCCCTTCAAAACCAAGAACAACTTGTGCATCCTTTAAATCACGGTATTCACGAAAGTCACCACCGACATAATTGGCAAGATTGGTAAAAGAGGTTGTTGAATGAGAACGAAAAGTACTAAGACGGTTTTCAACTTCACGCAAAAAACTTTCATGATCCACAGCTCCTGCAGCCACTACAATCATGCGGTTTGCACTGTAGTGTTTATTCATGAAATTATGTAAGTCAGTAGATGTAAATGATTGGATTGTTTTTGGTGTTCCTAAAATAGAGCGACCAAGGGACTGATGGCGAAAGGCTGTTTCAGTAAAATGGTCAAAAACAATATCATCCGGAACATCATAGGTAGCACCAATTTCCTGAACAATTACTTGCTTTTCTCGCTCTAATTCCTCTTCATCAAATTTTGAACATATCATGATGTCAGACAGAATATCGATAGCAAGTGGGATATCGTCTTTAAGTACACGTGCAAAATAAGCAGTTGTTTCAATACTGGTATGGGCATTGATTTCCCCTCCAACATCTTCAATATCAGCTGCAATTTTAAAGGCTGTACGGTTTTCGGTTCCTTTAAAAGCCATATGTTCAAGGAGATGAGCGATGCCATGTTGTGTAAAGGTTTCGTTACGTGAGCCGACTTTAACCCATATTCCAAGCGCGACACTGTCAATTTGTTGCATTGTGCGCGTGGCAATAGTCAAACCATTACTGAGGCGGCTGATGTCTACACCCATGTCTTTATGACTCCGTTAAACAAACTAAATGCCCAATTATAAGGACATTAAATATTTTTTGATTTGGATAGACGCAGTTAACATCTAATGCGATGTGCGCGATTTTAAAGAGATATAATCTTTTACTATTTTTTCATCATTAGCAAGAGTTGTAAAGTGCTCTTCGTGCTGCATTAAATCATTTATACAAGATGGCCATGGTGCATTAATACCGCAAGCGCTTTGGATAGCATCAGGAAATTTAGCAGGGTGAGCAGTAGCAAGGACGATCATTGGAATAGGTGATTGCTTTTGTTCTCGGGCTACTTTAAGTGCAACTGCTGTGTGTGGATCAACTAGATGACCACTTTCTTTATATATATTGTTAATTATTTGTGCCGTTTCAGTTACACTACTTTTTCCGGCAGAAAACAAAGCGCGAATATTTTTAAGCTGTTTTTTATCGAGGTTAAACCGGCCTGATTGGTTCAGATTTTCCATTGCATTACAAATCCATACTGGATCACGATTGCAACTTTCAAATAATAAGCGTTCAAAGTTAGAAGAGACTTGAATGTCCATCGAAGGAGATGTGGTATGTATTGTAGGACGTATTTCGTAAACACCACTAGTTAATGTACGTGTGAGAATATCGTTGTCATTTGTTGCAATGATTAGTTGTGCAATAGGTAACCCCATACGGGCAGCAACATAACCTGCAAAGATATCACCGAAGTTTCCGGTGGGAACAGTAAATGAAACAGATCTATCGGGCGCACCAAGAGAAAGTGCGGATGAGAAATAATAAACGATTTGCGCCATGATACGCGCCCAGTTTATAGAGTTGATTCCTGAGAGCGCTGTTTTTTGACGAAAATTATGATCATTAAACATTGCTTTAACGAGTGCTTGGCAGTTGTCAAAATTGCCTTGAATAGCTATAGCATGAACATTAGCACTGTGGTTAGTGGTTATTTGCCGTTGCTGAACTGATGATATGTGCCCTTTAGGAAATAAAATAAAAATATCTGAGTGTTGTCTTTCCGCGAAGGCTTGGATTGCAGCACCACCTGTATCACCTGATGTAGCACCAATAATTGTTGCACGTTTATTTTTTTTAGTCAGAATGTAATCCATAAGTCTAGAAAGAAATTGCATTGCAACGTCTTTAAATGCTAAAGTCGGACCGTGGAAAAGTTCGAGAATAAACTCATTGGGGCCGGTTTGCCGTAATGGGCAGACTGCTGGATGACGGAAGACAGCGTAAGATTCAGTAATTATATTTTCAAAAGTTATGCGTTCAATCTCATTGTCTACAAAAGGCCAAAGAATAGTTTTAGCAATTGTAGCATAAGATTGACCACGCAGCGCTCGTAATGCATCAGGTGAAAATTGAGGGAATTTTTCTGGAAGATAAAGACCGCCATCACTAGCTAGACCGGTCATAATTGTGTCAGTAAAGTTTAAAGCAGGAGCCTCACCTCTTGTACTGATATATTTCATAAGTCTTTGCTTTCATTTATTCTTGGCAAGTAGATAATTTTTATATTTTACTTTTTAATAGTATTTAAATTATCAAATGAATGGAAGTGTGTTTGTTCATTTTTGTACAAAACGAGAAAATTATACTAAAAATTTCAGGGATTAATATAAAATATTGAATATTAAAGAATACGCTAATTTATAATAAAATATCTATTTATATTTTTTGTTAAGCGTTAGCTTTGTTGTGATTTGTACACTTTATCTTGTTGCTTTAAAACTGGGAAAATCACGATACTTTTTCGTGAAGATATCTTTATTATTATAAATCTTGCCATATTGCCATTGCTTCTAAAACTTTCGGTAAATGTGCATGTTTAGTAATCACTGTTTCAGCTCCAGAATCTGTAAGAGCATTAGAGTGGTTAAGATAACTGTGCGATCCTCCTGTAAAACCAATAACGCGCATCCCCGCTGCTTTTGCTGCATGTACACCATGAATAGAATCTTCTATAACAATAACATTTTTTGGTTGTACGCATAATTTTTGTGCAGCAAAAAGAAAAATATCGGGTGCAGGTTTTGGTTTTTGAGTTCCAACTTCGAGTGCAGAAAATATTTTATTTTCAAAAAGATCATAAAGATTAACGGTGATAAGCATCTGTTTTATATCTGCACTCATTGCATTAGAGCAGATACAATAGGGGTATTGAAGTTTAATAGTTTCTATTGCTTTTCTTATACCATCAATGGCACGTAATTTGGTTGTTATTTGTGCACGAAAAAGGTTTGACATTTGCTCTATAAGGCGAGCAGAAATTGGTTTTTTTGTTTCCTGTTCGACTTTTTGAAGAATATCACGAAAAATAAGTCCTGCGTAGCGTTCACTTAATTCTTCGGGTGATATTTCATATCCTGTTTCTGTTAGTAATTGTGCACCAATTTCTGCTGCTAGATATTCAGAATCTACCAAAACTCCATCACAATCAAAAATAACAAGGTCTATTTGAGGCATAAGATGTTCCTTATTTATGGCTTAAGAGCTTGTAACAAAACGATAAAAGAGGTCCCTTTTATAAAAGTATATTTTGAAGGATATACCCTTAAGTTAATAAGGTAAGAGATATCTAAACTACACACTGAAAAAAGGAAAATAAAGGTTAATAGATGTGAAATTATTTTGCTTGGTTTTCAAAAAAAAGGCAATTAGTTTTGAATAGTTTAACGATCCTTTTACTCTATTTTGTAAATATAAGGCGTAATATCAAATTCGTAAATCATTTTGATTATAGGGTAATCTCAGTTTGTATTGTTGAATATTTTATGACAGTTGTTCAGTTTCAAAAAGATCTGGTTTGTACATCTTTACAGACACAGTGGTGCAATAAAATCCTCAAGGGTGATTGTATTGCAATGCTGGAAAAGCTTCCTAAACATTCGGTTGATATGATTTTTGCAGATCCACCTTATAATTTACAGTTAAAAAATGCATTATATCGCCCAGATCATTCACGCGTTGATGCGGTTAATGATGCATGGGATCAATTTGAAAGTTTTACTGCTTATGATGCTTTTACGCGTGCATGGTTATTAGCTTGCCGTCGCGTATTAAAACCTAATGGGACACTTTGGGTTATAGGTTCTTATCATAATATTTTCCGGGTTGGCACAGCATTACAGGATTTAGGTTTTTGGTTGCTCAATGATATCATTTGGCGCAAAAGCAATCCTATGCCTAATTTTCGTGGGCGCCGCTTTCAAAATGCCCATGAGACTCTTATTTGGGCTGTACGTGATCAAAAAGATAAGAAATATACATTTAATTATAAGGCGTTAAAGGCTGCCAATGAAGATGTACAGATGCGTTCAGATTGGCTTTTTCCTCTCTGTACAGGTGCTGAGCGTTTAAAAGATGAAATAGGATGCAAATTACATCCAACACAAAAGCCGCAAACATTATTAGCACGTATTATTATGGCTTCTAGCAAGCCAGGAGATATTATTCTTGATCCGTTTTTTGGTTCGGGAACAACAGGAGCTGTTGCCAAACTTTTAGGGCGTAATTTTGTAGGTATCGAACGCGAGCAAAGCTATATTGATGCAGCGCGTGAGAGGATTGCTATGGTTAAGCCCCTAGCTGAATTGGAATTAACGGTTTTAGAAAATAAGAAAGTAGAACCACGTGTGGCGTTTATTAATTTACTTGAAGCAGGTTTATTACATCCTGGAATGATTCTTTATGACCGGAAAAAACGAGTATCTGCTGTTATAAAAGCTGATGGTACTATTATGTGTGGTGGTGAAGCTGGCTCTATTCATATGATGGGAAGAAAAGCTCAAGATTCGCAAAGTTGTAATGGCTGGACATTTTGGTATTATGAAGAAGATGGTCAGTTGAAATCAATTGATGATTTAAGAATGATAATTCGTTCACAAATGTTAAAAACTGGCATTATGTAAGCAATAAATTACATTTATTTGTTTTTCAATTCTAAATAAATTAACACTAAAATTAGATACTAAAGCTTTCATGCAAGCAGAGCTATTTTAGTTTAAAAGAATTGGGGATTGCTACAGAAATAGCTTTTTTCATAACAGTAGGAAGTGCTTCTTTGGAAAGATGATGGACGTCACACCACCAGCCATTTTTCAGTTTCGTTTTGCTAATATTGTCAACACAATAGACATCAAGTCTCAGAGAAAAATGGGTAAAAATATGTGTAACTTGTCCTTTAAATTGCCAATTGGCAGGAAAAGGTGCATTTTGGAGCTCATTTATACCGTTTGTTCCAATATAATTGGGTATTTGGGCCATTCCATTAAGTAGTCGATTACTCTGTTGTTTTTCTAAGTAAATTTGCTTGTTTTTATTGAGCACTACAAAGGCCACGCCAGTTTTAAAGGGTCGTGCTTTTTTAGGGGCTTTAACTGGAAAGGCTTCTGTTGTATTCATCTTCTTTGCTTTGCACAGATTTTGAAGAGGACACAGTAAACAAGATGGTCTACGCGGTGTGCAAATTGTTGCACCTAAATCCATCATGGCTTGAGCAAAGTCACCAGGACGGTTTAAATCAGTAATTTTTTGAGTTTTTTCTTTTATTTCAGATTTTGCTTTAGGTAATACTGAAGTAATAGCGAATAAACGAGTTATAATGCGTTCAACATTACCATCAACAACAGCCACGGGGTGTCCAAAAGCAATTGCAGCAATAGCTGCTGCAGTATAGTCTCCAATACCGGGTAAGGTACGTAATGTTTTCACAGACTTTGGAAATTCACCTTTATAGCTTTTAACGAGTTGATGAGCACAATTCTTAAGGTTGCGTGCGCGCGAATAATAGCCAAGGCCAGCCCACGCTTTCATAATATCATCTTGTGATGCTTGTGATAGGGAAAAGAGATTAGGCCAGAGCTTTAGAAATTTTTTAAAATAAGGTTTAACGGTTTCAACAGTTGTTTGTTGAAGCATAATTTCAGATAGCCAAACTTTATAAGGATCAGGGCGAATACCTTCCATTTGTTCTTTGGGGGTAATACGCCATGGCAAATGCCGATGGTTTTGATCGTACCAAGAAAGAAGGCGTGAAGAAATTTCATGCATCATTGTCTTCAATCATAGGAAGATATAAAATACAAAGAAAAATTATTATAATTTAATAATGATCTGGAATGAAATGAGTAAGACATCTCAAAAGCACCATTTTTATTCTCTTTCTAAAACAGTGTCCAGTATGCTTGATCCGATTTTACGCAGACGCACAGGACTTAATATGGCGCTTATAGAACACTGGTCACAGATTGTGGGATACGATATTGCTAAAGCTACAACACCACTCAAAATTATTTGGAAACGTCGTGCAAATCAAGATGAAATTTTTAAACCAGCAACACTTGTCATAGCATGTGAAGGATTTACTGCGTTGAAATTGATCCATGAAACAACTGAATTGATTCAGCGAATTAATGGTTTCTTTGGGTATGTTGCTATTAACCGTATTAAGATAGAACAAAAGCAAGTATCAACTCTTACTGAGCAATTAAGAATACAGCTAACTGTGAATGAAAAAAATAAACAACACGTGAAAAAAATGCTTGAGTGTGTTGAAGATGAAAATCTCCGTCAATCGCTTTATGAACTTGGATGTTGCATTTTTGCAGAAAAAAATAATAAATAAATCAAAACATTTTTGTATATTTTTACTATTATCTTTAATATATAAAAGTACTAAATTTCTACGTATCTAATAATAACAGAAAAGTTTTTTATGATAAATTATCGTTCTTCTTTATTTTACATGGTGATTTTAGTCTCGGCTATAACTGCGCAGATTAATACAACTGCAGCCTTAGCTAGTAAAGTTAAACCAGTTGCAACTGTTGATATGGTTAAGCTTCTTCAGCGGAGTAAGGATAGAGTTGAAGGTGATATTAATGCACCAGTGACTATTGTTGAATATGCTTCAATTACCTGTGGTCATTGTGCTGATTTTTATAATAATGTACTTCCCAAAATTCGGAAAAAATATATCAAAACGGGCAAAGTAAAGCTTATTTTTCGAGAGTTTGCTTTTGATCCTCGGGCAACGGCAGGCTTTATGTTGGCACGGTGTGCGCCGGAAGATCGCTATTTCTCTTTGATAGAAGTTTTGTTTCAAAAACAGAGTGAGTGGGTTTGGGTAGAAGATTCTTTAACACCATTAAAGAAAATTAGCTCACTAGCTGGTTTTACAGATGAGAGCTTTGAAGCTTGCTTAAAAGATCAGTCTGTTTTAGATGAAGTGAATGCATCTTTTGAGCATGGGAAAGAATTTGGTGTTACAGCGACGCCTACCTTTTTCATTAATGGTAATAAGTATGAAGGTTTAATGTCAGAGGAAGATTTTTTCTCAATCATTGATAGTTTTCTTTGAAAACCACATTCTATTAAGAAAATAAGCAGTTGATAATTATGGCTGTTCTCCTTCTTTTTATAAAGGGTTACTTTTGTGCGTTTATGAAACAACGTTTTGTTTGGTTAAGCTAATTTGGGGTTAAATGATTCCTTTGGATAGTTAGCTTGAGTCAAATGATACTTTAATGCTGATAATGGGAGAACTTGTACAGTGACAAAATGGGTTTATAGTTTTGGTGATGGTAACGCAGAAGGAAGCGCAAATGAGCGTAATCTCCTTGGCGGTAAAGGGGCTAATTTAGCAGAAATGAGCAAGCTTGGTTTACCTGTTCCTCCCGGATTCACTATTACGACAGAGGTTTGTAACTTTTATTATACGCATAACAAGGCATATCCAGAGGAGTTACAAAGAGTTGTCAGGCAGGCGCTCAAACGTGTTGGTGAGCAAACAAACCGCAAATTTGGTAGTAAAGATAAACCACTTTTACTTTCTGTTCGTTCTGGGGCTCGAGCTTCTATGCCAGGAATGATGGATACAATTCTTAATCTTGGTATGAATGATGAGACTGTGAAAGCAATCGCTTTGCAGACTAATAATGAACGCTTTGCTTATGACAGTTATCGCCGTTTTATCCAGATGTATTCCAATGTTGTTTTAGGTTTGGATCATTCGTGCTTTGAAGAGATTCTTGATGAGGTGAAAGTATCTAACGGTTATGATGTCGATACAGAAATGACAGCCGTTGATTGGAAAAATGTTATTATTTCTTACAAAGCGTATGTTGAAGAAAAATTAAGCGAGCCTTTTCCACAAGATCCTGAAGAGCAACTGTGGGGTGCAATTGGTGCTGTTTTTTCAAGTTGGATGACTACTCGTGCAATTACTTATCGCCGTTTGCACAATATTCCTGAAGATTGGGGAACAGCGGTTAATGTGCAGGCCATGGTGTTTGGAAATATGGGTGAAGATTCTGCAACAGGTGTCGCGTTTACACGCAATCCATCGACAGGAGAAAAAGAGCTTTATGGTGAGTTTTTAATTAATGCACAAGGTGAGGATGTTGTAGCAGGCATTCGTACTCCACAAAATATCACTGAGGTTGCGCGGATTTCTGCTGGTTCGAATAAGCCATCTCTAGAGAAAATTATGCCGGAAGCTTTTTTGAAGTTTTGTCAAATTGCACAGAAACTTGAAAAGCATTATCGTGATATGCAAGATCTTGAATTTACAATTGAAAAAGGTAAATTATGGATTTTGCAAACCCGCTCAGGAAAGCGAACAGCACGTGCAGCCCTAAAAATGGCAGTAGAAATGGTTGAGGAGGGGCTGATCAGTCGTGAAGAAGCGGTGATGCGAATTGAACCAAAATCGCTTGATCAACTTTTACACCCGACACTTGATCCCAAGGCGACCCGTTTTGTTATAGCACGTGGTTTGCCTGCTTCTCCAGGTGCAGCAACTGGTGAAATTGTTTTTACTTCAGAAGAGGCAGAGGCGGCATCAAAAGAAGGCCGTAAGGTTATTTTGGTGCGCGTAGAGACAAGTCCAGACGACATTCATGGTATGCATGCTGCAGAAGGAATTTTAACAACACGTGGTGGCATGACAAGTCATGCTGCTGTTGTAGCACGTGGTATGGGAAAGCCCTGTATTTCTGGTGCAAGTAGTGTGCGAATTGATTATACCACAAACACAATGATTGTTTCAGGAAAGATTTTTCAAAAAGGAGATATTATTACAATTGATGGTGCAAGTGGAGAGATACTAAAAGGAAAGGTTGCAATGTTGCAGCCTGAGCTTTGTGGAGACTTTGCTCAATTAATGGAATGGGTTGATAAAATACGGCGTATGAAAGTTCGCGTCAATGCTGAAACACCATCTGATGCACGTATGGGGCGTTCTTTTGGAGCTGAAGGTATTGGTCTTTGTCGCACCGAGCATATGTTTTTTGCGGGTGAACGTATTGTTGCTATGCGTGAAATGATTTTAAGCAGTGATCAAGATGGACGCCGTAAAGCATTGGATAAGCTTTTGCCAATGCAACGGTCAGATTTTACGGAATTGTTTGAAATTATGTCTGGTTTGCCTGTTACTATCCGTTTTTTGGATCCTCCTTTACATGAGTTTTTACCTAAAACGGATGCAGAAATTCTTGATGTTGCAATGGCTATGGGAATTCCTGCTGAAATTATTTCCGAACGGGCACAGCAACTACATGAATTTAATCCTATGCTTGGTTTACGGGGATGTCGTTTGATCATTACTTACCCTGAAATTGCTGAAATGCAGGCACGAGCAATTTTTGAAGCGGCCGCAGATGCAGCTCAAAAATCCGGATCTCCTGTTATGCTTGAAATTATGATACCGCTTGTTGCGCTTAAATCTGAATTGGATTTTGTAAAAACCTGTATTGATGATGTAGCTAGTACAGTAATGAGGGAAAAGGGAAAGGATATTCAATATATAGTTGGGACTATGATTGAGCTACCAAGAGCGGCTCTTCGTGCAGGTGAAATTGCAGAAATTGCAGAATTTTTTTCATTTGGAACAAACGATCTGACACAAACTACTTTTGGTATTTCACGCGATGATGCAGCTCCTTTTTTAACAACTTATTTTCAAAAAAGAATTTTGGAACAAGATCCTTTTGTATCAATTGACCGTAATGGAGTAGGGGAGCTTATCGCTATTGCTGCGCAACGTGGGCGTTCTCAGCGTGCAAAAATTAAATTAGGTATTTGTGGTGAACATGGAGGAGATCCTGATTCTATTGCTTTGTGTGAGGAAAATAATTTAGATTATGTTTCGTGTTCACCTTTTCGGGTGCCAATTGCACGTTTAGCTGCGGCACAAGCAGCAATTGCTCAGAAAGCATAAAAATCTAAAGATATCATTCTTTACTTTAATGGCCTTTAGTATATTGGGATAATATTTTAATATGTTACTAAAGGTAAAAAAGAGAATTTCTTAAGGTGCTTTGTTTGAGTTATATATACGGAAGATTGTATTGTTTTTGATGTATTTCATGAGAAAATTAAGGTACAACAAAATGTTATATGTACACTATCGTAATTTATGATGCATAATATAAGGTATTGGGTTAGAGATTTTTATTAAATGCTGATAGTGATATTTCTTTATCTGTAAAAAAGGTGAATAACAAAGATAAAAAAATGCGTTAATTATTGCTTCTATAAATTACTAACCACTATCAAAATGAATGTTGTGTAGAGTACTATATAGATAAGTGTTTTCTTGTGTCACGTGATTGGAATTTTTTTGCAGGATACAAAAGTGAAAGAGAATTTTTATTTCTCTTTTTTGTAAACTAAATGCCTTACAATTTGTGACTATTATAGCATTTATGGTGAAATAAAAGCTCTAAGAGATGTTATTTATTGATTAACTATTATTTATTAATGCCACTCATTTAGTTTTTATTTGTTTTGTTATTCTCCCATCCACAATGGATTCAAATTAATAAACAAAATTCCAATTTTTTATACCATATATTTTAAAGATTTTTATCATTGAAGTTTGTTGGACATATTTTTATTATTTTTCAATTCCTTAGAAGGAAAGATGATTTGTGAAAAGCAATCATTTATATTATAATGTATTATTACGTGTGAGAAGCGTATTTAAGTGATAATATATAATTTTTATTGAATTTTCTAAACCCAGCTGTGATAATATCTATAATAGAATAGCTAAAAAAAGTACTATTTTTGCACACAAAAGGTTTATATAATTTACTGTATCGCTAAGTATTATTCTATGAGATATTGTTATTTTTAGAATTTATTTCATAGTTATTAGGGGAGCATATGGGTAAATAAGATTTTTAGAACCAATGGGTACGTTTATTTTTTCAAAATGGTTTATAAATATCAAATAATCATGAGAAAATATGTGATAAAATGTAGTTTGTTGAAAAATTATCAATTACATAGAAAAATATACTAAACGTTAATTTTAAATATTGAAATCAATGATAATTAATATTTAGGGATCAATATAGTTTTAGGTATTCGTATTTACAAATAATGGAAAAGTGTTATGAGTTTTATACTGTGAAATGACAACATTTTATGCTAAAAAACTATAATGGCGATAATGTGAACTAAAATTATCTGATCAAAAGAGTAAGCGTTTATATTTTTTGTAGTTCTTTTAATGTTTGTGGTGTATTGAGCTGTGTTATTGTAATGATAGAAAGCTTTTATGAGAGGAAAAATGAAAGCTTTAGCTTTCAGATATTGCGTACAATTACAAGAATCGGTATAAGGCGCGAGCACAGTGTAATAGTTTTCTCTTTTGGGGTATAGCCAAGCGGTAAGGCACCGGTTTTTGGTACCGGCACTCCCTGGTTCGAATCCAGGTACCCCAGCCAAATATTAAAAAGACTTATTCTTAATGAATTTGTATTGAGATGAGTAATGGCTTTTTAAATAAGCTGATGATGTGGTGTTGTATTACCTTTTATAATCTTATTCCTAGGGCAGGGTGTTTATAATTGTCTTAAGATTTTCTTTACTGGTAGTGATAGTAACATTTCAAATCACTTATTTTTTTCATGATTTTAAAGTGATTTGCAAAACGCGATAATGAGATTTGAATTGTGAAGCATTGAAATTACATTAGTAGTTTATGTCTATATTTCTGGTTTGCATTATAGTTTCTGTTAGAATATAGGTGTAACTTACTGTAGGATATTGAGTTGAGATGTGTTTTTTGACAGCACTATAATGTATAGCATTGTGAACGTTTATTTTACATTCCTTAAATAAAGGCTGATTATTCGTCTATTATTTTGCATCTGTCCGCACTTTAGAAATTTTAGGTGAAGATAGTGCAATTGTGAGTCAGTGGAATGTAAAAGCAGCTTATGTTAAATTCTAACGATTTATGTAGAGAATAACTATAGTTTGATGCATTTATGGGCTTGTTCAATTTTATTGATGGCATAAAATACAAATTTTAACTTTATATATACATTTTATAATATTTTCATTAAGTACAATATATTATGATATTTTTTAAATGTATTTAAACTTAGATTATTTTTACTAAATAAAGAGGATAAAGAAATTTTTTAATTTATGACCTTTATCTTTTTTGATGACTTAGTAGGAGAAAAAATTTCTATAAATTGATTTGATATATTTTTCTTTTTGGTATCATTATAATATTTCAGTTTCTCATCAGTTTTTAGTTGATTTATCAAAGTGGCTATTAAGGCTAAGTTGACTGTAAATAAATATTCAATAACATTTGCTTTTAAGTGCTGTAAATGCAAAAGTAGATTTTGGGAGAGAGCTTAATATTAGAATCGAGGAGATTTTTAAAATGGCTTTTGAATTAGCTGAATTGTCTTATAATTATGACGCCCTTTTGCCTTATATGTCACGTGAGACGCTTGAATACCATCATGATAAGCATCATTTTACTTACCTTACTAATACAAATAATTTGGTAAAAGATTTAGGTTTAGAAAATAAGAGCCTTGAAAGTATTATTAAGGAAAGTTTTGGCAAAAATCCTGGTTTATTTAATAATGCAGCTCAATCTTATAATCATCATCATTTTTGGAATTGGATGAAAAAAGATGGTGGTGGGCAGAAGTTGCCTGGAAAATTAGCAAAGGCTATTGAGTCTGATCTTGGTGGCTATGAGAAATTCCGTACAGATTTTATCGCAGCTGGTAGTACTCAATTTGGTTCTGGCTGGGCATGGGTAGCTGTTAAAGATGGCAAACTTGAGATTATGAAAACACCCAATGGTGAAAACCCTCTGATTCATGATGCTCAACCTATTTTAGGTGTTGATGTGTGGGAGCATTCCTATTACATTGATTATCGTAATGCACGTGTAAAATATCTTGAGGCTTTCGTGGATCATTTAATTAATTGGGATTATGTTTTAGAGATGTATGAAAATTGCGGGGTTTAAGCAGTTTATAGAGCTATTTATCCTAAATAAAAGGCTTCATAGTTTATTTAATTATGAAGTCTTTATTAGAAAATGTTAATTATCGATAATTTTTCCGGCTATTTTTAGGATATATGCATATATATATGCGGTTTCTTCCAATTTTGAGAAACGTCCAGCTGCACCTGCGTGACCTGAAGCCATATTTATACGCAATAAAATTGTATTATCATCTGTTTTAAAATCACGCAGTTTTGCTACCCATTTTGCAGGTTCCCAATAGGTTACACGAGGGTCTGTTAATCCTGCGATGGCGAGAATAGGGGGATATTTCTGGTGTTTGATGTTATCATAGGGGGAATAAGAAGCGATAAGATTATAGTCTTCTTTTGATTCAAGGGGGTTACCCCATTCAGGCCATTCTGGAGGTGTGAGGGGCAGTGAAGCATCTAGCATTGTTGTTAAAACATCAACAAAAGGGACATTAGCGACGATTCCGGCAAAATCTTGAGGAGCTAGATTTGCTATAGCTCCCATCAGCATTCCTCCTGCTGAGCTACCTTGGGCGATTAGCCGATCATGGGCAGTAAATTTATGATTTACAAGATGACGTGCACAAGCAATAAAATCATTAAATGTATTGTGTTTAAAAAGGTGTTTTCCTTTTTCATACCATTCAGTGCCCTTTTCTTTTCCACCACGAATATGAGCAATAGCATAGACAAAGCCTCTATTGACTAATGAAAGTACATTACTGTTGAAACTTGCAGGAATAGAAAATCCGTAAGCGCCATAACCGTAAAGTAAACAAGGTGCACTACCATTAAGCGCAGTAGTTTTATGGTAAACAAGAGAAATAGGAATTTTTTCACCATCATCTGCAATTGCTGTAATACGCCGCGTTACATAATCATCTTTATTATGCCCAGAAGGAATTTTTTGCGTTTTTAAAAGAATTCGTTTACGATTTTTTACTTCATAATCAAAAATTTGATTAGGCGTTGTCATAGATGAATAGGCAAAACGAATGGTTTGGCTATTATATTCTGCAGCGCCTTGTAAGTCTAAGGAATAGGCCTCTTCTGTAAAGGCAATGGAATGGGTTTGTTTGGTTGAGCGCTCTATGAATTGTATAGAAGGAAGTCCTTCAACTTGTTCTAACCAAATAAGAAAATCTTGATAGGCATCGTGAGATAGGATCAAGCGTCCGGGTTGATGAGGTACAAGTTCAGACCAGTTTTCTGATTGCGGAGATGAATATGGGGCAATCATGATTTTAAAGTCTTTTGCATTATCCTGATTGGTGAGAATATAAAAAATATCGCCTCCTTCTGTAAGCGAATATTCAATGCCTTTTTGTCGTTTTTGCACACATTGGGGGGGTGTAAAGGGTGATTTAGCAGGGATAAGCCAGGTTTCTGATGTTTCATGGTCATGAATGTTAATATAAATAACGTCATTAAGTTTAGAACCGCTTACATGTAAGAAAAATCCGAGGTTATCTTCATGAAAAATAAGCTTATCTTGAGATGCGTCAGTGTTTAATTGGTGGTAATAGAGTTTTGAGGGACGGTGGCTTTTATCCATTTTAGTATAGAAAAAACCTTGAGATTTGGCATCCCATACGAGTTGTCCGGATGTATTTGTGATTGTATCTGTGTAGTCAGATAATGTTTTAAAACTGCGAATTTTAATTGTATAGAATTCAGAACCCTTATCATCATAGGTCCATGCAGCGTGTGTATGATCGGGAGATATATGGACTGAACCAAAATTAAAATAATCTTTACCTTCAGCCAAAACGTCACCATTGAGATAAATGTTTTTTCTCCCCCCATTTCTTGGTGTGCGAAAATAATGTGGCTGTTCTCCTCCAGTTCTATAGCATAACCCATAGGCAAAAGGGCCACGTTTTATAGGAATGGAACTTTCATCTTCTTGAATGCGGCTTTTCATTTCTGCAAAAAGCAGATTTTGCAATGTTTCTGTATCAGCCATTTGAGAAGTTTGATAAGCATTTTCTTCTTCAAGGTAGTGTCGAATATTTTCGTCAAGACAGCTAGGTTTTTTTAAAACGTCTTGCCAGTTAGGTGCACGTAGCCAATGATAAGGATCATTGCGGTAAATACCATGATACATCTTTTTATAAATAATTTTCGATGCTTTTGGGGGAAATTTAGGTGGATGAGTCGTCATACCATGGCCCTATTTAAAGATTTTGATGATTTTTTCTATATGTTAGAGTAACACTATTCATGTAAATTGCATAAACTTGTAAACTCTAATTTTCCTGTAAAACATGGTTAAGTAATTTTCACAGTTTATGCAGTGTATTTTATTCGTTATATGTTATAAATATCACTTTCTATCAAGATAATGATATCTTTAATTAATAGGTTAAAAATTTAGCTGGTATTAAAATTAAATTTAACCTCTTCCCCAATGAAGTAAATCTCTATCATACACAGTGAGACTATATTGAGAGTGGGATACAAAAATCTGAATAGAAAAAATTCTTTGGATATTGTGTTAATGTGTGATGTTGTGTTCTTCTAGTATTAATTGTCACACTATTCTTAGTTTGTTTATACGTTTTTGATTTTTTTATCCATAGCGTTCTTTTTGTTGAACTTAAAAAAATTGTTTAAATTGCTTTTTGTATTTAAAAAAAGTTATTTATATCAGGATTGAGATTTATGTGGCAAATACAAAATTATGAGGTTATCATTGTTTAATAAAAAACTCATTCTATACATTATAATTTCGTATTAAATATCTTTATAAATTTAATGTAAAATAATTAATTTTGCGCTATATTTTGCGCTTATAGATAATATTTTATAACAAAAATGACTTCGTAAAAGGAACAGGTTGAGTTTTTATGATATAGTATGTCAAAAAAGAGGAGTTTATTTGTTTTTTCTGTGGTGAGATGATTTTATAAAATAATTGAATTGACAAAAAAGATTTTTGTACAATATGAAACTTATATGCATTAAAATTTCAATGTCATGAGTGTAAATGCGAATAATATCTCAATTTTAGAAATTAAAGGAAATAAGGATGGAACATCACCCAGTCCTAGAGACTGAAAGCAATTTAGTTATTACGTTAGTTGCTGATATTGTTGCTGCTTATGTAAGTAATAATTCAATTCGGCCGACTGAAGTGCCAGGTCTAATTGCTGATGTTCACGCTGCTTTTTTGAAAGTGGGGAGTGCTGCATCAGCAGAAGCTGAAGTTGAAAAACAAAGACCTGCTGTTAATCCAAAGCGTTCGATTTTTCCTGATTATCTTATTTGTCTTGAAGATGGAAAAAAGTTTAAGTCTTTAAAGCGTCATTTAATGACACATTATAAAATGTCGCCTGAAGAATATCGTGAAAAATGGCAATTAGATAGCTCTTATCCTATGGTTGCGCCCAATTATGCAAAAGCCCGCTCAACTTTAGCTAAAGAAATGGGGCTTGGGCGTAAACGCCAAAAAAAGAAAACTAAATAATTGCATTTTCAAAAAAACGGTCTTCAAATCCAACGTCTGAGAGTACTTTTTTATAAAGTATATTTTTATGAGGGGTTTATATAGCTGTTGAAAGGTTTAGAGGTTATCAATAGCTTTCGGTACGAATTCGTTCAATCATGGATTTAAAACCATTCGATCGTTGTGGTGTGAGCTGTTCATTTAAGCCAAGCGTTTTAAGCAATCCTTCAGCATCGGCTATACGAATTTCAGAAGCTTTTTTACCTGAATAGAAGGCGAGAAGAATATAAATTAGTCCACGAACAATATGGGAATCAGAATCGCCTTGAAATGTTAATATAGGATTTTCTGAGTTGTCACGTGAAGATAAAAGCCATACTTGACTGGCGCAACCAGGAACTTTGTGAGCATCGTCTCGTGCGCTTTCTGGAAAAGGTGGTAATTCGTTGCCGAGCTCAATGATGTAACGATAACGATCTTCCCAGTTATCAAGAAAAGAAAAATTTTCTATAATATCATCAATCGTTTCTGCCATAACTTCAATCCTTGTTTTGTTTTGGTGACTGTATAGTGCATTTAGTTGACAGATACGTATCTCTTTCTTGTAAAATACAAAAAACGGAAAAAGTTTTTATTTCAAGGTAATTCTGTATAATTTTATTTGATCTGTTTTTCTGCGGGGGGAAAAGTATTTTCCTCAGGAATAGCATTTTCAGGTTGAATGGTATTTTTATTACTAAATATGTGATCAAGGTATTCATAGGCTATTTTTGCACCGTCACGTGCGCGTTCACCGAGTGGGCTGAAAAAGGATTTTCCAGTTTTACAAACTTCTACATTACGTTCACAGAATTTTCCTAAATCAGTGACTGTATTTTTTAAAGCGATAATCGCGTCACTTGCTGTTATATTGGCTTCTAGGGTGGAAGAGTGATTGTCTTTTTGTTTTGAGGAAAAAAATGAAATGATTACAAAAATAACAAATAGAAAAAATGCTGATTTGATTAAAAAACGTATCATAGAGCACCAACATACTGTAATTACAAATGAATAAAATAATTTATGTTATTTTCCTTGATGAAAAATTTATATAATGCTGACCTTGTAAAATTTCGCATTTATTTCAGTGTTTTTTGATTATTTTTTCAATTGTTTGTTGTAATTTAAGTAGCGCTAATTTTGTGACTTATGTTGAAAAAGAATGAAAAGCCGAGAAAATAAACGTGCATTTGCAGTGAGCAGGTTAAATAGGTTTTTACTTTTTCGATGTTGTGAATAGAATCTGAAATGAAGCCTATAAGATTAATCGGATATTAGTGGAAAAAATTGATATCAATGTGTCATATTATATTTGAAAATTGTATTGAGCAAATCATTATGCGGAGGGTATAGGTTCATAAGAGTTATCTAGGAAGATATATACTGCAAAGTTGATTTTTTATATTATAAAATATATCTCAACGTAATTTTAAGTACTATGGAATATAAGCCAAGAAAGATGAGTTTATAGGTACAGCCTTGTTAAGATAGTTGTTAGAGGGATTACTTAGTAAGTTTTGTAAATTTGTATATCAGTATAATGAACATATTTAGTTTAACTAAAGAAGCACGGAGCAGTTGTGGCAAGCGCGCTTTTTTAGATGAAAGTGAATAATAATTTATGTTTAATTTTACATGGAAAGCAATTACAGTTAAAAATAAAAAATTAAAATAATGGCGAAAAAACGAAAAATGCGTAAAACGAAAATCGTAAAAAAGCGCAGTATTATTCTAACATTTTTCTTAATAAATTGCCGTTTTCTGTTTGGGTTAGTAAAATGGCTTTATCGTCGTGCACGTATAAATGCTTTATTGATTGTAGGCTTTTTCTTTTTTATTATTAGTTTTGGATTTTTTGCTTTCAATGCTTTATTTTCACAAATAAAAACGCGTCAAGACAGCTTCATTGAAATGAGATTAGCGGTGGTTCCAACTGTTATACAGAATTTTATTTTGCTTAAAGAACGTGCTACATCTCAAGAAAATACCTTTGTTATTCCTGTACCTATTGCAAAAAGTTTACATCAAAATTCACCGTTCAATTCTTTGCAGAGCACTTTACCAGAAGATTTGTTGGAAACACAAAAAGAATTAGCGAAACTTGAATTATATGATGGTCCTTTAGATGGTGTGGATAATCTCAAGATGCGCCACGCTATAGAGCTGCTGAAACAACGAACTGCTAATAGAGCTTTATCGGTGCAAAAAGATATTATATCGAAACGTCCAAGGGATGAAGTTGCTGCACTCATTGAGCGTAGTGAAGTAGAGATGGCAAATAATCCAATAATAACAGATGATTTAGCTTACTCAGAGGAAGCTGTTTTAAAGCCTCTTGTTACAGATATTATGCGGGTACAGGAAGCTTTACGTGTTTTTGGTAATCAAGAGGTAACAATCACTGGTATAGAAGATGAAAAAACTATGCATGCTTTAAAACAGTTTCAAAAGATGTTTAAGCTTCCCATAACAGGTAAGATTGATCGTAAAGTTTTGCTCAAAATGCGTGAAGTTGGTTTACTGAGTTGAAATAGTTTTTTCTATAGATTCTTTATTTTTGAATTTTATAGCTTACAGTTTGGATTCCATAGAAATAAATTGAGACTAGAATTTTTAAAAGTAATATAAATATCGTTTATTCAGAATTTTTGGATATCTTCTCTTATTTGTTTTATTAGAAATAAACGGGGATACTATTGAACATAACATGTTTTAAGCAAAGCAAAAGGAAGTTTTAGCTTTGCTTATAGTTATTAAAATGTTTATTAATTTGTATTTGCACAGGACAATTTTTCTTTCTCAAAAGAGGGTATCTATAAATATCTTATTGAATTTTGATTTAAGACAAGGATTTTAGGTTGCCAAAAAATGAGAACAAGAAGCTGTATGTGATTTCTATTTGAATTTAATTAAGATTGAAAATTATCATTCTGGTATGCTTCTATTTTTTAATGGGAATAGAATGGTTGTGCAGTTGAAGGATGATATGATTTTTATTCATTAAATGAAAAAAGTTGCAGCTAAAGAGAGATTTTTTCAAGTAGGGAGGGGAAAATACATAAAGTAATGCAAGTTGCATTCAGTTGTTAAGTTACAAAAATTGAAATGGTATCACTTTTAAGTGTTGACTGTTTGAGTTCTATTATTTGTATAGAGTTCTCAATGATAAGATAGGGTATAATGTAAAATACTATTCAGGCATTAAAGCTGTAGAAAATAATACCTTTGTACGTATAAGCTGATAGTGGTCAAAATTGTATTGATCTTTAGAGTGGTTAAGTGAGAAGTACTCTTTTCAAGCTATATTTATATATTATTTAGTGTGTAATAAGATATTAATAATAAAGAACAAATATGAACAATAATAAGTATCAATACCTTTAAGTAGAATAGCGTGAATAAATCTAGTTATAGCTTTATTTCTTGATGAGAGTTTGTTCTATACATGGGCGTAGGAAGTATGTGTTATGCTGTTGTAGAGCTAATTAAGTTATCATATAAGTTAGAATTCTTTTTAATTTGCCATTACAAGCCAAGTACTAATTTATGATTTTGCATAAATAAAAAATTTATTGTTCATTTTCTATTCATGTAAAGTAGATTATAAACTATTTATGATAGAAAAAATTTTTTTATTTATAATGTGCTTAAGTATCATGGGTGTTAATTCTGTTTTAGCTGCCGATTGTACTGAGGTGGGTAAAAGAATTGCTAACCGTCAAGGTGGGACGTTGACGCGCTCAACGCCGATTGTACAAGATGGTGAAAATATGTGCGTGGTTGTAATTGTAATGCCTGCTCATAATGGTAAGAGACCACGTCGCGTGGAAGTTGTCGTTCCTGCTGATTAATTTTTTGTGCAGGTATAATGATGCGCATTCTAATTGTTGAAGATGATCGAGATCTTAATTATCAATTAGCAGAAGCTTTGAAAAATGCAGGATATGTTTTTGATTGTGTTTTTGATGGTGAAGAAGCTTATTTTTTAGGAAGTACAGAACCTTATGACGCTGTGATTCTTGACATTGGTTTACCAGGTATGGATGGGATTTGTGTCGTTGAGAAATGGCGCCAAGAGGGGTGTTCCATGCCTGTTTTAATGCTAACAGCGCGTGATCGCTGGTCTGATAAAGTGCTTGGCATTGATGCAGGTGCTGATGATTATGTTGTTAAACCGTTCCATATAGAGGAGGTAATAGCACGGTTACGAGCGTTAATTCGTCGAGCTGCAGGCCATGCAACAAATTCATTATCCTGTGGGAGTGTTTTGTTGGATACTAAGACTTCTCGTGTTTTTGTCGATGGTCAATTGATTAAATTGACATCACATGAGTTTAGACTTCTTTCTTACCTTATGCACCATTGTGATCAAATTGTTTCAAGGACAGAGCTTATCGAACACCTTTATGATCAGGATTTTGATAAAGATTCAAATACGATTGAAGTTTTTGTAGGGCGGTTACGAAAAAAGCTTGGAGTAAATTTGATAGAGACTATTCGTGGAATGGGTTATCGGATAAAAGCATTAGGTGAAAAATGACGGCCTTGAAGAACAATAGCCGGCTTAAGCAATTTTTTTGTTTTGTGGGTAATTCTCTTAGCTTACGTGTTATGATTTTATCTACATTATGGGTTACTATTTCGGTTTCGTCTATTTCAGCAATAAGTATTTTATTTTATCAACATTCAAGTGAACAAAGTCTATACCGCATTCTTTCTGCTCAGCTTTATAGTCTTATTGCGACTGTAACCGTAACGTCTGAGGGTTATTTAAAAGGAGGTCTTGGATTTGATGATATTCGTTATTCAGATCCTACATCAGGGTGGTATTGGGAAGTAGTTGCTGTATCACCTGATTTACATGGAAGATTGATGTCGCCATCGTTGGGAACTAAAAAAATTTTTTCACCAAGCGATGTTGATATACCTTTTGACAATCAATTTTTTCGTTCTTATCGAATAAAAGGGGATGATGGTAAAAATTTACAGGTTATTGAAAGCGATATTGTTTTAGATAATCAAAATAGGGTTGCACGTTTTCGTCTCATTGGGAATATTGATGAAGCGCATGCGCAAGTAAAAGAGTTCAAGCAAACTTTACAAATTTTTCTTTGGAGCTTTGGTATAGGTAGTGTTCTTATCAATATTGCTGTTATTTTTTTTAGTTTTCAACCATTGAAGCGGATTCGGCAAACATTGAATGATATTCGTGAAGGTAAAGCTGATTATGTCAATACGGATTTATTGAGCGAAATTATGCCATTGGCACAAGAAATGAATGCTCTTATTAATAATAATCAGCGTATTATTGAACGATTTCGGATACAGGTTGGTAATCTTGCTCATTCATTGAAGACACCTTTATCAGTTATCATGAATGAAACTGATAAAATGAGTGGAAAACAGGCTGTTTTATTGTGTGAACAAGTTAAAATGATGCAAGCTCAGATCAATCATTATTTACAACGTTCTCGTATTGCAGCGCAGTGCAACAGTATTATTTATCACACATCTGTCCGTAAAGTGTTTGATCGTTTGGTGCGGGTCATGGAAAAGCTCAATCCTGATAAACATATTCAATTTATCATGGATATTGATGATATTGTTTTTTCTGGTGAAAGGGAAGATTTAGAAGAAATTGTCGGTAATTTAATTGAGAATGCTGTTCAGTGGTCTCGTACCCAAATTTTAATTTGCTGTGGTTTAGAAGAGGGTTTTGAAGAAGCAGCATTCTTTAATATTATTATTGAAGATGATGGTCCTGGTTTAACAGAAGAGCAAATGGACAAAGCTTTAAAAAGGGGACAGCGACTTGATGAAAGTAAACCGGGAACAGGATTAGGGTTAGCAATTGTTTCAGATATAGTCAATGAATATGGAGGGAGTCTTTCTTTATCACGTTCTAAATTGGGTGGATTATATATAAAAGTTTTATTGCCAAGGCGGTAAATATATTCTTTCTAAAGAGGCATGTATATTAGCAATTAACAAATGGAATGGAGTAGTATTTTCATAAATGCATTGAGGTAAGAAAGTTATTTTTTGTATATTAAGGTGGTGGTAGTATACAACTAGAGCTCTATAAATAAAACTTTGTTATAGCTTTGTATATGTGAGTAGAATTGGTAATAAATTTTGCTCAACTATAATGTAAAAGTGGTTTTGTTCTTATGGTTTAGTATACTTGATTGTGAGTTTATGAAGTGGCAGTCATATATTGAACTCAACTACAAGAAGTTTAAACAACACAGCTGTTTTTTTATCCTCAATAATACGCTACAAATAGTTTATAATAATACATGCTGCAATTCTAATGGAAATTAAAAATTTTTTGCATGAATTAGAAAGTAAAGAGACAATCGATTATGGCTTCTTAATTGTTATGATGGTACTATAGTAATATGCTATTGTTAATTTTAGCTGCACTTTTTCTCATTCTTTTAACAATTGCTATCTTTTGTTTGCTGCATTTTGATTATGGGCCAAAGAAAGATAAGCAAGTTTTGGTTATGGATAAAGGTAAAAGTCAGATTTACGGAATTGAATCTGGTTTTGGACATAACTTCATTGATAAAAATTGCGTACAAAAAGTATCTCTTGAATTACCTGATACTGCCACTGCTATTGAAACACAGAAGGGGTTTATACAGAAGCCTTACAAGCATCATAAGAGCATTTGTGCTTTTAAGGCTTTTGTTGTTTTATTTGTTCCCTTTGTAACGTGGGGTATTTATAGTTTGACAGGCAGTCCAGGAATCAAAAGTTATTTCTTTAGTGAATTAATGGATAAGGATCCAAAAACGTTAAATAGGTATGAAAAACTTGTACGTTTACAAACGCTTTTTTTTCGCATGCCGAATAATGGTAAGATAGCAGATGCTTTAGCAATTAGTTATTTTGAGGAAGGTCTTTTTCAGGATGCGGTGAATATCTATTTAGATGCTCTTCGTTTGAATGGAGAAACAGCTCCAAGGTTAATAGGGTATGGTCTAGCGTTGGTTGGTTATGAAGGTGGAATAATTACACAAGAAGCGCAGAATGCTTTTCAAAAAGCTGCAGATTTAGCTCCGGATGATTTTTATCCTCGTTTATTTTTAGCTAATGGACTTTGCCAGGCAGGTAAGCCTGAACAGGCAGTTCAACTTTTGCAAGATTTTCTCGATACAATGTCTAAAAATGTTCCAGGACGATCTCATATTGAAGCAATGATAGTTCAGTTACGTGGTACATGTGATTAGAATATCAAGGAAGTGAATTAAAGAAGCTTAAAACTATTGAAACAAATGGGCTTATTGAGTAGTAAAAATTTAGATAAGCAAATTATACTAGTGTAAAGGTTATTACAAAGCTGTCTAAAAGATAAAGTGTATGAGTGATTAAATTGTACTTATGTATATCACGCATTTATAAAAATATTTTTTGTAAATAAGCTATGAACAGTCAATCTTTAAAGAGTCTTTCTTCACTTAAGATTATTTTGAAAAAGCGGAAAAAAAAGCGTTTGCTACTGATTTTATCATGCCTTTTAGTGGTGACAATTGCAGCAGGCTTCTTATTGTATGCAATGCGTAATGCTGCGAGCTTTTTCCGAACGCCATCTGAGATAACTCAAGAAGATATTTTAAAAGGTCACTCTTTGCGTTTAGGTGGTTTTGTTGAAAAAGGGACTGTTGAATACAGTGACAAGATGAAAGTAACTTTTTTCGTGACTGATAATTCAAAGCACCAAAAAGTAGTTTTCAATGGCATATTGCCAGATCTGTTTCGTGAAGAACAGGGTGTTATCGTAGAAGGATATTTTAACAAACAGGGGCTTTTTATAGGTACACGTGTTTTGGCAAAACATAATGAGACTTATATGTCTAAGGAAACAGCTGATAATTTGAAGAAGCGTCATAGTATGGAGAGGGCATTTTAATCGTGCTCGTTGAATTGGGTCATATTTTTTTAGCATCGGCATTTTCGATTAGTTTATTGCAGGCTTTTTTACCTATTTGGGGTATTTTGTGGGGAGAGCACTTATTAATGCGGATAGTGGGGCCGCTGGCGTATATCATCTTTATATTATTGCTCTCATCTTTTTTAATTATTGTGCATGCCTATATGGTGTCTGATTTTTCTGTACTAAATGTTGTTGAGAACTCTCATTCAGAAAAACCAATGTTTTATAAAGTCATTGGCGTTTGGAGTAATCACGAAGGATCAATGTTATTATGGGTTTTAATTCTAGCTTTTTTTAGTACATTGGTGGCATTGTTTAGTCACCAATTGCCAGAAAAATTTAAAGCATTAGTTTTAAGTTGCCAAAGTTGGATTACAAGTGCTTTTCTTTTATTTATTCTTTTTTTATCTAACCCATTTGTACGTATTAATCCACCGGCGTTGCAAGGAAATGACCTTAATCCTCTTTTACAGGATAATGCTTTAGCAATTCATCCACCATTTCTTTATTTAGGCTATGTTGGTTTTTCAGTTTGTTTTTCTTTTGCAGTAGCTGCATTAGTTACAGGACATGTCGATAGAGTTTGGGCACATTGGGTACGTCCATGGATTCTTCTATCATGGATTTTTTTAACACTTGGGATTATGGTTGGTTCATATTGGGCTTATTATGAACTTGGCTGGGGCGGTTATTGGTTTTGGGATCCAGTTGAGAATGTTTCGTTTATGCCGTGGCTTTCAGGAACAGCTCTTTTACATTCTGCTATTGTGCTTGAAAAGCGAAATGCCTTAAAAAGTTGGACTTTGTTTTTAGCCATTCTTACTTTTTCTCTTTCTCTTATGGGGACTTTTCTTGTTCGTTCGGGTATTTTAATGTCTGTTCATAGTTTTGCTATTGATCCAGCACGTGGGCAGGCAATTCTTGCTATTTTACTTTTTTTCATAAGTGGGGCTTTTTTGCTCTTTGCTTTGCGTGTACCTGTTTTGAAAATAGGTGGATTTTTTCAGCCAATTTCGCGTGAAGGTTTTATTGTTTTAAATAATTTATTTCTCACCATAGCGACAGCGACAGTATTGGTCGGTACACTTTATCCTTATTTTATTGAAGCATTAACTGGACAAAAAATTTCTGTAGGTGCTCATTTTTTTAAGCTTACATTTGGACCTTTAATGGTGGTGTTATTATTGTTGGTTCCATTTGGGCCAATGATAGCGTGGAAGCGTGGTGATTTTCTTGCAGTCTTTGAGCGGTTGTGGGTTGTTTTTGTATTAGCTTGCGTGGCTTGTTTTATCACATTTTACACAACGTCTTGGCGTGATATTTTTGCAGCTTTGGGAGTTGGGCTTTCAACTTTTGTTTTCTTGGGTGGTTTAGCTGATCTTTGGACGAAGAGTGGTCATCGAAAAACATCAGTGTTAATAAGAGCTAGGAGATTTTTTGGGTTACCGTGGTCTGTTTTTGGAACTGCATTGGCACATATGGGATTAGGTGTCACATTATTTGGTATTGTTTGTGTTGCAACTTTTGAACAAGAACGAATGTTAACCATGCAAATAGGAGATACAGTTACGATAGCTGGTAAAACTATTCGCTTTGATACATTACGTAATGTTGCTTTCTCAAATTACTCTGAAATGCAATTTGATTTTAAAATATATAAAAATCAGAAATCTGTGCGCAATGTAACGGCATCAAAAAGATTTTATTCAAGTAAAAAAATATCAACAACAAAAGTTGGTATTCAAAGTTATGGCTTTTCTCAGTTTTATGTTGAACCAGGTCGGATAGGCGATCAAGGTCTTGATGTACATATACGGTGGAAACCTTACGTGATCTGTATTTGGTTTGGTGCATTGATGATGGCAATTGGTGGCTGTTTTTCTCTTTTAGGTTATTGGCTACGTATGAGGGGGTGTAAACAGGTAAATTCCAATTTTAAATATTCTGAAAGAGTATTGCGATGAGAAGGTTTTTCTTTTGGGCTTTTATTTTCTATTTTATTCTTTTTTCTATACGATTTGTGATAGCAGTAGAGCCATATGAAATTTTAGAAGATCCAATACTTGAATCACGTGCTCGCGATATTTCATCACAATTGCGTTGTCCGGTTTGCTACAATCAGTCGATTAATGATTCAGGTACTCCATTGGCCCATGATTTGCGCCTTTTAATACGTGAACGCTTAAAAGCAGGTGATAATGATCAACAGATTATTGATTTTCTTGTTGAAAGATATGGTGAATTTATTTTATTGGAATTACCATTCAATAAAATAACATGGTTTTTATGGTTGTTTCCTCTGATGTTTTTTATCATTGGTATAAGTGTTATATTTTTTCAGATAAAACGCCGCAAGCACCCAAAATTAATTGCTTTCAAAACTAATAAATAAAGACGGCTAAAAATGTTATCAAAGTGAAGTAAATTATATACAGCAAAGAAGTTTGATCTGTTTAATTAATGCTTTAGCTCTATTTATTATGAATTGTTATTTATCTAACCTTACAAAACTTTAACGATTTAGACAGAAAACGGTAAGGTCTGTTGTTCTATTATTAATTTCAATAAAGACCTCAATATTACTCAATAGGAGCACATAAAATGGTTAAACCAATCTTCCGTATGATATCACCGGCAATAGGTCTTTCTACGGTTTTAGCAAGTACAATGTTTTTGAGTGGATCAAGCTTTTGGATGACAGCAGCTCATGCAGATCCTGTGTTCGTTCCATCAGTGCAGCAGCAGGGGTTTGCTAATGTTGTGTCTCAAGTAAAACCTGCTGTTGTTTCAGTGCAGGTGAAGAGCAATGCAAAAAAAGAAGAGTGGTTCTTTGATGGTTTTTTTAGCGCTCCAGGTATTGATCAATTACCAGATCAACATCCTTTGAAAAGATTTTTCAAAGACTTTTATGATCGTGGTTGGCCTAATAATAAGCCTTCCCATCGTTCACATAAATCTCGTCCTATAGCTTTTGGATCTGGTTTTTTTATTTCATCTGATGGTTATATTGTGACTAATGATCACGTAATTTCTGATGGAACAAGCTATTCTGTTGTTCTTGATGATGGTACAGAGCTTAATGCCAAACTTATTGGAACAGATTCTCGAACTGATTTGGCAGTATTAAAAGTGGATGATAAACGAACATTCCCATATGTTGATTTTGCTGATGATTCGAAGCTTTATGTTGGCGATTGGGTTGTTGCTGTTGGTAATCCATTTGGTCTTGGTGGGACTGTAACAGCAGGGATTGTTTCAGCACGTGGACGTGATATAGGTGCTGGTATTTATGATGATTTTATTCAGATTGATGCTGCTGTTAATAGGGGTAATTCTGGTGGGCCAACTTTTAATCTTAATGGGCAAGTTGTTGGGATTAATACAGCAATTTTTTCTCCTTCTGGGGGAAATGTTGGAATTGCATTCGCTATTCCCGCAACGACAGCCAAACAGGTTGTAAAGCAGCTTATTGAAAAAGGTTCAGTTCAACGTGGTTGGCTTGGTGTTCAGATTCAACCGGTGACCAAAGAAATTTCTGATTCAGTAGGTTTAAAGGAAGTCAAAGGTGCTTTAGTTACTGATCCACTTAAAGGGCCTGCAGAAAAGGCTGGTATTAAAACGGGTGATGTGATTATTGCAGTGAATGGTGAAAAAGTTACTGATGCACGTGATCTAGCAAGGCGTATTGCACATATTAGACCGGGAGAAACAGCAGTCTTGGATGTTTGGAGATCTGGTAAAGAAGAAAAGATTAAGGTTAAGCTTGATGCGATGCCGGAAAGTGAAAATAAGAAAGAGACTTCAAGATCTTCAAGTAAGCAACAGGGGGCAAATGAAACGCTAGAAGATTACGGTTTGATTGTCACTCCTTCTGATAATGGTCCAGGAATGGTTGTAACTGATGTGGATTCGGATTCAGAAGCAGCAGAAAAGGGAATTCACCCTGGTGATGTGATTGTAACAGTTAATAACAAGCCAGTTAAAAAGGTGTCTGATATTACTGATGCAATTAAGAATGCACAAAAGCTAGGGCGAAATGCAATATTGTTGCAAGTACGTACAAATGATCAAAATCGTTTTATTGCTCTTCAAATTGTTAAGAAATAACGTATGTTAACCAGTGGGACAGAATTTTTATAAATTTCTGTCCCATAATTGTTTAATAAAATAATTGGAGAAGCGTTTTATGAAGATACTTGTCATTGAAGATGATCGTGAGACAGGGCGTTATCTTGAAAAAGCGTTTTTGGAAGCAGGATATACAGCTGATATTGCTTGTGATGGGGAGACTGGTTATTCTTTAGCTGAAACAGGAAATTATGATGTTATGGTTGTTGACCGGATGCTCCCATATCGTGATGGTCTGTCCATTGTTTCTGAATTACGTGCAAAAGGTAATAAAACGCCAGTTCTTATTCTTTCTGCTTTAGGGCAGGTTGATGACCGTGTGACGGGTTTACGTGCAGGGGGTGATGATTATCTGACAAAACCTTATGCGTTTTCAGAACTTCTTGCACGTGTTGAAGTGCTGCAACGACGGAAAAGTCCTAAAGAAGCAGAAACTGTTTATTGCGTCGGCAATCTTGAGCTTGATCGGTTAGCACATACAGTGAAACGCGGTGAAATAAATATCATATTACAACCACGCGAATTTCGTTTACTTGAGTATTTAATGCGGTATGCTGGCCAGGTTGTTACACGCACGATGCTTTTGGAAAATGTTTGGGATTATCATTTCGATCCACAAACAAATGTAATTGATGTTCACATATCTCGCTTGAGGGCAAAAATTGAAAAAGACTTTGATGTTCCACTTTTACACACGGTACGTGGAGCTGGATATATGCTAAAGGCTCCAGACAAAAAAGTATGAATCGTTTAATCAATATAATGCGCACAACTGCTCTAAGACTTTCTGCGCTTTATATATTACTGTTTAGTTTGGTTGCAGCTAGTCTTTCTATTTATATGACAGCGTTTGCTGTTTCATTGTTAACAGATCAAACTGAACAAACTTTACGTGAAGAATTAAGGAATATTGAAAGCGCTTATAATTACGGTGGGTTGCCTTTATTAATGCGTACTATTGATTATCGTTCGCGACAGCCAGGGGCTTTTCTTTATCTTGTCACTGACCCTGTAGGGCGTATTTTAACAGGGAATGTTGCGCGTATTGAGCCTGGTCTGCTTAAATATAATGGCTTCCTTTCAGATTCTTTTTTATATTCACGTTTTGGAGAACATGGCAAAACAAGTGAGCATCGTGCTTTAGCGGTTGTTGTTGATTTGCCAAATGCTATGAAGCTTCTTGTTGGACGGGATTTAGATGAACCAGAACGTTTTGCAAAGGTTATTCGTAAAGCTGTGATGATTGCTCTTATAGCGATGGTGGGAGGGGCTTTACTAATATGGTTTTTGGTGGGCAGACGGGCGTTGCAGAGGATTGATCGTGTCACAGCTGCATCGCAACATTTAATGGATGGTAATTTTAGTGAGCGCTTACCTGTTTCTCAAGCAGGTGATGAGTTTGATCGACTATCAGCCAATCTCAATGTTATGTTAGATCGTATTGAAGAATTAAATATTGGTTTACGTCAGGTATCAGATAATATTGCTCATGATCTTAAGACGCCGCTAACACGCCTTAGAAATCGTGCTGAAGAAGCACTGTCAGGACAAAAGACAGAGCTTGAATATCGACAGGCGCTAGATGATGTTATTGCTGAATCAGATCAACTTATTCGTACTTTTAATGCTATTTTGATGATTTCACGCATTGAAGCCAGCAGTTCGATTGCACATCTTGAACCAATGAATGTGAAGTTAATTCTTGAAGATGCGGTTGAACTTTATGAACCTTTTGCTGAAGAAGCAGGTATTTTGCTTCGATTAGGACATATATTTGATAAAGAGCTTATGCTGAATCGTGAGCTTATTGCGCAGTCTATTTTTAATCTTATTGATAATGCAATCAAATATGCACCTAATGATGAAAAAAATATAGAAATTTCTTTGTCAATGGAATACCGTGGTGAATGCTTGCTGGTTGTGGTTAGTGATAACGGTCCGGGAATTGCAGAAGATAAGCGTGAAAAAGTAACAGAACGGTTTGTTCGTCTTGAGGAAAGCCGCACACAGCCTGGTTGTGGTATTGGTTTGAGTATAGCAAAAGCTGTTATGAAACTTCATGGAGGAGAGCTTTTACTTGAAGATGCAAGTCCAGGGCTTAGAGCTGTTTTAATGTTTCCTTAATATTTGTTTACTTCATCATTTTATTTGATGTGTGTAAAACTATTTTTCTAAATCTGTAATGTGAATACAATAAAACAAAACTCAAAATGCTTTCTCAAGGGAATGCAGATGAAAAAAGCTTTTTTAAAAACGCAGTTTCTCTCTTTACGTCCACTTGATGAAAGTGGTTCTCAATGGCTAAAGGATATTGAAGAACAAGCAAGAAAAGAAAATTTAGAATCATTGGTTTCCTATATTACAGCTGGGGGAGAGCAGGTTGACTTCATTAGTGCAGTGATGACTTTATCTCCTTTTTTGCGTGGAGTTTTGATTGCAAATCCATCTTATCTTAGTCCTTTATTGGATGTTGATATGGAAACAAGGCTTAGCAAAATTATAGAAGATATTGCAACTGTCGATAGAGTTGAAGGTATTCATGAAGCTTCATTAATGGCTGCTCTAAGGCGCAAGAAAAAAGAAGCACATGTTCTTATTGCTTTAGCTGATTTGAGTGGCATTTTTACTTGTTCGGTATCATGTGCATGGTTAACCCTTTTGGGTGAAGCGGCTTTGGGTGCAGCTTTACGTTTTCTTTTGAGAGAAGCACATGATCATGGAAAGATTAGTTTGCTTAATCGTGATAATCCAGAACAAAATAGTGGCTTGATCGTTTTAGGTATGGGAAAGTTTGGTGCAGGAGAGCTTAATTATTCTTCTGATATAGATCTTATTATTTTTATTGATGACACGTTGCCTCATATTGGTGATTTTTATGAAAGTGTTGATGTATTCTCTAAAATAGTACGTCGATTGATCTATATCATTCAAGCTCGCACTGCTGATGGATATGTTTTTCGGCTTGATTTGCGGCTTCGCCCTGATCCAGGCTCAACGCCTTTAGCATTACCGGTAAGTGCAGCTTTACGTTATTATGAAGGGCGTGGTCAAAATTGGGAACGTGCAGCTATGATTAAGGCACGTCCCGTGGTGGGTGATATTATTGCAGGTTTTAATGTACTTAAAGATCTTTCACCTTATGTATGGCGAAAATATTTAGACTATGCTGCTATTGCCGATATTCATTCTATCAAACGTCAAATCCACGCGTATAAAAATTATGGTCAAATTTCTGCTTTTGGCCATAATATAAAGTTGGGAAGAGGTGGTATTCGCGAGATTGAATTTTTTGTTCAGACACAACAATTAATTGCAGGTGGACGCTTTTCTCAATTGCGTGGACGTGAAACAGTTGCAATGTTGAAAGAGCTTTATAATCTTGGTTGGATTGGTAAGAAAACCAGAGATAGCCTTATAAAAAGTTATGCTTTTTTACGTAACGTTGAACACCGGATTCAAATGCTTGCCGATGAACAGACGCATATTCTGCCACAGGATGTTTCTCAATTTACTAGTGTTGCATATTTAATGGGGTATAAGAAGAAAAGCTGTTTTATGAGTGAGTTATTAGAAACACTTAAAGTTGTTGAAAAACATTATGCAGTGCTCTTTGAACATGAACAAGAACTTGGCCTGGAAATTGGCAATTTAGTTTTTACAGGTGAGGAAGATGATCCCGAAACACTTATCACATTAAGCCGTTTAGGTTTTGAAAGGGCTAGTGATATTTGTCGTATCATGCGTACATTGCATTGTGGGCGTTATAAAGCCACTCAATCTGCTGAAGCACGTGAAAGACTAACAGAACTTACACCAGCACTTTTGAAAGCTTTCGGTGCTACTAAAAGGGCTGATCAAGCAATGTTGCGTTTTGATAGTTTTTTGCAAGGTTTGCCTTCAGGGATTCAACTGTTTAGTTTATTGCAGTCTAATCCATCTCTTTTAAACATGTTGGTACGTATTATGGGAGCAGCTCCACGCCTTGCGGAAATTATTACACGTAAACCGCATGTTTTTGATGGAATGCTGGATCCAACAATTTTTTCAGAATTACCAACAAAAGCTTATCTAGAAAATCGAATTAATTATTTCCTTGAGGGCGTAACTGCTTATGAAGATATTCTGGATCGTCTGAGAATTTTTGCAGATGAGCAACGTTTTCTGATTGGTATTCGACTTTTGAACGGTACAATTACAGGAGATAAAGCAGGTTTTGCTTTTACTGCACTTGCGGATCTTATGATTGAGAAAACAGTTGCTGTTGTTCAAGAAGAATTCTCCCGTTGCCATGGTAATGTTAAAGGAGGACGTATTGGCATATTAGGTATGGGTAAACTTGGAAGCTGTGAATTAACTGCGGGTTCAGATGTTGATCTTATTGTGCTTTATGATCATGATGAGGGTGCAGAAATATCTGATGGGGAAAAGCCTCTTTATGTCTCCCAATATTATACTCGTCTGACACAACGTTTTGTTTCTGCTTTATCTTCTTCTACAAGTCAAGGTATTCTTTATGCGGTTGATCTACGATTGCGACCATTGGGCAATAAGGGGCCTGTTGCTGTTTTTTTTGAAGTTTTTGCAAAATATCAGCGTAAGGAAGCGTGGATATGGGAACATCTTGCTTTAACACGAGCGCGAGGTATAGCTGGAGATGCTGATTTTTTACAAAAATTGGAAAATGAGGTTCGTGCAATTATTGCACTTCCTCGCGACAAAAAAATGATCGCGAAAGAAGTACGTGAAATGCGTGCTTTAATTGAGCAAAAAAAACCACCGAAAAATCGATGGGATTTAAAAACTATACCTGGTGGAATTATGGATCTTGAGTTTATTGCTCAATTTGCTGTTATAACTCATATGATTGAGTTCCAGATTGGAACGACGACTGCTGATATTCTTTCTCATTTACCGAAAAGTTTTCTTGATCAAACATTTATTTCTGAGTTACATTATGCTTATTGTCTTTATACAAATTTAAGTCAAATTATACGCCTTTGCTTAAATGATTATCTTAATCCTGATGATATGCCGCCTGGATTAGGTGATCTCTTGTTGCATAGCGTTGGTGAACCTGATTTGCTACGTGTCGAGAAACTGATTGAAGAGACAGGGCAATCGGTACGTTCAATTTTTACACAAGTGTTAAAAGATTGAATATACTTTATCATAAAATTTTCATTTTATTAGAAGATTAAATTATACAAAGTATCAGCTAAGTTCTCAAAAGGTATTTATGATAGAACTTGAAAACAAGAATTCGCAAGATGCGATTGTTGTTATCTTGAAGGAGACATCAATAGGGACTCTCTTAATTGCAAAATCTCGTAAAGGTATTTGTAATATAGCTTTAGGTGATACTGTTGAGCAGTTATTACAGGAATTAAAAATAGGCTTTACCAATGTGCAATACAATATTGATGGCAATGTATTAAATAGAGAAGTTGCGCATATTATAGCAATGGTGGAAACTCCTAAATTGGTAGAACGTCATGATTTACAATTAGATATTAAAGGTACAGCTTTTCAACAAAAAGTATGGGGTGCATTATGGGAAGTACAATGCGGGGAAACAATTTCTTATAAAGAGTTAGCGCAACATATCGGCATGCCAAAGGCTGTTCGTGCAGTTGCTAATGCGTGTGCACATAATAAGTTGGCATTAGTCATTCCTTGCCATCGTGTGATATATAAAAATGGTGCTCTTGCAGGTTATCGTTGGGGTATTCAACGAAAACAAATTTTGCTCCATCGAGAACGGCAAGAATATTTTGTTTAACAATTTTAATTTTGTTGGATTGGCATTGTAATAGTTACAGTTGTACCTTTTTCTTCTTCAGAAATAATTTCAAGCTTTCCTTTGTGTAGTTTGACGAGAGAACGAGAAATAGCTAACCCAAGGCCTGAGCCAGTATGAGTTTTAGTAAATTGATTTTCAACTTGCTCAAAGGGTTGCCCAAGTTTTTTGATTGCTGCTTGAGGAATACCAACTCCTGTATCTTTTATTTTAAAAATAAGGTTATTTTCTTTCTGGAAGGCACAAACATCAATGTTGCCACCAGAAGGTGTAAACTTAACGGCATTGGAAATGAGATTAAGAAAAATCTGCCTTATGGCACGGCAATCAACTTCAGCATGAAGCTTTGGTGCAATATTCGTTGTAACAGAAACCTTTTTTTCTTGTGCTTGTGGGGTAAGTGTTCGGACTGTTTCACTGATAATTGGCTCAAGATCGATATTTTTACAATCAAGAGTAAATCTTCCAGCTTCAATTTTTGACATATCAAGGATATCATTGATGAGAGTCAGGAGATGGGTTCCTGAATTGTGAATATCACGCATATATTCTTTATAGCGTTGTGAGCCAAGAGGACCAAAGGTGGACTGTAACATGATATCTGAAAAACCAAGAATAGCGTTAAGGGGGGTACGTAATTCATGGGATATGTTGGCTAAAAATTCTGATTTAGCTTTATTAGCACTTTCAGCTCGTTCTTTTTCTGCTTGTAGGCTTTTGTTAAGTTTTTCAACCTCTGTTGCACGTTGCTGGGCATTGCCTCGTGCACGCTTGAGTTCTTGAATGAAAGAAAAAAGGCTCTTTTCGCTGTTTTTAAATTTTTCTTGTTGTTGCTTAAGCTCGGAAATGTCAGTACCAGTGCAAACAAGTCCTCCATCTTGTGTACGCCGTTCATTAATTTTGAGCCAACACCCATCTGCAGTTTGGCGAATACTTGTTAGGTTACCAGTTCCATCTTCTTTAAGGAGATATTCATTAATAGCAGGACGTGCCATAGCTTCAACAGTTGCACGTTGGATGCCTGATTGCAGAATTTGTTTGGGAATAGCCGCATATTCGCAAAATTTGCTATTAGACATAACTAGACGCCCTTCAGCATCCCACAATACAAAAGATTCTGAAATATTTTCAATAGCATCGCGAATACGAAGATCAGCTTGTGCTGTTTGTTCGGCAAGTTGACGTTGTTCGCTAATATCGAAGGAAATACCAACCAAATGAGGTTCTTCTCCTTCAGTAATTTCGGCACGAAAACGCATCCATACATAATGACCATCGGCATGACGCATGGGAATATTAATATCGATATGCTTTTTTTTACCACTCATTAATTCCTGAGCAAGATCAAAAAAATTAGTATCAGTTGGGTTGATGATGGCAGTAATTTGAGAAATTGATAGCAGTGCGTCTTGAGGCACATAACCAAGCATTTCGTACATGGCTCGTGACCAATATACTCGCCCGCTTGCTATATTCCAATCCCACAGTCCACAACGTCCACGCATCATTGCCATGTCAATACGGTTTTGATTTTTTTCCAAAACCAGATCTATATTGTGTGCGCGTAAAACTTGATTGTAATACGCATAAAGAAGAGCCAGTATAATACCAGTAGTTCCTATGAATAAGGTCATATTTAATGAGAAGATTTTACGCCATTCCATATAGATATCGTGCGTTTTTTCACTTATCAATACGCTATATTGGCTATTTTTTGCTGGGATGAGTAAAGCTAAGACAGGCTCTGTTCCTATTTTAATTTGTGTGGCGCCAGTGTGCTGTTTAAGAGATTCTAAAGCAGTATTTTCAGAGATGAAATTTTTTAAAGGTTTTCCTAAGATTATCTCTGAACTAGATGAAGCTAAAACATTTTCATTTTGATCGACTATAGCGATTATAGTATTGGTATTGGCAAGGCTTTGGTTATGCAGATCAGCAAAGATATCTTCTAAATGACTATGAGAAAGGCCAGTAACTTTTCCTTGCTTAGTAACGGTAGGTAAGTCACGATCAATCATATTTATGATGTGGGCAGCTAAAAGATTCATTGTAGAGTGCGTGTTTTTATCAATCGTTTTGCGTAAATCGTAGATTGAGACAAAACGAACTACTGCTAACACAACGAGGAAAAGAATAATAATAAATGGGATAGACCGGCGTAACCAGGGTTCAATCGATAAAAGTTTTTTGTGAATTGAACTAGAAAGCAAATCAATATACGCTTCCTGTACCTTACGATTTTGAACGCTCGGTTTTGAATCGGAATATATTCCTGTGGGCGCATTATATACGTCCAATTTCTCCATTTCTGGTTCCTCTAATCATGAATAATATGACTGGAAAACTATTTTTGTACTCATAACAAACCAGTGGGTACAGTGAATCAAAACAGGAGTCTTCTGTCTAGTCTTTTTTTTAGGAGAAAGTAATTTTACTGCTATGAGTGTAAATTATTGGACATTGAAAACGCTTTAATATTGCTCATAAACAAACCTTGCACGACTTGTTTATGAGCTTACCACTATTAAATAGATATTTTAAATTTACGTTAAAATATCTTATAATATATTGATTATAAATATTTTTTTAATTGAGCATACGATTAATAATATCTGCTACATCACTTGACAATTTAGGTGCTGCCGCAATTGTTTTTAATGCAGCTTCAAGTTTCTGTTGCCGAATGGGTTCCCATTGTCGCCAAGAGCGCATAATTGTTAATAACCTCGAAGAAAGCTGTGGATTCTTTTTGTCAATTTCTAAGATGATTTGGCAAAGGAAATGATAAGCTGCTCCATCAACTCTGTTGAAACCTGTTTGGTTTCCAGCTGCAAAGGTACCAATCAGAGCACGAACTCGATTGGGATTATCCTGTGAAAAGAGCGGATGATTCATGAGTTTTTGAACCTGACTAAGTGTTGACTCTCCAACAACCATCGCTTGAATAGAAAACCATTTGTCCATAACCAAAGGATCATAACGGTATCGGTTTTCAAAATCATTTAAGGCATCTTGTGCTTGTTTGCTTTCATTAAAGCGTTGCACTAAAATTGTTATGCTGGCCATACGGTCGGTCATGTTATCAGCCATTGCATATTGCATGGTAGCACGGTTTGGGTTGTTTTCTGCAACAGAAAGATAGTCTAATATAATATTGCGTAATGCTCGTTTTCCAATTTGTGCAGTGTTTGGTGAATAGGGTTCTTTTATCTCCATCTGCGTGTAGATTTTTGTTAAAAGCTCTTGATGAGTGTGTGCAATAGAGGCTAAAAATTGATTACGTACGTGGTGAATACGATCTGGATCAACATTTTCAGCAAGTGTGCGAGCAAGTTCAATTTCGCTAGGTAAGCTTAAACAAAATGCACGAAATTCAGGTTCAAGATTTTCATCTTTAAGGATGATCTCAATAAGTTCTAGCAAGTTAGAGGGCATGCTCTTCTTTTCTAGTGTTTTATCTTTAATTACTTGAATAAGGGCTTGTGTTATCAGATGGTTGAGTGATTGCCAGCGATTGATTTGATTACTATCGTTTTTAGCAAGAAAGATCAGTTCGTCTTCATTAAATGGGGTTTGTAAAGTAATAGGGGCAGAAAAATTTCTGAGAAGTGATAACGCAGGTTTTTCACGCAATCCTTTTAATGTAAAGCTCTGAGTTTTTTGAGACAATATCATAACATCTGCTTGAATATTTGCATCAGATTCATAAGTTAATGGCTCTCCCTTATGCCCCAGTAAGCCAAAAGCGATAGGAATAAGCATAGGTTTCTTTTCGTTTTGTTGTGGCGTAGCTGGAATATTTTGCTTCGCATGAATTGTTAAAACGCCATCACTATAATGACTATCGATTTCCACATTAGGCGTACCCGCTTGCTCATACCACAACATAAATTGCGAAAAATCTCTACCAGAGACTTCAGCAAAACAAGCGATAAAATCCTCAATAGTGCATGCTTGTCCATCATGGCGTTGAAAATAGAGATCCATACCTTTACGAAACAAAGTAGGGCCTAAAATAGTATGCACCATGCGGACTACTTCTGCACCTTTTTCATAGATAGTCGTAGTATAAAAATTGTTGATTTGACTATATTGACGAGGGCGTACAGGGTGGGCTAGTGGTCCAGCATCTTCAGAAAATTGTGTAGCTTTCAACGTTTTTATGTTTTCAATTCGCTGTAAACTGCGCACATTTTGATCTGCAGAAAATTCCTGGTCACGATAAACAGTTAATCCTTCTTTTAAACAAAGTTGGAACCAATCGCGGCAAGTGATACGATTGCCGGTCCAATTATGAAAATATTCATGTGCAATAACACGCTCAATATTTCGATAATCATGATCAGTTGCTGTTTCATGGTCTGCAAGAACGTATTTATCATTAAAAATGTTTAATCCTTTGTTTTCCATTGCCCCCATATTGAAATCTGAGACAGCAACAATATTGAAAACATCAAGATCATATTCGCGTCCAAAAGACTTCTCATCCCAACGCATGGAGCGCTTGAGTGCATCCATCGCGTAGATTGCTCGTTTTGTTTTTCTTTTTTCTACATAGATGCCAAGTTTGACACGCCGCCCAGATGCAGTGATAAAATGGTCTTCTAATTTATCAAGATCTCCACCAACTAAAGCAAAGAGGTACGATGGTTTCGGATAAGGGTCTTTCCAAATAGCAAAGTGGCGGTTGTTATCAAGGGGGCCTGTTTCAATAAGGTTACCGTTAGAAAGCAAGATAGGAATTGTGTGAGAATCTGCTTCAATTCTTACTGTATAAGTAGAAAGAATATCTGGGCGGTCATAAAAATAAGTAATACGGCGAAAACCTTCTGCTTCACATTGTGTGCAATAAATACCATTTGAAAGATAAAGCCCCATGAGTTTGCGGTTATTTTCAGGGTTCAGTTCTGTAACCAATTGCAACGTAAAAGGAGAAGTAGGAGGGGCTGTAATTTCTAAATGTGAAGGTGTGCTTTTATAAGCATTTTCTGGTAATTTTTCATCATTTATGGCGACAGAAATTAATGTAAGTTCGTCACCAGAAAGTACCAAAGGTGTTAATTTTTGTGTATTTTCACGGGGCTCAATCGATAATGTTGCTGTAACACGGGTTTTTGTTGGGTCCAGGCAAAAATCAAGCTGTGTTTTGGGGACAACATAAGGTGTGGGTTGATAATCTTCCAAACGATAAATGGGAATAGTTGGTTGTTTCATAAGTTTTTCCTTATTGTATTTGGGAATATAAGTAATTAAGCGTTTGTGTTTTAAGAAGAGAAGAAGCCAATGAGTTACAAAAGATTATTAAGGCGGTTTTTTACTTCTAGAAAATCCATCCATGTGAGCTTTTTTTGACTAGGAGTTCGTAGAAGATAAGCAGGATGAAAAGTTGGCATAACAGGTATTTTAATGTTATTTGTGCTTTCATAAATATGCCATTTTCCTCTTATGCGAATAATTCCACCTTGAGCCCCCGTAAGAAACTGCGCAGCAGTTCCTCCTAGTGCAATAAGAACACGGGGATTAGCCAGCTCAATTTGCCGTTCAATAAAGGGGCGGCATAATGCAACTTCTCTTGGTGTTGGTGTACGATTTCCAGGTGGACGCCATGGAATAGTGTTTGCTATGTAAACGTTTTTTCTTGTTAGACCAATAGATGCCAATATTTTGTTAAGTAACATTCCTGCTTTTCCAACGAACGGAATTCCTTGGATATCTTCGTCTCGTCCTGGTGCTTCTCCTATAAGCATAAGCGAGCTTCCTGCTGTTCCATCTGAAAAACAAGTGTTTTTAGCTGTCAATTTCAATGAGCAACCATTGAAAGAGAGGAGGGCAGATTTTAATTCATCAAGTGTATGAGCATTTTTTGCCATCTCTATAGCTGAAAGTGCACCATGTGCTTTATTGTCAAAGCTATGTGGCGATTGGCTATGCAGTTTTATCGTTTGTGAATTTTGTTTATGATGGGTAGAGCTTAATGTCTGTTTTGATTTTTGCTCTAAAATAGCAGATTGGCTAAAACGATCAATAGGCGTATCGTTAAGCGCAGCATCTACACCACTTTCTTTATAAAAGCTTAATAGTTCTTCATATGAGATTAAACATTGAGTTTGTTCTGACATTTCGCTTTTTTACTTGTAAACAATCCATTAATGGATAAACTAAGCAGAATTATTCTTCAAGCTTTATAATGTATTTTATTACAAATGAAGATGTAGTATATACTGTTCGATGATTTCTTAGAAACTGATCTGAAATTATAAGATTCAATAACAGAAGTGATTATAGTTTTTCTTCGGTGTATAAATGACTGGAACTTTTATTTGTAACCTTATTGATATATAGGTTTTCTGTATGATTTATGTAATGTACAAGATATAAGGATCAAAACAATTTTTTGAAGAAATGGAATAGTGTTGCAGTTTTAATGATCTTTTTGATGGTAGTTTAAAAATAATGTATAGAGATATTCTTTTGCTTTTTTTACGGCTGTCGTTATAGATTTGTTAAATGCCAAATGCGCAGTAATAGCACTTGAAAGGATGCAACCTGTTCCACGCATTTCTCCTTTTAAACGTGGGGCAGAGATATTTATTACTTGGTTTTTATCAATTAAAATGTCAGTTGCAAGGGTACCGTTCGCATGCCCACCTTTTATCAATATATGGCGTGGACCAAATGAAAGAAGTTTTTTGGCTTGTTGTATTGCTTCTTCACAATTAGAAGCTAATGGGCTTTGGCTAAGAAGAGCTAATTCTTCCATATTAGGTGTTAAAAGTTCAATATGAGGAAGCAGTTTATTAAGCATAATTTCTATAGTTTTTTCTGTTGTAAGTTTCCCTCCTGATGAGGCGGTAAGAACAGGATCAAAAACAACAGGGATATGGGAATGGTCTTCTAATACGTTGCAAATTGCTGCTATAATTTCTTTAGTACCTGTCATCCCGATTTTGATTGCACTTATAGGATTAGCTTCTAGGGCTACGCGCATTTGTGCGCTAACAAATTCTCCACTCATGGGTGTAATTTTAGCAACGTGATTGTTATCTTGCACATTAACACAAGTGATAGCCAAACTGGTTTTTGTTTGAAAATGTGCAGCTGTCTCTATATCGCAAACAATGCCAGCACCACCTGTTGGATCGGTACCTGCAACAATAAGAATAGAAGGAATCAGCGCCATTTTTGAGTCATCTTTATCCATTGTTGGGTGCGCTCTTCTGGTTTTTTATGTAAAATAATATCGGTTACAACAGCAGCGCTATTAGCTCCTGCTTCCAAAACATCAATCGCACGTTCTGGTGTCAAACCACCAATGCCAACTAAAGGCAGAGAACCAATGCGTTTCTTCCATTGTTTAATTTTTTCTAATCCTTGCGGAGCCCATTTCATTTTTTTTAAAATTGTCGGATAAATAGGACCAAGTGCAATATATTCAGGAGCAACAGACATACTAATATCCAATTCATGTTCATCATGAGTACTAAGACCAAATTTGATACCATTTTTACGGATTGTAGGAATATCAGCGTTGCACAAATCTTCTTGTCCAAGATGAATAAAATCGCACTTTTCATCAATTGCTATTTTCCAATAATCATTAATGATTAATTGTGCTCCAAATTTATCGCATATGTTTTTTGCTCGTTTTATATGGTGATTTATTATTTCTATATTTTTGTTTTTTATACGTAACTGTATAAGTTTGACCCCAAGAGGAACCAAACGTTCAACCCAGTCGGCACTGTCAACGATGAGATAAAATGGATCAAGTTTCATGAAAATACGGCTTGCCCAATAACTGGTGTTGAAGGTACAGCTACATTGCGTGCTTCAAGGATTCCTGCTTTATAACCCATACGTCCTGCTTTAATAGCTTGAGAAAATGCTTCAGCCATTAATACAGGATCATTTGCTTTGGCAACAGCGGTGTTGAGTAATACTGCATCATAGCCAAGTTCCATAGCAACAGCGGCATGCGATGGCCGCCCAATGCCTGCATCAATAACAAGAGTAAGATCTGGCAAGTAAGCACGGATAGAACGCAATCCATCAGTATTACAGGGGCCTTTGGCAGATCCAATAGGAGCACACCAAGGCATAATGACACGACAACCAACTTCTAAGAGTTTTTCAGCTACAATAAGATCATCTGTTGTATAAGCAAAAATTTGAAATTCTTCATTGTTTAGGATTTTTGCGGCTTCGACTAAGGCAAAAACATTTGGCTGCAATGTATCCGAATTACCGATAATTTCGAGTTTAATCCAAGGTGTTTTAAAGAGATCTCGTGCTAATTGGGCGGTGGTAACAGCTTCTTTGACAGTATAACAACCGGCAGTATTAGGAAGTATTGTTACATTAAGTTCTTTTAAAAATTGCCAAAATTGTCCCCCCTGTTTTCCGCCTGCGGTTTCTCGACGCAATGAAACTGTCACAATTTCCGTATTAGATTTATAAATAGCTTCGCGAAGGATTTCTGGTGAGGGATATTGGGCTGTTCCCAATAAAAGGCGGGAAGAGAACTGAGAGCCGTAAAAATTCAACATATAGCTTCAACCTCCTTGCATCGGACTTAGAATTTCAATTCTATCTCCTTCATGCAAAACAAATTGATTTCGTGCATCCGCAGGAACAACTTCAGAATTTACAGCGGTTGCTAACCAATTTCCTTCATAACCTAATTCTTCAAGAAGTAAATTGAGATAAGTTACTTCTGTGTGGAGCATTTGACCATTGACAAATATTTGCATGCTTTATTCCAGTGCTAGTTTTACTGCTTGTTTTGCCATTTCTGGAGACAAAAGAAAACCATGTCTATAAAAACCATTAATAAAGATGTGTTTACCATGTCTGTTAACACAAGGTAAATTATTAGGATAGCATGGACGTATACCAACACCAGACTCTATAATTTCTGCTTCGGCAAAAGCAGGATGCAAAGTATAGGCAGCGTTAAGAAATTCCATCATTGATCTTGCTGAGATTGCACTATTACAGTCACTTTCAATCATTGTTGCTCCAACCATAAAAATATTATCTTGTCGAGGAACGACATAGAGTGGAATACGTGGATGAAGAAGCCGAATGGGGCGAGAAATTTGAATATCTATACTGCGTATTAAAAGCATCTCGCCGCGTACTCCCCGTATATTTTTGTCTTTTCCTAAACGCGCTATTCCTGTTGCATCAATAATAATATCAAAATTCTTTTCAGATACTCCTATATCAGTAAAACATGCACCATTTTTTATGAGGATTTCTTTTAAAGTAATCAGTGCTTTACGGGGATCGATATGCGCTTCATTTTCATAAAAAAGTGCACAGTTAAAACGTTCTGAAAGGTCAGGTTCAAGATGAGCTATTTCTGGACCTTCTATGATTTTGTAATTATTGGTGCGCGCTGAAAATCGTTTAAGTTCTGCTATATCTCGTGTGGGTGCAATAACTAAAGTACCTTTTTGTATCACAATTTTAGGAAGTGTTTCCTTCCACCATTGCACGCCTTGTATACCAAGATCTTCAATAATTGGTTCAGAGCTTTCCCTTTCACAATAAGGTGCTAGCATACCTCCTGCATACCAGCTTGCAGTCTCTATGGGGGAATGGGAGGGAGAAGATATAGTAACGGCCACACCTTTTTGTTGTAACATAAAGGCAACTGTTAAACCGCCTACACCTGCACCTTTTATAAGAATATTTTTCAACCGTTTACTATTTCTTTTTTTTCAGGAACAGCTTTTTTTATATAGAGATCGCCGTTCTTTCGATATTGTTCGGCCATGGCGACCATACCTTCATCTTTTACTTTTTTTGTTGCTACTGAATCACGGATATCATGAGAAATGCGCATTGAGCAGAATTTGGGTCCACACATAGAACAAAAATGGGTCAATTTATGCGCTTCTTTAGGCATTGTTTCATCATGAAAAGCACGTGCCGTATCTGGATCAAGTGAAAGATTGAATTGATCATACCACCTAAAATCAAACCGTGCACGCGAAAGAGCATCATCACGCAATTGAGCTCTAGGAAGACCTTTAGCAAGATCAGCAGCATGAGCAGCAATTTTATAAGTGATAACACCAGTTTTTACATCATTTTTATCTGGTAGCCCTAGATGCTCTTTAGGTGTTACATAGCAAAGCATGGCAGTTCCAAACCAACCGATCATAGCAGCTCCAATTGCCGATGTAATATGGTCATATCCGGGAGCAATGTCAGTTGTAAGTGGGCCTAAAGTATAAAAGGGTGCTTCATGACAAAGAATTAATTGTTGTTCCATATTTTCTTTAATTTTATGCATTGGCACATGACCAGGTCCCTCGATCATAACCTGCACGTCTTTTTCCCACGCGATTTTTGTCAATTCTCCTAAAGCTTTAAGCTCAGCAAATTGGGCTTCATCATTTGCATCAGCAATAGAACCAGGACGAAGTCCATCACCCAATGAAAGAGAAACATCATATGTGCGTGCAATGTCACAAATTTCATCAAAATGCTCATATAAAAAGTTTTCTTTGTGGTGATGCAAACACCACTTAGCCATAATAGATCCACCACGTGAAACAATACCTGTTACGCGATTAATAGTAAGAGGAATAAAAGGTAATCTTACTCCTGCATGGATAGTAAAATAATCAACACCTTGTTCTGCTTGTTCAATGAGGGTATCTCGAAAAATATCCCATGTTAAATTTTCAGCAATACCGTTCACTTTTTCAAGCGCTTGGTAAATAGGAACGGTTCCAATGGGTACTGGGGAATTTCGAATAATCCACTCACGAATATTATGGATATTACGGCCTGTTGAAAGATCCATAACTGTATCTGCTCCCCAACGAATGGCCCAAACCATTTTTTCAACTTCTTCTGCCATAGATGAAGTGACTGCTGAATTGCCAATATTGGCATTAATTTTAACACGAAAATTACGCCCAATAATCATTGGTTCGCATTCTGGATGATTGATATTTTTAGGAATAATAGCTCGTCCACAAGCAACTTCATTGCGTACAAATTCTGCAGTATAGATTTCTGGTATTGATATACTAAATGCCTTATTTGGTGCTGTTTTTTGCTGGTTTTGTTCAGTTGAGCCTTCATTTTCACGGATAGCAACATATTCCATTTCTGCAGTAATAATACCTGCACGTGCATAAGCCATCTGTGTAATTGTTTTTCCATTTTTTGCCCGCAAAATGGGTCGCTTTTGTCCAAAAGCTGGTGTGTGAGTATAGCCATTATCTTCAGGTTTGACTAATCGAGCAGGATAAGATTCAGTGTCAGCACGTTCAGACAGCCAAGGTTCACTGATTGCAGGAAGTCCTTTAGTGATATCAATGATAGCATCTTTATCAGTATAGGGTCCTGAAGTATCGTAGACATTTAAAGATTGTTCGTCACAGCCATCTGTCAGTGAAATCTCGCGTAATGGTACATGCACATTAGCAAAGAGAGGACTCTGTTGATAAATTTTGCGTGAGGCAGGAAAGGGATTGCAACTAACTGATGGAGTGTTTTTCTGCACAAGTTTTTTCCTTATAAATCCATAATTAAAAAACGTATTGCAGGTTAACAGAAATGTATTTACCTCATAAGGTACATTTTAGTGAGGTTACATACAATATCACTTCTACCCTCAACACGTATCTAATCAAGCTCTGAAGATTTCATTTTGAGAAAATCAATAAAAACTTATATATTTGCTTATAATATCCCAACTATGATCAGAACATTTTATTTGCCAATTATGATCAGCTTAAATGTTTGTGTTGTCAATCGCAAAGATGTGTTCTCAACGATTTTAGAATATTTTGGAGGGATGAAGAAAAAATCATTGCAAGTAACTAGCTAACAACATTAAAAATTCTTCTTAAAAGAGTAATGTAAAGAATATGTTATTATTAGTTCATATATTATGATATCCAACGTAAAAGATGAGATATCTATTATTACTTATGCACTCTTGATATATGTTATAAGGTTCAACAGCGGTTTGGGATCAAAGAGCAAGCAGGACACAATACATTTATCAAGTAATACTAGATATAATAACTCCAATTTTGAGAAATATAATTGCTATTTCATAAGCGTATATCTCAATCTTAAAAAGATTATTAAAACTATATAAAATGGTGATTGATTTTTTGAATAGCTGTTATTGATGGATAATCTCAGTCTTATTATATGTGCGGATAAAATTCTCAACAGTATGTCGGGATTTTTAAATAAGCATTTAAAGATATCTACTATAATTTTATAAGAGATTGTTTGGTTGAGTAAAATTTACACTTAATTTCTTATGACTTATATAGAGGTTGAAATGTGTGTTTTATTAATACACTATCGAATTAATTCGTATAAATAATTTCCATAAAGCAATTTATTTGTGTCATAGAATGATAAATCCAAGGTGTTAAGATGCTTTATGACTGTTATGAATGTTTCTAAAAAATAAAAAAACTGGCAGTTTAAACTGCCAGTTTCTAAGAATATAATTCTAAAGCTTAGAATGAACGCTGGAAGCGAATCATACCTTGTAAAGCATTTTTTCCGTTTAAAGCAGCTGTATAGCTTCTTTCAGAAGCACTTTTATTTTCGAAACTGCGATTATCGTTCCAAGAAATATAGGTTAATTCAGGTGTAATAGTGAAACCTGGGACCAATGTGTATGCAATATTAACAGAAGTCGAGAAGGTTTTTGCTGCACTATAGGAAATTTGAGCATTTAACTTTGCTTTTGGCAAGATTTTATAGGTTGCACCAGCCCACGCAGCCCATTTACCACCCCAGTTTGCATAGATTGTAGTGTTTTCTCGTGACAATGAGTTGTCATCACTTACTGTGTAATAGTCAAGGTTGTTTTTGTAACCACCCATGGCCCAGAGGTTTAAATAGTCATTAACATTGAAGTCAACACGCATTTTACCCGCCCATTTTTTATAGTAAGCGTCGTAAGCAGCAACTGTTGACACGCCTCCCCATTCTTGGAAAAATTTCGCACCCAAAAGGATATTTGGAGTATAACCTTTTATATGTTTACTTGGAAGATCAATAACATCGGTAATTACACCGTTTTTATCAATGTAGTAATAGTTATTTGTAGAAGAAGGGCCTGAAGCATTACCTGACTCAGCTCCGATAATAGCAGAAAAGCCAGTGTTGCTACTGAAAGTGTAAGAAATAACATTGGTACGTGTATTTCCTGCTGGTGCTATAAGGTCATCATTCATGACGTTACCATAAAAATCAGTCCAATGATTGAAAATTGTGTCATCAAGACCTATACGAAAACCACCGAGTTCAATATAAGCAGAACGAAGCTCTCCACCACTTTTGTTTTTTCCACTGTTCCATTCTGAACGGATTTCTGCACGTGAACGAAGTGTCCCTAATTCAGTTTCAGAAGCTGTTTGAAAAATAAGGGTTAAGCGTGAGGCTACGCGATAAGTTTTTTGATCATTATTTAAATCGGCATTAGTTTTTGCATCAATTTTCTCCCCACTTTTGAAGTCAGCACGAACATAACCTGATAAACGAATGCATGTTTCTGTTCCAGGAATATAGAAATATCCTGGGCCGTATGCATCACAAACACGGACATATTCTATAGGTTTTGATTCTGCAACAACTGCTGAATCTGCGTGTGCTCTAGAGATTTCTGCAAGAATTACCGCAGAGCCTAAAAGAAGAGCTTTAACATTCATAATTAATCTCCAAATTGAAGTTTAGTTTTAAAGGCAAGATCATGCAGTCTTTGAATTGATTAAGATAACAACATCAAGAGAGATTCGCCCCCTCCTTAACTGCAACATACTAGTCTTTGCTCGATATACATAATACGAAATGGTTTTATTAAAAGTTATCCATGTATTATTTGGAGTATTGTGGCAAAAAGGTTACAATATATTCATTGAATATTTATTTCTTAACTTTTCAGTTTAATAAGATGCAAAAAAACTAAAATTCCAGATTTTTTGAAAAAAATCGAAAATGTCTTGAACTTTTTATCAATACCGTTTATGCACCGCTCTTGGAGAGGTGGCCGAGTGGTCGAAGGCGCTCCCCTGCTAAGGGAGTAGGGCTCAAAAGGCTCTCGAGAGTTCGAATCTCTTCCTCTCCGCCAGATTCTAAAAGTCACTAATAGTTAAAGTTAGGGATTTTTGATTCTGTTAGCTTGTTTTTTGCTATCTTACTCTTTTTGAGATTTTTGGTTACTTCTTTTGCAAATTGTTTTCTGCTAGGTGTTTTTGTATGAAGTGATGGTATAGTATTTATCTAACTTTTATTTGTAAAATTGTAGCTCTTGTGAATGCGCGCATTGTCATTCATTTTCTCACTCTATACGCTGATTTTTGATATTTGCTTGGTATAGGCTTTATAAGATGCTTTATAAAATTTTGCGTAATTAACTTTTTGCTTATTTCCAATAAATAAAGGTTTTATATCAATTGAGGCGACTTCAATATTATAAACTTATCTATGCCAAATCGACAAAACAGCTACCCAAGATTGACTTTTTTACTTCATGACTGACAATATCTGTTACATTTTCCAGATACTACAAGTTAGATTACTTCATTTACAAGCTCATATAGATAGAAATATAAATCCTATGTATTGATTGTGAGTTATGAGGCTAACGACGACAATATATGTTAGACGTTTTTTAAAGCTTATCGTAATTTAGACATATAAAAGAGCTTTCTATAATCGAACATAATTTTTGAAAAGTGTGTTACCATTAATTGTTATGATAGAGTACGAAAAAAATGAAAAGCCAATTAAATTGGCTATGATTGTAGTACATGATTTGATTTGTAACTTACTACAATATTCCACATCTTACTTAAAAAGCTATATATCTTAGCAACAACTCAATTGACATATTCGTAGTATGCTCATTTTCTTTTCACATCAATTTCAACATTTGTGAAACAAAAAAGTTGAAATTGTTACTCTAAATCAAGAGGAAAAAGAGCAATTTCTGGGAGGATTTAACAAATACCTATTGTTCAATAAGATATGATTTTTAAAAATTTCTTTTTAAGGGAAATTATACGAAATAATGAAAATGGATGGTTCTAAAAGAGAGTACATATTGGTTTTGTTGTTGATTATATTATGTCTTATGTTGCTGGGTGGGTATATACATAACTTCAGAGTATCTTATCTTTATTGACCTTGATTGAGAGGATAGATGAGAAGAGAGGGCCCTTTTAAATATCAAATAAAACAAAAGTAATGGCTAACTATAGTTTTTGTACAGGTGTTAGTTTTGTAATGACTGGTAATGTTATTTTACGTGCAAAGTACCATTACTCAAGTTTTGGAAAAAGTTCTCTAAAAACGGGTGAGGGGCGACTTTACTATAATACTATAATAGCTTTCCCGTTGGTGTAGCTTATAAATTTTAATTTTTATAAGACTCAATCCTGAAAGATATACTCAAAGAGAAGTTTTTTATTTTAATCATTTTTTATTATAAAATATTATCTTTTCAAGGTAAGTGTAGTGTATTTTATAGAGATAGCTTAAAAAGTTTTATACTTTAATTTTATTATAAACTCCATAGTCATTAGCATATCAAAAATCAATATATTATGAGAGTTATGATTTAATTTTTCCTCTTTTCCACTTTAGATTTTTGCATATTAATCAAAATATAAAAGAGAAAAGGTCTTTTTTAATGTATTTTCTAAAATATAAAGGTTGTAAATTTATTTTTTTATATGTTGGAAAATAAGTAGCGTAAAACTATAATATTTTATCATTTACGATAAAAAGAGCTTACTTAAAACAAAGCAATTCAAAAATGTTTTTTATGTTTTATTGTGCACTTATTTTTCCATTTAATCAAATATATCAGAAAATACACTTATTTCATGCTTATAAGTGAGTTGCTGTTTGTGGTAATATAAAGGGAATATCTGTTTTAGGTAATGTAGAAACGCTTAAAGGACAATGATAAACCTCACGCAAATTTTGCGTTGTTAAAACAGAAGAAGCGCTTCCTTCACAATAAACTTTCCCCTGATTAAACAATATTATTTTATCTGCATAACAGGCAGCCAGATTAAGATCATGTAGCACAGCAAGAACGCCACCACCACACCGAGCAAAATTTTGAGCGATATTCATAACAATGAGCTGATGTTGGATGTCAAGGTTAGCAATAGGTTCGTCCAATATCAGCCAATGAGGGATTTTATTATAAACAGGTGTCCACACTTGGCAAAGTACACGGGCAAGCTGTACTCTAGCTTGTTCTCCACCTGATAATTCATGATAATATAGATCACTATAGTTAGCTAAACCAACGCGTTCTAAAGCTTTTTGAGGTAAAATTTTCAATTCTGTTTTTGGTATATCGTGTTGGTGAACAGAAAGTCCAAGTTTTACCACTTCATGAACTAAGAATGGAGAAGTTAGTGTTGTTGATTGTGGCAGAATTGCACGCATCATTGCCATTTTACAAACTTTTGTCTTGGTAACATCATGACCATTCAATGTCATTTTTCCACTGTAGGGAATCTCTCCACTCAAGGCTTTAATGAAAGTGCTTTTTCCAGATCCATTTGGACCAATAATAACAGTGAAAGTACCACTTTTAATTTGAAGATTAATGTGATCAATAATATATGTTTTTCTGCGTTGAATGCAAATGTTAATTGCCTCAATCATAAAATCTTTATCCCCCGTTGATATATAAGGATCCAAAGGAAAAAGGGTGCTCCAAAAAGGGCTGTAACAATTCCGATTGGTAATTCTGCGGGGACAATAATAAAGCGCGCAAATGTATCAGCAGAAATAAGAAGAGCTGCTCCTAAAACAGTAGAACAGGGAATAAGATAGCGATGATCAGGCCCAATAAGCAGACGCAAAATATGCGGAACTACAATACCAATAAAACTAATACCACCACTGACAGCAACTGCACCACCGCACATGAGAGCAACAAGTAGAATAGAAATATTTTTAACTCTTTGAATATGGAAACCAATATGGCTAGCGACAGCTTCTCCAAGAGACAAAGCATTCAATGCGCGTGACAAAAATGGAGAAAAAAAGAGACCAATTCCAACAAAAGGCAAAATAAGTCCAACTTTTAACCATGTCGCACCCGCAAGAGATCCAAGGTTCCAAAAAGTAATATCACGTAATTGCTGGTCGTTTGCGCTAAAGATTAAAATTCCAACAATAGCGCTATTTAAAGCGCTAAGAGCAATACCTGCAAGAAGCATTGTTGCAATAGAAGTACAATTATGACGTGTTGCGATTGCATAGAGAATAATTGTTGATAAAAGTCCGCCCAAAAAAGCACTTATAATAACTTTATAAGATTCCAGAAAAGGTAAAAATAGGGGTGGGAAAGTAACGCCGACAATTGCTAAAACAGCACCAAGACTTGCACCTGCTGACACACCTACAACTCCAGGATCTGCGAGGGGATTACGGAAAATTCCCTGCATGAGAACACCAGAAACAGCTAAAGCTGAACCAACCAATAATCCCAAGATAATACGGGGGAGCCTTATGTCAATAAATACAAGATAATCACGGGTTTTACTGCTTACTGAAAAATCTTGTGTAAGAATTACGTGAATAAGATTAATAAAAGAAACATTTGATGCACCATTTAATAGCCCTACTAAAATGCTAAAAATAAGAAATATTATTAGACTTAATAATGCAATTTTTCCTCGGTTTGCACGTTTTTCTTCTTTTATTTCAGGCACTTGTGTTGAAGAGATGCTGTTGATCATTTTTATCAGTTCTTACCATTTTAATTCTCACTATAAAGCATATTAATCAGTTCTTTTGACGCTTCTGCAGTACGTGGACCAAAACTTAAAAAATACATAGCATCTATTTGTTTAATAGCGTGATTTTGTGCTGCAGATGTGGCCTGAATTGCTGGTATAGCTAAAATTTGATCAATTTGAGATGAATTTTTAGGGTGCGTCATAAGCAAGATAACATCGGGGTTTGATTGTAATAAAGTTTCATTATTTAAAGGCTTATATCCTTTATAACTAGAGATGGCGTTAATACCGCCTGAAAGTTTTATCATACCATCAGCAGCTGTATTTGTTCCAGATACCATGAGACGCCCATTTTGCATTGAAAGAACAACAAGAACGCGTTTTGGTTTAGTTATTTTTGCCAAAAGCATATCATTATCCATGAAGCTACGATTTACCTTTTTAATCAATGCAGCTGCTTGTGTTTCTCGATGAAGGGCTTTGCCAACAAGGCGAATCTTTTCTATTACATTTTCACGAGAAAAGTTTTCTGGTACGATCACTAACGGTATTGACGTTTTTTTGAGGATGTCAATTGTTAAAGAAGGACCACTTCCTTCAATCAGCAATATACCTTCTGGAGTGAGCGATAAAACTCCTTCGGGTGAAAGGGCTCGCATATATCCAAGTTCAGGAAGTTTCAGTGCTTCTTGAGGATATATGCTTGTACTATCGCGAGCAACAAGCTGATCTTTGGCTCCTAATGCATAAACAATTTCTGTGAGCGATCCACCAATGGAAACAATTCGTGCGTTTTTAGGAAAATTAGTTGTAAGTTCAGCAGTTGCTTGTTGAGAAAAAAAGGTGAAATAAAACAAAATAAAACTAAGAATAAGGTTTGATAATCTGTGCAAAAAAAATGTAGACATTTCTTATCTTACCTTTTTAATAAGTAATTGCTGTCTTTAATATAGAGGGAAAATCATTCAATAAAGAACGCCAATCTTCACGTTCTTTTTGGCCTTCTTTTCTTATACCAAAAAATTGAACAATCATTTCATCATTTTTATCAAAAACTTCAAGTGAACTAACATAGCCATCGCGAGTAGGCTTACGGACACGCCATATTTTATTGATGCCAGAAATGAGCAGATGAAGATTAAATTTTTCATCGAGAATATTAAGCCAAGGACCTATCTGCTTAATATTTTTGATTTGTCCACTAAAAATTTGAATACATCCTTTATTACCAACAAAACACATAATTGGTGTTTTTTGTTGTGCAATTTTGTTTAGCATCATTTTAAGAAATTCTATATTTAATTCATCAGCAAATTCGTTACCAGCATATTTCACAGCTTCATGTCGATTGATTTTAAATTCTGAAATAATTTCATGGAGCTGATGTACATCAGTCATTTGTCGCCAACGATCACGGAATTGTTCAACATTTATATCTACTGTATTATGCTGTGTGGGGGTAGGAGAGGATTGAATTTCAAGATTAGGTAATTGGTCTTTGCTGAGCAATTTTTTAACAAGTATATTCCATTCTTCCATATTTGTTGTATCTTTGGAATAGATTTTGAAGATAGCAACACCGTGTTGATCGAAAAATTGCAAACTTTTAATGGGTTTTCCAGAAACAACCATTTCATATTCAAAACCAAATTTCCATTGTTTTGGAAAAATACGCAAATCAATTTCACCAAGCGTTATAGGAACATGTTTGTTTTGCACAATTTTTTCAAAACATCCTGTTTTTTCATGAACAGCATATTCATTACGTGTTAATGCCATAATTGTTCCAATTTTAGGAGCGTTTTCAAGGAGAGTAGTCACATCAGCATTTAATTTTTTTGCTTTTTCTGTAGTACAATAAGCAGCAACGAGCTCTGCTTCAGATATGCCAATCGAAGTAGCAAAATCGCGATTACGCATTTCTTTTTTTTCTCGTAGTCTAATAATTTCTTCAGCTGTGTACAACATAAGTTTTCCTTGAGTCACTTATTTAGGGTAGACTTTCCATATTTTTATAATCTTAAAACGATAAGCTGAACTATTGCACAACTATAGTTCAGCTTATCATCAAACAAATCTTTATTATGGATAGTAGAACAATCAAAAAACAGGCAAATTAAAAACTAAAATACAATACCTCTCCTTTTATTAATATAATTTTTAAAATTACTAACAAAAGTGATTAAAATTTTTGCACAAGCGATACTTTAAAGTTACGACCTGGCTGACTGAAATAATCTCTAGGTGGTGGTGCCATACCCCTAGGTGAAGCAGAAGGAAGATCAACTGCATTCCAATATTTTTTATTGAAAAGATTATAAATACCAACCCTTATAATAGGACCTTTTTCACCAAAAGGCTCCCACCAGCCTAACACATCAACTAAACTATAGCTTGGAGTTTTTGCATAATCAGAGTTCTTTTCTACTTTATCACGTTTAGCGGCTAAAGTGAGCATAATATCAGCTCCCCAGGCCTCTTGTGCATATCCAACCCCTATAATAGCTTTTAAAGCTGGGATTGAGTTAAGATATTCATTTTTATCAAGATCTTTTCCTTGTGCATATGCAAAGGAAAAATTGCTATGGAAATTTTCATTAAGAGCTAAATATGTCTTTGCTTCAACACCAGAAATGCGGACATGAGCGCGATTTATATAATGTCTGCGCGCTAACATAAATTCCTGTGATGGTCCTTTATCTATAATATCAATAAAGTTTTTATATTGATTGGTAAAGACACTAATAGAACCATCAAAATTTACATTTCCATATTTTATACCAATGTCATATCCATTACTGATTTCTGGTTTAAGATTGGGATTGCCAGTCATATAATAGAAAGTAGGATTAATATAGGTGAGGTAGAGTTCTGAAACACTTGGTGCACGGAAAGCTTGCGCCCATTGACTATAGAACGTCACTTGATCATTAGCATCCCACTCTATACGCAATTTGGGAGAAAAATGTGAGCCACCATTTGTTTTAGGCTGTTCTTTAGAAACGGCTATTTTTTTATAAGAAGGCGTTTTTTGTGGGACGTGTTTATACCAGTCATAGCGAATTCCAGGTATAATGCGAACATGGTTATTAGAAAAACCAATTTCATCTTCAAAAGCTAAACTAAAACCATGGCTATGAGTATCTGGTGTATCAGATTGATTGGTGTGCAAAAAAGCACATCCACGAGCGTTTTCTCTCAAATGACAATTATCTTGACCAGACGCATATTGATGAAGCTTGGATGCAAAAATATCAGTAGAAAATTTCAGTGCATGATTGATGGCACCTATATCAAATTTCTTGAGACTATTGGCATTAAAGCCATAATTAATATTACGTATAAGGTTGTCTCTTACATAGTCCCCTTGTGGTTGTTTAATACGATGACCTTTTAAAACTTGGTTATTTGACAATTTCTGCCAATAAAGTTGCCCCTGAAATGCATCAAAAATAGCATCTCTGTTACCACTATAATCGTAAGAAAGTGAAAAACGCTCACGATATTTATTATTCTTGTTATAGACTGAACTTGGAGAATATGTTGTGGAGGAAGCATTCAATAAATGAGTGTCTTTATTATAGTGAAAACGCTCTGCCGTAAAACCAACTTTATGATTGCTGTTAAAATATTGATGAATTTTAAAGAGCAGATTATTTTGATCAAAATCAGCAGGATTGGCACGCGTACGCTCACTTCCGTAAACATCTACAGTTCCCATATTTTTACGTTCATGACCTCCTGCACGAGATCCTTGGAAAAGTAGAAAGGTTTGATAAGCTCGTACCGCAAAAGCTTCATCTATATGCCAGCTATCATCAGCAGAATTATAACTGCCCTTTGTAAGACTGCCCCAATTTTTCTCTTCTGTGAGAAGATCTTCAGGATCAAGAGTGCGCAAGGCGACGATTCCACTTAATGCTCCAGAGCCATAACGACTAGAATCTGATCCTCGAATGATATCAAGTGTAGAGAGGGCATTAAAGTCAAACATTGAACTCCCCCCCTTAATACCACGGACTCCATCGTTAAGCCATGGAAGGGGAATGCCATCTATTGTTACAAGAACACGATCAGCATCTAAACCGCGAATCACAAAACTATCATTATTTGAATTATAGGCTATAGACGGATTAAGACGTCCAATATCATGAACATCATTTATTTGTTTTTGTTCAATATCTCGAGCAGTTTCACGGTCGGTTAAAATTGTTATTGTATCCAGAGGATTTGCAGTTTTTCCTTTTTCAATCACAATTGGTTTGAGCCCAATTATAGCATTTGGATAGCTGTTTTGTGAAAGAATAATATTACTGTTTTGTGCAAAAACGAAAGAGGGAATCCAAATTGATAATGCGCTTAAAGCTATACAACTTTTATAAACACTTTTTGGTTTTGTTTGCATAAGACACCGTTAAAATTTTTTAAATTTCTCTTTAATGCCCCGCAACTTAAAATATTTCACACCACAAAACCCTGTCTCCAACCACAAAGATTAGTTAACCAAGTAATAATGATCCCAATATGAAATAAAGTTAATATATTAAACATGATAAAAAGCGTCAAGAAAAAAGTTGTAATTTGAAAATGATCAGTTTTAATACAATTAAGTACTAATTTAATATAGAATATTGGTGGATGGAGGTTATGAATTTTACAAATACTAGGCGGTTATCAATCCTTTGGATAGGGGCATTTATAAGCGCTCTTTCTTTACATACTGCGTTGGGAATACAATTTTATTTTCGCAATGTTGATGTGAACAATAGTGTACTTCCATCAACGATTATGCTGACTTTTGCACAAGAAATCACACGCCCTAATATTAATACGGATTTAGAAGTGTTGCAGTCTAGTTTTTCAGAGCAAGAACAAAAGATATCAGAATCAGCGCTTAATGAGATTCAATCAGAAGAGATTCAGTCTTCACAAGAGACTCAACCTATTATAGAAAAAAACGATTTTATAATACAACAAACTTTGAAAAAATCTCAAACTTCTAAAATAGAACGTAAAGCTCTTGTCAAAAAAGCGTTATCAGTGTCAAAATCTGCCGCAAAGCGGAGTGATGCAAAATCAGTACATTCGGTTGCTGTTAGTAAGGGTAATTATACCGAGCTTGATGATGCTTTATCTATGCAGTGGTTGGTAAAGGTGCAAGCGCAATTAGAAAGGCAAAAAAATTATATTATGAGACAACGTACTACTCACGCCAAAGGAGTAGTACAATTAGAATTTAAAGTGCATAAACAGGGGAATATTTTTTCCAAACGTATTGCACTTTCTTCTAATAATCAGGAACTTGATCGATTGGCTATGGCAGCACTTCAGCGTGTTGGTACTCTTCCTCCTCCCCCATCTTCAAAAGAAAATAAAATTATTAGAATATCTTTAATATTTAACTGATTTTTGTACAGCTTTATCTGTGAACAGAATATATCTTTTTACAAAAAAGATTAGATTAAGTTTGGTGGTATTTCATAAATCTTGTTGTATTAGACTTCTAAATCAGTTTTTATAGTGTATATTTTGAATTATGATGGCACTGTAATTTATGAATAACTAGCAATCAGAAAAATTTAAATGAATTAAATTTATAATTTTTAATGTCCAGTAACAAGGTGCGTTCTAATATCTGTTTCTCCATTGAAACGGGTTTTGTAAACTACATAATTCTCCATAACGCGCATTACATAGTTACGTGTTTCTGGATAAGGAATCCGTTCAATCCAATCGACAACTTTATCAAGAGATTGTCCTCTAGGATCGCCGTAACGTGCTATCCATTCATTTGCACGACGAGGTCCTGCATTATAACCAATAAACGTTAATATATAAGATCCGTTAAAACGTTCCAATTGTTCACCTAGAAAATGAGCGCCTAACGTAATATTATAACTAGCGTCGCTACTAAATTTTTGCGATGACCACGCAATCGAATATTTATCTGCAAGTTCTTTTGCTGTTGTTGGTAATAATTGGAGCATACCTTGGGCTCCTGCTTTTGAGGTAGCTATTGGATTAAATTCGCTTTCTTGGCGTGCAATAGCATAGACGAGAGCTTTTTCTGTTGCAGAAATATTAGCAGATGGCGGAATGGCACCGATAGGATGGGATAGTGCACCGACATTTTTACCTTGAACAACAGCAGTTTTACCTATTTTAAGACTGGTATGATAATCGCCATTTTTTTCTGCCATAACAGCCAGAAGAGCTAATTCCCCAGGGCTTTCTATTTCTTTACTGAGTTGTCTATAAAAAATGTTAGCAAGATCAGCGTACCCAGCAGCCTCAAGTCGTTGAATAGCTTTCACAGCTTGTCGAGTGCTAAAACGTTGCCGTTCAGCGGTTGTTGGTTTAGGAAAAGAAATGTTGAGTTTTTTTTGATTGAGTCGTGAAGCTGCTAATTGACCGTAATAAGTTATATTAAAACGGGCAGCACGATGAAAATAATGCTGAGCATTTTCATGATCACCTAAGATTTCTGCCGTTCGTCCCATCCAATAATAACCGCGAGATTTTGAAAAATGGTGATGAGATAACTGAGGAATACGTGTGAAGTGGAGCATTGCCAATTTAGGATCATGAAGAAATCTTAGTGCATACCATCCTGCATGGAATTCAGCGTCAGCTGCTAATGAAGGAGTTAAACCGGTATGAGTTGCAACAAGTTGATAAGCAATTTTAGGTTTGTTTAAGTCAAGCATTTCGCGGGAAATAGTGCGTCGTTCTATCCACCATGTATCAGGGTTGATAAGACTTGCTGCATCTTGGGGTGCTTTCATCATAAGTGTTGCTGCAGCACTATATTGTCCAGTTCGTCTAAGATAGCGAATATGAGCGAATTGTAAAAGAGGATCTTGTTTCCAAGATCTATCAACATTTTGTAATTTTTGTGCAGCTTTAGGGTCATTGTTTGCAACTGCAGCAAAGGCATTAAAAAGAGATTGGGCACGAGCCAACGTTGCGATGCGTCTAGCTGAATCAATACGATTTTCATAAAGCATAATCTGCATGCGTTTCAGATGGTCAATAGGTTTTAATGCAGAATCTGCGTTTTTAAGGATAAGCTCTTCTTCTTTTGCGTTAAGTTGTGCTTTATACCACCATGGTGCAACTATTTGTCGTGCACGGGTAGTTTTCCCAGTTGCTATAAGTGCTCTAGCAAGTGCAGCCATACCTTGTACTGTAAGGGGGGAGGTGTGAGCAAATTTTTGAATGATTATTTGTGGGGAATGAGTTTCATTGATAAAAGCACGTTCAGCATTACGTTTTATAATGGCCATGCCAGGCCACCCTTTTAATTCATTAATTGCATTAAATAGTTCAAAACTGGGTATGTCAGCATAATTTGATGTACTAATTGCCCATGTTAAAATATGGCGGTCAAGACTATTTTTCGCCATTGCATTACGAAGAGCTATCGTTTTTGCAATATTTTTGTTTGAAAGGGCATCTAACCCTAATTTAAGTTGGTTGACTGAAATGATATTGTTAATTGTAAGACTGTTGTTAATTGTATTGTTAATCGATTTAAGTGGTTTTTTAGGTTTTTCTGTTATTGTAAATGGGTAAGGTCGAGCCAAAGGGATTGGTAATTTTTCCGGTAGTAAAACTGTTTGAGCAAATGCATTTAAGCACAAAATTGCCAATATTAATGTAGTAAAAATTGGTATAAAAGAATGGGCAAAGAATATACGCATCGAAAAAATCTTCAGATTTTGCTTTTTTTAAGCATTTTATAAACTTTAAAATAGAAGCATGAAAAACGCGTTAACGGATTATAATATTTTTAAAAATGCTCGAAATTGAATAATATATTAAAGTTGTGAAAGCATTTATGGAGTTCTTCTTGTTTCAATTATATAGCAAGATTATGCTCTATAATAGGTAGTAAAAGACAACTGTTTTTTAATGAAACTTGAATTACGAGGAGTTTATCATGCTCGAGGGAGCGCTGACTGCACTTATCACACCATTTGATGAAAATGGTGCTGTTGATGAAAAAGCGTTTTGCAATTTTGTCGAGTGGCAGGTTATACAGGGTATTAATGGTGTAATCCCTGTTGGAACAACGGGTGAGTCACCGACTTTAAGCCATGAGGAACATAAGCGAGTTGTAGAGTTATGTGTTGAGCAGGTTGCTAAGCGTATTCCTGTCGTTGCGGGTGCAGGGTCAAATAGTACAGATGAGGCTGTGGAACTTGCACAACATGCAGAAAAAGCAGGTGCGGATGCAGTTTTGGTTGTAACCCCTTATTATAATAAACCTAATCAAAGGGGATTATATGCTCATTTTGCTGCTATTGCGAAAACTGTTTCTATTCCGATTGTAATTTATAATATTCCTGGGCGTTCTGTTGTTGATATGACTGTGGAAACTATGAAAAATCTATATCAGGATTTTAACAATATTATTGGTGTCAAGGATGCGACAGGAAACATTGAACGGGTAAGTAAACAACGCAAAGAGTGTGGCAAGGATTTTGTGCAGCTTTCTGGTGATGATAGTACAGCATTAGGTTTTAATGCACATGGCGGTATGGGATGTATTTCAGTTTCATCCAATGTTGCTCCAAAGCTTTGTGCACAGCTTCAAGCTGCTTGTCGTCGTGGTGATTATAAGATGGCGTTAGAATTAAATAATCGTTTAATGCCTCTAAATTATGGAGTGTTTATTGAACCAAATCCAGCAGGTATTAAATATGCTGCTGCAAAATTAGGGCTTTGTCGTGATACTGTTCGTTTACCGATTGTTCCCTTAGAAGATACTACAAAAAGGATTATAGATGCTGCTCTGCAATATGCTGGCCTCATTTAAGAATAAGATGGTATTGAAATAGCCATGAACAGAAAAAAAAATGCACTAGTGCGTACAGTAATTGCTTATAATCGTAAAGCTCGTTTTAATTTTGAAATTTTAGACAATCTTGAAGTTGGGCTTGTTCTTCATGGAACTGAAGTTAAATCTTTGCGTTCCAATAATGCTAATATTTCTGAAAGTTATGCTAGCTTTGAAAATGGAGAATTATGGTTAGTCAATGCCTACATTCCTGAATATACGCAAGCTAATCGTTTTAATCATGAACCACGTCGTTTACGTAAATTATTGCTTTCAAAGCGTGAAATGGCACGTTTTTTTAATGCAGTTTCTCGTGAAGGGATGACCATTGTTCCGCTTCAACTTTATTTTAATGAAAAAGGATGTGTTAAATTAGAGATTGCTATGGCGCGTGGTAAAAAGCTTCATGATAAGCGTGAAACAGAAAAAAAACGTGATTGGGGGCGTGAAAAGGCCAGATTGTTGAAAAACTACAGATAATTCGATTGGTTTATATATCTTTTTTTTAAGTATTAAGGGAATTTCAGCATTGATCTAAATATGCTTTTGCCGTTTGAAAGATTTGATGAAACATAGTATCTGTCAAACGGTTAGTATTGGTATTATAGCGGGAACAGTGATAGCTTGAGAAGATGCGTAATCTACCAATATCGTTTATTGCTCCGTGACCGAAAGGGTGTTCTAGGACTTTTGCATTTAAAGCGCGTACAGTTGAATGATGAGCAATGGTGCCAAGGGTAATAACGGCTTTGAGTTGAGGAAGATTTGTTAAAAGAGGTGCAAAAAAATATCGGCAAGTTTTAATTTCTGTGTTGGTAGGTTTATTTTCTGGGGGTACACAACGAACAGAGTTAACAATTGCTGCATCAATCAATTCAAGATTATCATCAGGTCTTTCTTCAAAAGTTCCCTGAGCAAAACCGAATTTTTTTAAAGTAGAGTAAAGCAGTAGACCTGCATAATCACCAGTGAAAGGGCGTCCAGTTCGATTTGCTCCACGTAATCCAGGGGCAAGTCCAACAATAAGAAGACGTGTTGTTGCAGCGCCTTTATAGGGAAAGAATGGGCTCACAGGTGCATTGTGCCAATGAGGTTCTTTTATACGCCAGCCAGAGATAAAGTTGTGTAAACGGGGGCATAAGTCGCAATTTTTCGGTGGTTCTGGGCAAAATGTTGTTAATTGACTATTCATGATCGTGGCATTAATCATCTTTAAAAAATTTTTGAGTTATTTGGGGTATACGGCAGATATTATTTTTGTAAATAACTTAATGATTTGTTTGATCACTAAAGTGTTGATTGGCACGATGTTAAATAAATTCAAAGCTTTTATTTTAGATTCATACGACTATAAGTAATACATTACAGTATTGTAATTCAGAAGATTTTTAAGAAATTTGAATAATTATATATAATTTCACAGTTGTGGAATCTGAAAGAGCTTCATTTTTGTTAATGGAGAGGGTTATTTTTGCGTTTGACCAATATCGTTCAATTTATTTTAGGAGTACTATTAGTCGCTTAATCTTAATTGATTGTGTTGTTTTTATCAATTACATTATCAAGCAGTTTCTACAAAAAAATGCTAAAACTTATATTGTTTTTCTTGTTTTTTGTTTTGATTATTGTATATACTCTAGAATTAGTATTGGATTTGAACTTTTAGAAAGGGGCATAAATGGCCCGCGTAACGGTCGAAGATTGTGTTGATAAAGTTGATAATCGTTTTGAATTGGTGCTTTTAGCCGGGCATCGAGCGCGCCAGATTTCACAAGGTGCACAGATTACAGTTGATCGTGATAATGATAAAAATCCAGTTGTAGCTCTACGTGAAATAGCAGATGAGACTTTATCGCCTGCTGATTTAAAAGAAGATCTTATTCATTCATTGCAAAAGCATGTTGAAGTGGATGAGCCAGAAACAGTTAATGAATTTATTTCTCACTCAAGTGAGTCTGAAAGTGCTTTTAGTACTGTACAGGAAGAGTCAAAATGTTCATTTGATTGTATATCGGAAGAGGGTCTTTTAGCAGGTATTGAGGGTTTAGTTGTGCCCGAAAAAAACGACGATTATTAATTTTGTAGTTTATTGAATGAGTATTGCTATACTTTGTTTAGAAGTGCCTATTTTATTTTAGACCTTTTACTGATAGAATATTCAATAATGTTCAAATTATGAAATTTCTGAGGATGTACCTATATGCTGCGTCAGCATGAGCTTATTGAGCGGGTGCGACGTTACAAGCCTGACGTAAATGAGGCTTTATTAAATAAAGCTTACATTTATGCAATGGAAAAGCATGGGCACCAAAAGCGTGCTTCGGGTGATCTTTATTTTTCTCATCCTTTGGAAGTTGCTGCTATTTTAACGGATATGCGCGTGGATGAAGCAACAATTGCTGTTGCTCTTTTGCATGATACGATTGAAGATACAAGCGCTACACGAGCAGAAATTGATCAACTTTTTGGATCTGAAATTGGTAAGTTAGTTGAAGGGCTGACAAAGCTCAATAAGCTTGATTTTGTCTCAAAAAAGGCAGTGCAGGCAGAAAATCTTCGTAAGCTTCTTATTGCTATTTCTGATGATGTCCGTATTCTTTTAGTCAAACTTGCAGATCGTCTTCATAACATGCGTACTCTTGGTGTTATGCGTGATGATAAACGTCGGTGGATTGCTGAGGAGACGATGGACATTTATGCACCGCTTGCTGGCCGTATGGGTATGCAAGATATGCGCGAAGAGTTAGAAGATCTTTCTTTTTTTTATTTAAATCCAGAAGGTTACCGTATTATTACTGACAGAATTTCTGAATTATCGAAGTGTAATCGAGATTTACTTTCCACAATCGAAAACGAATTGACGAGACTTTTTTCTCAGCATGGTATTAAAGTTGATGTTAAAAGCCGTCGGAAAAAATCTTATTCAATTTTTCGTAAAATGGAAAGCAAGGCATTATCTTTTGAGCAATTATCTGATATTTTTGGATTTCGTGTGATTGTTGAAACAGTAGATGATTGTTACCGTGCCCTTGGTATTATCCATACTACGTGGCCAATGGTACCCGGTCGTTTTAAAGATTATATTTCTATACCTAAACAAAATGAGTATCGTTCAATTCATACAACAATTGTAGGACCTTCAAGGCAACGTGTTGAATTGCAAATTAGAACCAATGCGATGAATACAATTGCTGAATATGGTGTTGCAGCGCATTCCATTTATAAAGATTATGGTTCTAATTATTCAGTTTCGAAGTTGTCGAAAGAAACCAATGCTTATGCGTGGTTGCGTCAAACAGTTCAATCTTTATCAGATGGGGATAATCCGGAAGAATTTTTAGAACACACAAAGCTTGAGCTTTTTCAAGATCAGGTTTTCTGCTTTACACCAAAAGGGCGGTTAATTGCGTTTCCAAAAGGCGCTACACCTATTGATTTTGCTTATGCAGTTCATACCGATATTGGTAATTCTTGTGTGGGGGTAAAAATTAATGGTCGTATTATGCCTTTAATGACCAAATTGAAAAACGGTGATGAAGTTGATATTATACGTTCACAGGCTCAAGTTCCACCGATAGCGTGGGAATCTTTTGTTGTAACGGGAAAAGCACGTTCCGCAATTCGTCGGGCAACACGTGCAGCAATGCGTAAGCAATATTCAGGTTTAGGTTATCGTATCCTTGAGCGTTCGTTTGAATGCGCAGGAGAACAATTTTCAAAGGATACACTTAAGCAAGTTCTGCCACGTTTGGCACGCAAAGATGTGGAAGATGTATTAACAGCTGTTGGGTGCGGTGAATTGTCTTATGTTGATGTGGTTAAAGCAATTCATCCAGATTATCAAGATCACAATGTAGTGCATAGATCGTTTTTTAAGTCTGAAGAAAAGGGGCGGTTTAATATTGAAAATTCTCAAAGTATGACTTTTAAAGTGACTGAAAATGAAAAGGAGGAAATTTTAGAAAAGAAAGATCAATACAGAGCATTACCTATTCGAGGAATTAGTGGAGATATTCCAGTACGATTTTCTCCTGAAGGAGCTGTACCAGGGGATCGAATTGTTGGTATTATGCAACCGGGTGCAGGTATTGTTATTTATCCAATACAGTCTTCAGCTTTGATGGCTTATGATGATCAGCCAGAACGGTGGATTGATGTACGCTGGGATGTCGATACCGAAATAAGCGAACGTTTTCCTGCTCGGATAAATATTTGGGCTATTAATAGTCCTGGCTCTTTGGCTAAAGTAACTCAGGTTATTTTTGCAAATGATGCTAATATTCAAAATTTATCTTTAGTCCGTATGGCTTCAGATTTCACGGAAATTGTGCTTGATTTGGAAGTTTGGGATCTAAAGCACTTGAATCGTATTCTTTCTCAGTTAAAAGAAACAGGCTCAGTTAGTGCGGTGAGTCGGGTGCACGGATAAAAGATATGAGATTTTACAATGAATACACAAGATGTAATTGATATTTTTAAACAGGCAGATGCGATTTTAGAAGGGCATTTTATTTTAACATCAGGTCGCCATAGTTCTATTTATATGCAGAAGGCGAAAGTGTTCATGCATGCTGATCTAACCGAAAAATTATGTTGTAGTTTAGCTCAAAAAATTAAGGATTGTGTTGAAGGAAAAATTGATTATGTGGTTGGTCCTGCAATTGGTGGCCTTATTCCTTCTTATGAAACTGCGCGTCACCTTGGTATACCTTCTATTTGGGTGGAACGTGAAAATGGTATATTTCAGTTGCGTCGTTTTGAAATTGAAAAAGGGGCAAGAGTTGTAATTATCGAAGATATTGTAACAACTGGTCTTTCTATTCGTGAGACAATTGAAGCTTTAATTAGGGAAAAAGCTAATGTTGTGGCAAGTGCATGTATTCTTGATCGCTCTGGTGGTAAAGTTGATGTTGGAGTTCCATTGATTTCGCTTGCAGAATATGAAGTAGTATCTTATGCAGCTGATGCAATACCTTCTGAGCTTGCTTCCCTTCCTGCAATTAAGCCAGGAAGTCGCAATATTTAACTATTTTTAAATATGCTTTGTTTTGTGCAAAAACTTCATTGAAATTAATTTGAATAACAAAGATTGTTTTGTATGAAGAGTATATGTATGAGTATCTTATGCTTTTTCATCATCGAAAATCAGTAGGTTTTAGAGAGCGTATTCGGCTTTGGTTTTGGTTGCGTCGCTCATTTTGTTATATGCGTAAACGTATTTTGCGCATATCAGAAACGCGACATAAAGTAGCGTTGGGGCTAGCTATTGGCATTTTTTCAGCTTGTTCACCCTTTTTTGGATTGCATATTATTTTGGCACTATTTTTTTCTTGGATTTTACGTGGTAATTTTACTGCAGCGATTATTGGGACCGTTTTTTCAAATCCGCTAACATTTTTGCCTATTGTTATGCTTAATTATAAAATAGGCTATCTGTTTTTATCACTTTTTGGAGATGTGGATAAAATTTCTCTTTCCCAGATTCGCACTATGTTTGGTGATTTGACGTTTTCGAAGGTGTGGATAATTTTTGAAAATACATGGGTTTCTATTATGCTGCCAATGATTTTGGGCGGCATTCTTTTAGGTTTTATCTTTGGAGGTTTATCTTATATAGGTGTTTACAGGGCAATAGGTCGTTTTCAGCAAAAAAGGTATCAGAAGATGATGCAAAGAATGCGTTTGCGGCGAGAAAATTCAAGTAATGTTTTATGATTATAGGTCTTGGCAGTGATATAGTTGATATAAGGCGAATTGAGAAAATGTTGGTTCGTTATGGTGACTATTTTATCCAACGCATTTTTACAGATATTGAACGGGCCAAATCTGAGAATGTCCAAAAAAGTTCTTTTTCTTATGCTAAAAGATTTGCTGCAAAAGAGGCGTGTGCTAAAGCTTTAGGGACAGGTATCGCCTGTGGTATTAGCTGGAAAGACATGGAGGTAGTTAATTTACCGTCGGGAAAACCGACTATGCAATTAACAAATGGTGCGCAGCTGCAATTACAGAAGTTATTACCTCCTGAGCATAACGCTATCATTCATCTCAGTATAACAGATGATTTTCCTTGGGCACAGGCAGTTGTTATTATAGAAACACTTCCACGTGGATAGACAGTGGAGGAGATTGTGCTTTTGTTATTTGAGCATTATGATGAAAAACAAATTTATTTATAACAAGAAGGCAGTGTATGATGAGTCAAAAAGAAAAAGTACAAAAAAAGAAAGAGAAAGGTGGAGTCTTTGAGTTGATTTCTGTTCTCATTCAGGCTCTATTTTTAGCTGTTCTTATTCGCACACTTTTTTTTCAACCCTTTACAATTCCTTCTGGTTCTATGCGTCCTACTTTACTTGTGGGGGATTATCTTTTTGTTTCCAAATATGCATATGGATATTCTCGTTTTTCCATTCCTTTTTCTCCTCCTATTTTTTCAGGACGTATTTGGGCATCTCAACCTGAACGCGGGGATGTTGTAGTATTTCGCTTGCCTAGTAATCCAAATGTTGATTATATTAAACGTGTTGTGGGATTACCCGGTGATTATGTTCAGGTTCGTCAAGGCGTTCTTTATATCAATGATAAAGCTGTTTCGCGTCAATTAATGGGGCAGATTGATGATCCTGATGTAACAGAAGTTAACCGCCCTGTGGATGTTTATCGTGAGACAATGTCTAATGGTGTAAGTTACAATACGCTTGATTTAGGTGTTTTTCCACAAGTTGATAACACAAAAGTTTTTGAAGTTCCTCCAGGGCATTATTTTATGATGGGTGATAACCGTCATAATTCAGATGATAGCCGTTTGGATGTAGGCTATGTTCCAGAGGAAAATCTTATTGGCCGAGCAAATTTAATCTTTTTCTCTATAAGTAATGGTTCAAGTGCATGGCAAATATGGCGTTGGCCGTTTGATGTACGTTGGGCCCGTTTATTTTCTTTTATTAATACTATTCACTATTTTCCACTGACTAAGTAGGGTTCAATGATGAAGCGTCACATCATTGATCAGCTTGAAAAGCTTACGGAGCATCGCTTTAAGAATGAAGATAGATTAAAAAGAGCTTTGACACATTCTAGTGTTCAAGGGCTAGAAGAAGGCAATTATGAGCGGTTGGAATTTCTAGGTGATCGCGTTCTTGGGCTTTTGGTTGCAGAAATGCTGTATCAATTTTTTCCACAAGCTAGTGAAGGTGAGTTATCGGTACGTTTAAATGGTTTAGTGAATACGCAAACATGTGCTGATATTGCACTGGAAATGAGTTTGCCTGACATGATTCACGTTGGTTTTGAAATGAAAAACTTAGAGGGTCGCCGGGTAGCTAATATGTACGCTGATGTCATTGAAGCGTTAATTGCTGTAATGTACCTTGATGAGGGGCTAGAGAGTGTAAGACCGTTTATCCGAAAATATTGGCAAGATCGAGCAAGGAAGATGGATGCTGGTCGGCGTGATGCCAAAACAGAATTACAAGAGTGGGCTCATACACAAGATGGTGTACAGCCGCAATATCGAGTTGTAAAGCGCTATGGACCAGATCATGATCCTATTTTTATGGTGGAAGTAAAAGTTTTTGGTTTTGCACCTGAGATTGGAGAAGGCAGTTCTAAACGACATGCTGAGAGAGTAGCTGCTGAAAAAATTTTACGACGTGAAGGTGTATGGAAATCAATAGAGAAAAGTGATCATGAATGATGTTATCAAAACACGCTGTGGTTTTGTTGCGCTCATTGGGGTGCCCAATGCTGGTAAGTCGACATTAGTTAATCAATTGGTTGGAACAAAAGTTTCAATTGTAACCCATAAAGTGCAAACAACACGAACTTTAGTACGTGGTATTGTTATTTATGAGAATACCCAAATTGTTCTCATTGATACCCCAGGTGTTTTTCGTCCTCATAAGCGATTAGAGCACGCTATGGTTTCTGCTGCTTGGAGTGGCGCTAGAGGTGCTGATATCTTGTTAATTTTAATTGACGTTCAAAATGGTCTTTCAGACGAAGTTGATGCAATGTTGAATATTTTAGAAAGTGTTAAACAGGATAAAATTCTTGTTCTGAATAAGATTGATACAGTTGCTAGACCATCTCTTTTAGCGTTAACAGCTAAAATTAATGAACGAATGAAGTTTTTGCAAACATTTATGATTTCAGCATTAAATGGTTCAGGTTGTAAGGATTTGCTTCATTATCTAGGTACAATGATGCAAGAAGGGCCGTGGTATTATTCGGAGGATCAAGTTTCGGATATGCCTATGCGTCAACTTGCTGCTGAAATTACGCGTGAAAAACTTTTTCTTCGTCTCCATGAAGAAATTCCTTATTCTTCAACAGTTGAAACAGAAAATTGGGAAGAGCGTTCAGATGGATCAGTTAAAATTAATCAAGTTATTTATGTAGAGCGTGATAGTCAGAAAAAAATTGTTTTGGGAGCAGGGGGGGATACAATTAAAGCGATTGGTCAAGCAGCGCGTAAGGAATTAATGGAAATCATGGAACAAAAGGTTCATCTTTTTCTTTTTGTGAAAGTACGTGATAATTGGAGCACTAATCCAGAGCGCTACCAACAAATGGGATTAGATTTTTTAAAATAAAATGAGATGGAAAGAGCAGGCTATCATCCTTGGTACACGCCAACATGGTGAAACAAGTGTTATTCTTGAAATTATGACGCGTCAGCATGGTCGTTATATGGGAATGGTAAAAGGGGGGCGTTCGCGTAGTATGGCAGCTCTTCTTCAACCTGGAAACTTTGTTGAGGCTGAATGGTGGGCACGTTTGGATGAGCATTTGGGGTTATTTAAGCTTGAAGCACTTGATTTACATGCTTCACGATTAATACTTATACCAGAAGCACTTTATACTTTGCAATTGATGGCTTTTCATTTACGACTTCTTCCTGAGCGTGATCCTCATCCTATTTTATATGATATGTTGCATATTTTTATGGAGAATTTTGATGAATGGTTTATCAATGCTGAATTACTTATACGTTTTGAAATGCGACTTCTTAAAGAACTTGGCTTTGGTCTTGATTTATCTTGTTGTGTTGTAACAGGCCGTCAGGAAAGCCTTCATTATGTATCACCAAAATCAGGGCGTGCTGTATGTGAGGAAGTAGGGCACCTTTGGAAAGATAAGCTTTTACCTCTACCGCAGTTTCTTATACACAGAGCCAGTCGTCCTATTGATTTTAATGATATGAAAAATGGGTTTTCTCTAACAAATTTTTTTTTAACACGCCATGTTTGGGAACCAAGGAGGATAAAACAACCATCGGTTCGCGTTAATTTAATAAAATTATTTGAACGACGATTTTGTATAAAAGAGTCAATTTACTGATTTTGTAAAATAGGTATAATTTAAATATGCAAATTTTAAAAACAATTGCTGAAGTACGGCAATGTATCGCAAAGGAGAAGCGTTTAGGATTATCGATTGGTTTTGTCCCGACTATGGGAGCATTGCATAGTGGTCATCTTGCCTTAGTGCAGCGGGCGAAAGTAATGTGTGATCGAGTATTAGTTTCTATTTTTGTTAATCCGAAGCAATTTGGCCCTCATGAGGATTTTGATACATACCCAACGGACCTTATGGGCGATTGTGTTTTGTTGGAAAAAGCGGGTGTTGAATATGTTTTTGCACCTTCTGTGGAAGAAATGTGGCCACTGGGAAATGAAACAGTTGTAAAAGTAGAAAAATTATCACATGTTTTAATGGGAAAACTACGTCCAGGACATTTTTGTGGTGTAACCAGTGTTGTTGCTAAGCTTTTTAATATTGTGCAGCCAGATAAGGCTTTTTTTGGGGAAAAAGATTTTCAACAGCTTCTTATTATTCGTCGTATGGTTAAGGATTTAGCTTTTCCTGTTGAAATTATTGGTGTACCTATTTTACGCGATGCAGATGGTGTAGCCAGCTCTTCACGCAATCAGCTTTTAACATTAGAAGATCGCAAAGCTGCAAAAATTATTCCTGAAAGTGGTAAGACTGTTATAAGGTTTTATAACCAAGGCGAACGATCAGTTAATAAACTGTGCAAAATTGCCCGTGATGTTTTGCAGCAAGAACCACGTGCTATCATTGAATCGATAGATTTAAGAGACATGGAAACTTTATGCGTGTTTAAAGGAAAACTGAATAAACCTGCGGTTTTATTATTATGCATTCGCTTTGGTAAGGTCAGACTTATTGATCAATATATTTTACAATAGGAAAATATAAAAATGACTTCATATAAAACCATAAATCGTATAATTGCTTCTGAAATACGATCCCAAAAGGGCCAAGAGCCTATTGTTTCTTTAATGGTTTACCAAGCTTATAGTGCGCGAATTGCTGACCCATATTGCGACTTTCTTTTAGTGAGCGACAGCGTTGCTATGATTGTGCATGGATTTGATACAACATTGCCTGTTGATGTAGATATGATGATTTTGTACAGAAAGGCGGTTATGCGTGGATCTGAGCGGGCGCTTGTGGTTGTTGATATGCCTTTTGGTTCTTATGAAGAAAGTCCACAACAGGCTTTTAGGAATGCATCACGAATTATTGCAGAAACAGGGTGTGGTGCAGTTAAACTTGAAGGTGGTGTTCATATGGCCGAAACAGTTAGATTTTTGTACAAACGCGGTATTCCCGTTATGTGTCATATTGGTCTTATGCCACATACAGCTCGTTTAGAAGGTTTTAAGGTGCAAGGGCGCGATGAGCAAAGTTGGCTCCAAGTTGAAGCTGATGCATTAGCAGTTGAGGAAGCTGGTGCTTTTGCTGTTATGGTGGAAGCTGTAGTAGAACCATTAGCAATAAAGCTTACAGAAAAGCTCTCTATTCCTGTTATTGGTGTTGGTGCGTCCAATCAGTGTGATGGGCAGATTTTGGTAATGGAGGATATGTTAGGTTATAATACTTGGTTAGGTTATGGTAGTTGGATGCCTAAATTTGTGCGTCGGTATGCTTCTTTTGAGGAAGTGATGGATGTAGCGGTAAAAGAATATGCAAATGATGTTAAATCACGCGCTTTTCCAGCAGATACAGAGGTTTATAAGCATTAAATTGGACTTTTAAAAAGCTCTATGAGAAACGTATTAGTGTTAAAGTTGGATGTAAAGAGAGTTTTTTGGGGTGTATTTTGCAACTTTATTGCTAACTTTTACTTTGGTGAAGTCAAACTTATTGATTAATGTGTTTTGCATATGGAAACTAAAAAATGAATTCACATAAAGCTATAAAGCGTGTTTCTGCTTCTGAAATACGGTCGAAAAAGGGACAAGAACCAATTGTTGCTCTAACAGCCTATCAAGCTTATAGCGCACGGGTTGCTGACCTATATTGTGATTTTCTTTTGGTTGGTGATAGCGTTGGTATGGTTGTGCATGGTTTTAATACAACATTGCCTGTTAGTGTGGATATGATGATTTTACACGGCCAAGCAGTTATGCGTGGATCTGAGCGAGCGCTTGTAGTTGTTGATATGCCTTTTGGTTCTTATGAGAAAAGTCCACAGCAGGCTTTTGAAAATGCTTCACGGATTATTGCAGAAACAGGGTGTGGTGCAGTCAAGCTTGAAGGTGGCATTTATATGGCGGAAACAATTGATTTTTTATGTCAGCGGGGTATCCCAGTTATGGGGCATGTTGGTCTTACACCACAAGCGGTAAATCGTTTTGGTAGTTTTAAAGTACAAGGGCGTACTGAAAATAATCGGTTAAAGATTGAAGCTGATGCAGTAGCAGTTGAAGAAGCAGGTGCTTTTGCTGTTGTGTTGGAAGGAGTAGTAGAACCGTTGGCAGTGAAGATCACAAAAAAGCTCTCTATTCCTACTATTGGTATTGGTGCATCTAATCAGTGTGATGGGCAAATTTTAGTAATGGAAGATATGTTGGGCTATGGGGCTTGGGTGCCTAAATTTGTACGTCGTTATGGTGCTCTTGAACAAGCAATGGATACGGCGATTAGAAATTATGCAGATGATGTTAGATCACGTGTTTTTCCATCTGATTTAGAAATTTATAAGCTTAAATAAAGTTAAGTTTAGGAGGAAAAACCTATAAAAATATGTTAATTGTTGAAGTCTAAAATAAAAAAATTTTCTTAAATACATTTTTCTTACACTGAGTTGAATTATTTTTTCATACGACTATTACGTTTTTATATCTTATTGATAAATGAAGTCATGAAATCTTTTGGTATGGCCTGAGAGAATTTATAAAAAAGCATAAAGATATTAATAATATTCATTTTTTTGTAGAAGTCAGGCACATATAAAAAAGGGCATAAATTATAGAGCAATGCAAATATTTATTGGACAAATAGATTAAGAAGGAAGGTTAATTTTTCTCTCATTTATAGGTCATATTCAAGTTAAGGTATGAATATGGTAAACAATGATACAATGTATCCAGAATGCTTTTTACATATCAGTAAAAATAAAAGTAAGATGGCGTTTATTGAAATATAGAAAGTTGCATGAGATATTTAATATTTGTCAAAATGGTAAAACTATAAGCTAAAATGCTTTGTGGTTTCTTCTGGTTACAACAAAAAAGATATGAATATCATCTTTGACTGTCTATATTACGAAATCGGGTTAAAAAGGCTTTTTCGATTTGTTGTGTAGAACAGGATTGCAAATTAAGCTTATCGGGTGAAATATTGCTTGGAGAACCAAAATAGCGAAGGGCTTCCTTTGTATTAAAGCCAGCAAGAGTGATAGCTTCATAAAAAGCAGCAATACGATCAGCTTTTTTGATTTTTTTTAATAGCTTTTGAGGTGGGTTAACAGGTAAAGAAAAGCGTATACAGATGGTATCTTGTATACGTTTTTCAACAAGCTGATACTGTTTTCCTATAACAGCTTTAAAAGGTGAAATCATGTCACCAATAACATATTCTGATGCATCATGGAGAAGAGCTAAAAGACATTCGTCATTGTGGGATTGTGGGAAGAGTATCTGAAATATTTGTTCCACTAGAAGTGAATGTTGTGCGACAGAATAGGTATGTTCGCCATGTGTTTGACCATTCCAACGTGCTACACGAGAAAGGCCGTGCGCAATATCTTCAATTTCGACGTCAAAAGGAGAAGGATTAAGTAAATCAAGCCGACGACCAGAAAGCATTCTTTGCCACGCACGTGCTGTTCCATCTTTTGATAATTCAGCTTTAGCCATTAGTTAGTTTCCACGGTGTTTTCAGGAAAGCTGAAGTTCATATTTTCAGCAATACTTATTGTTACAGGAAGGTTTTCTATTGTAAACGGGATATGTTTGTTCATAACATCTTTGACATGATCAATACGCATTAAAGCTAAGGCTTCATTTTCTACACATGTTCCTAGTTCACCAAGTATTTTAGTGCCTGCTTCAATGGTGGATCCTGGCTTTAAATTGTGTTGGCCTTTTACTATCAAAAGACGACGACGAGCCGCTTTGCGGTGGTACATTCGTGAAACAACTTCCTGTCCTATGTAACAACCCTTATTGAATGATAGTCCACTGATTTGATCATAATTGATATCATGAGGAAAGACTTTACCTATTTCATAGTCTTGCCCACTTTCTGCGATTGCATAACGGATACGCATTCGGTTCCAATTATCATTATGTTCTGGGGCAAAAAAAGGTATTTTTTCATAGATACGTACCATTTTTTCTTTTTGTGGAAATCGTTTATCAATAAAACTTGAATCAAAATCAAAAGTATTTATTTCATTTTTCCAAGAAACGCTAATAACTTCTTGTAATGGTTGTGTAATTTCTACTTTTGCATGTAATTTATAAAGGATAAGACGTTTTTGAAAACTATCGGCTAAAGGTGCTGAGATATCGATCATATAGCCTTGGTCTATTTTACCAATTAGAAAATCAGCGATAATTTTTCCTTGTGGTGATAAAAGAGCACTAGGGAAGAGTTCTTGAGAGTTGATTTTTTCAACATCTATTGTAATCAAGGCTTGTAGGAAGCGTGTTGCTTCTTCACCTATAATTTTAATAATTTTACGATTTTTTAGGCTAATAGTATTTTGTTTTTCGATCATGGTCCTTGCCTTTCTGCTCAGAGTTACATAATCGGTAAAGAAGTGATTGTGTAAGGAGTATGGCTGTGTTTAAAACATTTGATACAATTTTTAAAGGTGCAACACTTGTTAATCATGATGGAAATGGCAAGCGTGATATTGGTGTCACGAATGGCCGTATTGCTGAAATTGGTGATCTTACACGTGCATCTGCTAATGAGGTAATCGACTGTACGGGGCTTCATATTTTACCAGGTATCATTGATAGTCAAGTTCATTTTCGTGAGCCAGGGCACATACATAAGGAGGATCTAGAAAGTGGCTCTCGTTCTGCAGTTTTAGGAGGGGTTACAACAGTTTTTGAAATGCCTAATACAAATCCACTGACGATAACAGAAGAAATGTTGACTGATAAAGTTAAACGTGGATTTCATAGGATGCATTGTGATTTTGCGTTTTGGGTTGGAGGAACACGTGAAAATGCGCATGAATTGGCTGAGTTAGAAAAACTTCCTGGAGCTGCTGGAATTAAAGTGTTTATGGGGTCTTCTACAGGTAATCTTTTGGTAGATGATGATGAAGGTGTTCGTCTAATTTTGAAGAATACACGTCGTCGTACAGCTTTTCATTGTGAAGATGAGAAGCGGCTTAATGAACGTAAAACGCTTTGTGTTAAGGGAGATGTGTCATCACATCCAGTTTGGCGTGATGAAATTGCTGCTTTAAAATGTACACAACGTTTAATTAAAATTGCACGCGAAATGGGGAAGCGTGTCCATATATTGCATCTTTCTACAGCGGAAGAAATTGATTTTCTGAAAAATCATAGGGATTTAGCAACGGTTGAGGTAACTCAACATCATTTGACCTTGACTTCTGATGATTATCAAAGGTTTGGCACATTGATTCAGATGAATCCACCCATTCGTGAAAGTCGCCATAGTAAAGGTCTTTGGTACGGTGTTCAGCAAGGTATTATTGATGTTTTAGGTTCAGATCACGCTCCTCATACGTTTGAAGAAAAGCAAAAGTCTTATCCTCTTTCACCTTCGGGCATGACAGGTGTTCAAACTACAGCAGCAATTATGCTGACTCATGTGAATATGGGAAGGATATCTCTTGAACGCTTTGTTGATCTCACTTCACATGGTCCTAGTCGCGTTTTTGGTATAAGCTGTAAAGGGCGCATTGCAGTTGGGTATGATGCTGACTTAACCATTATTGACCTTAAGAGGGAAGAGATTATAACCAATGCACATATTGGTTCACGTGCAGGGTGGACCCCCTATGATGGCAAAAAAGTTAAAGGTTGGCCAGTTGGGACAATTATTCGTGGGATGCGAGTTATGTGGGAAGATGAAATTGTTACACCTTCGCAAGGTGAGCCTGTTAAATTTATAGAAGCATTGGCATAAAAGACTGAAAGTTTGATCTATTGTTGAATAATTGTTTGATTGTAAAAAGGGTATTTATAGTAATTTTGTCACGCATATACAAAAACAGCTTAGAGTTCATTTTTCTGATTATGTTTTATGAAGGTGTTGATATTATGAACATGGTATATCAAAAACAGTTGTTACAAGAATTTCTGATTTAATACCATTTATAAGTTCCATCAAAATTTACGTTTCAGTTTTGAATAATTATTGTTTTTACAAAGTAAGTCCAAAATTTGTCAGCACGCGTTATCTTATCTATTTTTCACGATAATTTGCTACGCATTAAGAATTCATTCCTCTTTAGATTTGCAATGTGATATTGATTATTGGTATTCAATATTCGTTCGGAAATAATGAAAAAGAGAGAACAACCTTTATTTATTGCATTGAATTGTTGACGTATGATGATACCGACAAACGCATTCTCTAAAAGTAAAAATGTGGTGTGAAAAAATCATAGCTTTATTTGTTAAATAAAGGTCTCATTGGTTCAGATAAAGTTTATGAAAATATAAAATGATACGAAAGAATTGCAAAAAATACTATAGTGATCATTATACGTTTATCTGTTTAAATAATATTATCTTCCATTTGTCATTTTATGCTTACGATTATAAGTTGTAACAGTGTTATGCAGTGATTTGATTGTTATTGTTGGAAGACAAGATATATAGAATTTATCAAAATGTCAGAATACTGTAATTTTGAGTTTTATTCTGTTGCAGATGAAGTAAATAATATAACTTATATATCACCATATATTCTTGAAATAGTATCATTTGCTAAATGAAATGTTTTGTTTATCCAATATCAAAATGATAAATAGCTTGATCTGTTTTAATTGCTTTATGTACGTATAATGTATTTATTAATTATCGTTGATTAATATTTTTTGCATTATATGGATCAAATAGTTCGATGTTAGAAATAGAAAATCCAATATAGTGATATTTTTTCAAGTAGCGTTCATTAGTTTCATAATATGAGTAAGTTTTGTTGGAGCAACACCAAGCAATATCACTACGGAGTATAATTATGGGAAATTTGCGGTTTTATAATACGCTTACACGCAAAAAAGAAGATTTTACACCGATTGATGCTGCTAGAGTACGTCTTTATGTTTGTGGTCCGACAGTTTATGATTATGCTCATATTGGTAATGCACGTTCTGTAATTGTTTTTGATATTTTATTTCGTTTATTACGTCATGTTTATGAGAAGGACCATGTTGTATATGCTCGTAATATTACAGATGTAGATGATAAGATTAATGCACGTGCAGTTCAAAAATACCCAGAGCTTGCATTAAATGATGCTATTCGTCAATTAACAGAGTGTACATATGACCAATTTCAAAAAGATACAGCAGCGCTTGGTTGTTTATTGCCAACCAGTCAGCCACGAGCAACCGATCATTTGGAAGAAATACGATCTTTGATTGAAAGACTTCTTGAGAGAGGACACGCTTATATAGCAGGAAATCATGTATTATTTTCTATAAATAGTATGGGGGACTATCCCCGTTATGGTGAATTTGCAAAACGATCGCTTAATGAAATGAGAGCAGACTCACGCATAGATATTGCTATTTATAAAAAGGAGAAAATGGATTTTGTTTTATGGAAACCTTCTCAGGAATGGGAACCAGGTTGGCCATCACCAGCAGGAATTCCTGGTTTAGGGCGCCCGGGTTGGCATATTGAATGCTCAGCAATGTCGATGGCAAAGTTGTTGGCTCCTTATGGTGGTGGTTTAAATTGTGATGATCCTGCAGCAAATGTTTTTGATATCCATGGTGGTGGTATTGATTTGCTTTTTCCTCATCATGAAAATGAAATTGCACAAAGTTGTTCAGCTTTTGGGACTGAGCGAATGGCTAATTTTTGGATGCATAATGGTTTTTTGCAGGTTGAAGGCCAAAAAATGTCTAAAAGCCTTGGTAATTTTATCACTATTCGTACTTTATTAGAAAGTGATTTTTTTGAATTCAATGATGCTTTGACAGATGAAATAAGACAAAGCTGGGCGGGTTTGTCTATCCGTTTTTCAATGTTGCAAACTCATTATCGTGAACCTCTCAATTGGACAGCTCATCGTTTAGCGCAATCTAGTAGCGAATTATATCGTTGGTATGAGTTGCTTCGTGATAAGACAGATTGTTTAGATAATAATGAATCTATAGATGAATCTTTAATTAATACATTAAGTGACGACCTTAACACTTCAAATGCATTTACTATTTTACGAAAATTTTATAAAGAAGGAAATGCTATAGCTCTTGCACGTGGTATGGATTTATTTGGGTTGTTACGGCAGGAATGGGTTCAGGAAATAGAATGTCCACTTTTTGTTAAAAAGACATGCCTTGATTCAAAATTTATTGATCAGTGTATTGCCGAAAGGTTACGACTTATCCATAATAAAGAATGGGAAGCTGCGGATAAAATTCGTGATGAGCTTGCGGTAGGAGGGATCTCATTAAAAGATGGAAAAGATCCGCAGACTGGCGAGCGTATTACTACGTGGGAGATAAAATGACAATAATTCCCGTATTCCAGCAGCTTTCATAAAAAGGAGAGAGTTTGATGGAATTTTTACATTTTTATGGATATATCGCGTTTAAGTTAGTTGTGGGTCTTATTGCTTTTTTGTTGATTTTAAGAACAACAGGTCGCGGTAATCTCAGTCAAATGACGCCAATCGATTTGGTGAGTAATTTTGTAATGGGGGGCATTATTGGAGGGATTATTTATAATCCAAGTATTAGTAGTATTCAATTATTGCTTGTTTTATTTATTTGGCAAACTTTAATTACATCTCTTAATTTTTTTGCACGATATTCGGTTTTTTTTCACCGACTTATTGCGGGAGGAAGTGTTGTATTAGTTTCAGATGGTATATTTCAAATAGATAAAATTAAGCGTTTGCGCATTAGTATAAGCGATCTAATTACAATATTACGTATTAAAGGCTGTAGTTTGCATGAGGCAGCTTTTGTTCGTTTGGAAACCAATGGTGATTTTTCTGTAATTAAAAAGGAAGAAGGCAAGAGATCTACTATTGTAGTACAAAATGGTGAAATTCTTGAAGAAGGCCTTAAAGCAATTAATAAATCAAAAACGTGGCTTAAAACAGAATTGAAAAAAAAGTATGTAAAAGTAGAAGATTTATTCGCAGCAGAATGGTACGAAAATACAGATAAAAACGATAAATCCTATAGCGGATTGTTTCTTGTTCCTTTGTCTAAAATAGTCTAACCTTAAATATTCCGTAAGCACATAGGTTTTTTAGAGGTGAAGGAAAGATATAAATAATCTATGAAGAGCAGTTTTAAGAATTATTTTTTGCATGTTTATAAATAATAAAAGAAATTAAAGGCTTTATGAAACAGAATGAAATAGTAAAAACCATTTCAGTAGATTCAGATCAAACTCTACGCACCCTTTATAATTTGTGGCCTTATATGTGGCCATCAGCTAGGTCTGATCTGAAAATGCGTGTGGTATGGGCAATATTTTATCTTATTTTGTCCAAACTTATTCTCATATCTGTGCCATATTTTTTTAAATATGCTACAAATGCGCTAGATGTAAATTTTTTTCAGCTATTTGCGAGGCCTTCATCCATTTGGGTCATACCTATTATGTTGGTGTTGGCATATAATGTTGCTCGCATCGTTCAAGCTGGATTAAATCAGTTACGTGATTCTCTTTTTGCAACTGTTGGTCAATACGCTATTCGTCAATTAGCATATAAGACTTTTGTTCATATTCATGGATTGTCTTTGCGCTTCCATTTAGAGCGGCGAACTGGTGGGCTTTCTCGTGTGATTGATCGTGGCACAAAGGGAATTGAGGCCCTTGTTCGATTTTCAATTCTTAATACAGTGCCGACCATTTTAGAATTTGTTTTAACAGCATTTGTTCTTTTGATAAATTATGGGTGGCGCTATTTTCTTGTTGTTGTGGTGGTGGTTGGCTTGTATACTTGGTTTACAATCAAGGCGAGCGATTGGCGCATTAATATTCGGCAAGAAATGAATACGGCTGATACTGAAGCAAATACACGTGCAGTTGATTCTCTTTTGAATTTTGAAACAGTCAAGTATTTTGGCAATGAAGCTCTAGAAGCAAGCCGATTTGATTCTTCTATGGCGGGATATGAAAAAGCTGCAACAAAAATCTGGACATCTTTAAGCTGGCTTAATTTTGGTCAAGCTCTTATTTTTGGCATTGGAATGACAATCCTGATGTTAATGTCGGCTTACGAAGTTTTGCATATGACGCAAACTTTAGGAGACTTTGTTTTTATTAATGCGCTTTTAATACAACTTTCCATTCCGTTGAATTTTATTGGCTCGATTTATCGTGAAGTTCGGCAGAGTTTAAGTGATATTGAAGCTATGTTTGATCTTTTAGATGTTCAGCAAGAAATTGTTGATAAACCAGATTCTAAACCATTGATAGTGAGTAATGGTACTATTCGATTTAATCAGGTAAAATTTTCCTATGATTCAGATCGTTCAATTCTCAAAGATATTGATTTTGAAATTCCTGGAGGTAAAACAGTTGCAATTGTTGGGCCGTCAGGCGCTGGTAAATCAACGATTTCTCGATTACTTTTTCGATTTTACGATATAGAGTCAGGCTCGATAATGATTGACGGACAGGATATTCGGGATGTAACTCAAAAAAGTTTACGTGAAGCAATCGGTATGGTGCCGCAAGATACAGTTTTATTTAATGATACCATTGAGTATAATATTCGTTATGGGCGCCCTAGTGCAACAGATGAAGAGATGCGCAAAGCTGCTGAAATGGCACAGATATTAAAATTTATTGAAATGCTTCCAGAAGGTTTTCAATCCACAGTAGGTGAACGAGGTCTTAAATTATCCGGTGGTGAAAAACAACGTGTGGCGATTGCGCGGACACTTTTAAAAGCGCCTCCACTTCTTATTTTGGACGAAGCAACTGCAGCTCTTGATACGACGACAGAACAAGAAATTCAGCGAGCGTTGGATATTATAAGCCGTGGTCGTACGACATTGATTATTGCTCATCGTCTTTCTACTGTTATTAATGCTGATGAAATCTTAGTATTAAAAAATGGTCGTATTATTGAGAAAGGAAATCACACTGATCTTTTGAGCAAGAAAGGTTTATATGCTTCTATGTGGAATAAGCAACTTGAAGCTTCACAGGCTGAAGAGAAATTACGCAAAATACGTGAAGAAGATGAACTAGGCATTGTTAATCGTAAGAAATGATCTAACATGGAAATCATATCTAGTTTTATATAAAGTAATTGATTAAATATACAAAAGAGAAGAGGGGAAAAATAGGAGTTATTTATTGTTCAATCATTCTTAAATAGGAAATTATATGCGTATTGTTCAATCTATCTGTAATGGTTTTGTCCCAATTCATAAAGAAGGCTATCCTTTTATTATAACATTTTTTATTATTTCACTCGTTTTTAGTTGGATATGGAGCCCGTTGTTTTGGTTTGGCCTTATTTTAACAGTTTGGTGTATATATTTTTTTCGTGATCCAGAGCGTATAACGCCTATAAATTCAAATTGGATTATTTCTCCTGCTGATGGCCGTATTTCGTGTATTAAATCATGCGTTCCTCCTGAAGAGTTAGGGTTGGGGAGCAACGAAATGATTTGTGTTTCTGTTTTTATGAATCTTTTTTCATGCCATATAAATCGCATTCCTATAAGCGGTACAATAGAATCTATTGTTTATCATCCGGGTAAGTTTGTGAATGCTGAGCTTGATAAAGCCAGTCAATTTAACGAGCGTAATGGGGTGGTAATTAACAGCGAACACGGCAAGATTGGTGTTGTACAAATAGCAGGATTGATTGCTCGTCGAATTGTTTGTTGGTCTCAAAAAGATGATGCCGTTATTACTGGGCAACGTTTTGGGTTGATACGTTTTGGTTCTCGTCTTGATGTTTATATGCCTACTGAAGTAAAATTATGTGTCGGTGTTGGTCAGGTAGCAATTGCTGGAGAAACAGTTTTAGGTTCTTTTGGTGATGCTGCTGAGATAACTGATTTTAGACGAGATTAGGATGAGTCATGAAATTTTTTTCGCTATTTTCTTCATTTGATCCTGAAGAGCAACGTGGCGATATTACGCATCGGTTACGTTCACCCATGCCGATGCGGTTTGTTATTCCTAATATTATCACTATTTTAGCAATTTGTGCTGGGGTAAGTGGTATTCGTTTGGCTTTTGAACATCACTATGAGTTAGCTATTTTGATGGTGTTTTTGGCAGCAGTTTTAGATGGAGCTGATGGTCGTGTTGCGCGTTTGATGGATGGTAGTTCATCTTTTGGAGCACAGATGGATTCACTTGCTGATGTTATTAATTTTGGTGTTGCTCCTGCTCTTGTTGTTTATTCTTTTATTCTTGCTCAGGTTCATCAAGTAGGCTGGGTTGCAGCGCTTGTGTATTGCGTTGCTTGTTGTTTGCGGTTAGCTCGTTTTAATGTCATGTTAGATAGTACTGATATGCCAAAATGGCGGAGGAATTATTTTGTTGGTGTTCCTGCACCGGGTGGGGCATTATTGCTTTTGTTACCTGTTTATTTAGGGGCTCTTGGTTTGATACCCAATAGGGGGTGGGCTTTATTTTTTAGCTTATATACTGTGATTGTCGCTTTTCTTTTAGTAAGCCGCTTACCGGTATGGAATGCAAAAGAAATTGGTCAAAAGTTAAGGCGTGATATTGTTATACCGTGTATGCTGATTATTGTTATTTATGTTGGTTTTCTTGCAACTTACACATGGTGTACTTTATTGATAACAGCTGTTGGCTATATGATTTTTCTACCTTGTAGTGTTTTAGCATATAGTAAACGCGCTGCTTTAGAAGCAAAGAAAATAACTGCTCAAACTGACCAAGAGTCGTAAGATTTTATCTGATTTTAAGAAGTAGAGTAAAATTATAGAAGTTTAGTTCGGTATATAAACTGTTATCAATGAGGTGTATGATAGTTTATGAACTGGTTTTTACGAACATCAAAAAGCCTACCTGTTTCTTTTAAATCAGGTGAAAATAAATGGACTATTTTTGCAGCGACTTCTTGGGGAGGTGGTAAGGTCTGAGGATTTTCATCAGGCATAGCTTGTGCTCGCATTGCAGTGCGTGTTGCACCTGGGTTAACGCAATTAACTTTGATTGGCGTTTCCTTAAGTTCTTCTGCCCAGCAACGAGCAATAATTTCTAAAGCAGCTTTGGAGGCTGCATAAGGTCCCCAAAAAGCGCGTGCACAGTGAGCAACGCTTGATGATAAGAAAATAGCGCGTCCGGCGTCAGATTTGCGTAATAAAGGTTCAACTGCTTTCATTAAACGCCATTGATTAATGAGATTCACCTGAAACACTTCTTCAAATACCGTATTTTCAATATCGGTTATTGGTGAAAGAATTCCTAAAATTCCTGCATTTACAACCATAATATCAAGTTTTTTCCAACATTCAGCAATTGAAATACTTAAAGTATCAATGGCTTTTGTGTTATGTAAGTCAAGTGGCACCAGCGTTGTGGAGGAACCTTTCTCTTGGATTTGGGTATCAAGCATGGTTAAATCATTAATTGTTCGTGCAAGGGCTATAATGTGAGCACCCCGTGCTGCTAGCTCTAATGCTAAATGATACCCAATTCCTCTAGAAGCACCTGTGACTAGTGCGACACGTCCAGAAAGGTTAAAATCAGATTTCTTCATTATTAATTTCTTGTTTTCAGGACAGATAATTTATGAATTTTTGGAATACTTTTTTGATCAGTAAGATGTGTGGGATAGTGGCCGGTGAAATAATGGTCAGTAAATTGAGGGGCAGAATTATTTCGTTTTTCTCCTATAACAGCGAGGTAAAGGCCATCAATTGAGAGAAATTCTAATGAATCAGCTCCAATGAAATTACACATAGATTTTAAGTCTGGATATTTATTAGCTAAAAGATCTTCAATTTTAGGTGTATCGATTCCATAAAAATCAGGATAAAAAATCATTGGGCTGGAAATGCGCATATGAACTTCTTTTGCTCCTGCATCACGGAGCATGCGTACAATTTTAGTAGATGTTGTTCCACGCACAATAGAATCATCCACTAAAATGACACGCTTTCCTTCAATAATAGGGCGATTGGCAGAATGTTTTAATTTCACGCCAAAAGCACGAATTTGTTGAGTTGGTTCTATAAAAGTGCGACCAACATAATGATTGCGAATAATGCCGAGTTCAAAGGGAATACCAATTTTTTGTGCGTAGCCAATTGCAGCAGGTGTTCCTCCATCAGGAACGGGGACAACAATATCACCCTCACATGGTGCTTCTTGTGCTAATTGGATGCCCATATTTTTACGAACTGTGTAAACACTACGCTCTCCAACGATTGAGTCAGGTCGGGCAAAATAAACATATTCAAAAAGGCAAAGTTTTTCTGGTTTTTCTATTTGTGGTTTAATAATTTTTGTAGTGATTTCACCATTGTCTTGTATTTCACATATGATGATTTCACCATTTTTGACATCACGAATATATTTTGCTCCAATGATATCAAGTGCACAGGTCTCTGAACAAAAGATTGGTTTACCATCAAGTTCACCTAGAACGAGTGGTCTAATACCTATTGGGTCCCGTGCAGCAATAAGCTTGGTGCGTGTTAGCGCCAACATGGCATATCCACCTTCCACTTGGCGAATGGCATCAACAAAACGATCAGATGATGACTCATAGCGTGAGCGGGCAATAAGGTGGAGAAAGACTTCAGAATCTGAAGTGGATTGACAGATAGCACCAGAGGCAATTAATTTATGGCGTAGTGTAAGACCATTTGTTAAATTACCATTATGCGCAATAGCAATACCTCCAACTTTTAATTCAGCAAATAGAGGCTGTACATTGCGTAGTGCTATTTCTCCTGTTGTTGAATAACGAGTATGTCCAATCGCACGATCTCCGGGCAAACGGGCAAGTGTTGCAGGATTTGTGTAGTGATCTCCAACAAGACCTAGGTGTTTTTCTTGATGAAACATCTTGTTATGATAAGAAACAATTCCAGCAGCTTCTTGTCCACGATGTTGTAGTGCGTGGAGTCCAAGAGCTGTTAGTGTTGCTGCATCTTTGTGTCCAAGAATACCAAACACTCCACATTCTTCATGGAGGGTATCGTCATCAAATAAGTGTTCCTGATAAGGAATATTAATTTTTGTCATCATATTACTTTCAGTAATGATGTTAAATGATTAATATCACACACACTACACTACATATTATTTAAGATTAGTTCTCAATAAAAACTATAATTCATTCTGTAGAGATATGTTTTGGTTAGTATTTTTAAAATCTTTCGGACAAGTCATCTTTGTCAAAGAGCTTTTCTAGTTTTTCGAGGACATAATCGGGATTTTTAGGCAACAATTCCCAAATCTGTTGGCTTAATGAATCCAAAATAGGCTTTGTTTTTGCATCTTTCAGCCAATCAGATTGTTGTTCGGGTTTAATAAGTGCGTTAATTAATAAAATACCAATAACTGCGATTAATAAGCCGCGAAATGCTCCAAAGATAAAACCAATGGTGCGATCAAGTTTGCCGATTCGACTATCAATGATAAAGTCAGAAATTTTCATTGTAATGATAGAAACAATAATCAAAGTAATAATGAAAATCGTAACTAATGTAGCTATTAATGCAACTGTTTCGTTAGAGAGATATTGTTCAGCAAAAGGCAATACAGGTTTAAATAGAAACAGTGTAATAACGGCTGAAATTACCCAAGAAAGCAATGATAAAACTTCGCGCGAAAAACCTCGGAGCATGGCTAAAAAAGAAGAAAACATAATGATTGTAACGACAATACCATCAAGAACTGTTACACTCATTTATTTGCTCCTTATATAGGTTGTATAAAATTACGTTCTATTTTAATTAGTATAAAAGTGCGCAGAAAAACATTTTCTGTTATGTCAGTTTTTATTTTATAGCAAGGCTCTTTTGTACTTAATAAAGGCTGATTCTTGATTCTATATTATTATTTGTATGACAATCATTTTTTACTTGCAACAATAGTGGCAACAAATTCAGAAAGGTCGGAAAATGTTTTTTGTTGAAAGTTTATTGACTTTATAGTTTCAGTTGTTGTTGCAGGCTGAACAGCACCTTGAAAGCCAAGTTTTTGAGCTTCTTTAACGCGTTGTCCTGAGTAGGTAACGGCGCGGATTGTTCCTGAGAGGCTAACTTCACCAAAATATACATAATGAGTTGGAAGAGGAATATTTACAAGGGAAGATACCAAAGCTGCTGCAACGGCTAAGTCAGCTGCGGGTTCTGATATTCTATAGCCACCTGCAACATTAAGATAGACATCATGTTGTCCAAAGCGAACACTGCAGTGAGCTTCTAATACGGCAAGAATCATTGAAAGACGATTTCCATCCCATCCTAAAACAGCACGTCGTGGTGTACCAAGCGAAGAAGGAGCAACAAGAGCTTGGATTTCTACTAATATAGGGCGTGTTCCTTCCATTCCTGCAAAAACAGCAGCTCCTGGAGCTTTTTCATTACGTTCACCTAAAAATAGTTCGGATGGATTGGTAACTTCTTTTAGTCCTTTGTCGGACATTTCAAAAACACCAATTTCATCAGTTGGTCCGAAGCGATTTTTCACAGTTCTAAGAATTCGATAATGATGACTATTCTCGCCTTCAAAATAAAGAACACCATCAACCATGTGTTCAACAACACGAGGGCCAGCAATTTGCCCATCTTTTGTAACATGTCCAACAAGAACAACAGCCGCTCCTGTTTTTTTAGCAAAGCGGATAATCGCTTGAGCGCTAATGCGTACTTGTGTCACACTTCCAGGAGCTGAATCAGCTACATCTGACCATAGGGTTTGAATTGAATCAATAATGACCAGATCAAGTTTTTTATGTGCACTTAAAGTTGTTAAAATATCTTCAACATTAGTTTCTGCGGCAAGTTTAACTGTTGTATCATCTGCACCAAGCCTGTGCGCCCGTAAACGGATTTGTGCAACAGCTTCTTCACCTGAAACATAAATGATATTATACCCTTTTCGCGATAATGCAGCTGCTGTTTGTGTAAGCAATGTTGATTTGCCGATACCTGGATCTCCACCAACAAGTAACGCTGATCCGCGAACAAAACCACCACCGGTCACACGATCAAGTTCAGAAATACCAGAGTGAATACGTGGAGCATCCTCAAGATTTCCAGAAAGAGAAGTCAGTGTTATGATACGCCCTTGACGAATATTTTGTGTTGGGCCGCTACCAATGCCACTGTTTGTACCTTCTTCGACAAGGGAATTCCATTCACCACAAGAATCACATTTGCCAGCCCAGCGTGAGTAGACGGTATTACAATTTTGACAGATAAATTGAGTGCGATTGCGTGCCATAGTGGTTTAATTACGTTGTTCTGGAAGATAATCACTTTCTGCCAAGTCGCTAAAACGTGTAAATTCTGACTGAAAAGCAAGATGAGCTGTTCCTGTTGGTCCGTGTCGTTGTTTTGCTATAAGAATATCAGCTATTCCGAAAACTTTTTCCATTTCAGCTTGCCATTTTAAATATTCGGGAGTTCCTTCTTTAGGTTCTTCGTTTTTGAGATAATATTCTTCACGATATACAAAAAGAACAACATCAGCATCTTGTTCAATCGAGCCAGATTCACGTAGATCTGATAGTTGTGGGCGTTTATCGGTTCGGTTTTCGACTTGACGTGAAAGTTGTGAAAGGGCAATAATAGGAACATTAAGCTCTTTAGCTAAGGCTTTGAGCCCTGTAGTAATTTCTGTAATTTCTTGAACGCGATTTTCAGAGGAACGTTTTGAATTGCTTGTCATTAACTGTATATAATCAATAATCAATACATCTAAACCATGTTGTCGCTTCAGGCGACGTGCGCGCGCAGCCAATTGAGGAAGCGATATACCACCAGTTTGATCGATGTAGAGTGGCGCTTTTTGTAGGCGACGCGTTGCATTTACTAGTTTTTCAAATTGTTCTTCTGAAATATTACCACGCCGAATTTCAGAAGAAGATATTTCTGTTTGTTCAGAAATAATACGTGTTGCAAGTTGTTCTGATGACATTTCAAGCGAGAAAAATCCGACAATACCTCCTTCATTTTCTTGTGATGAATTATTCATTTTAGCGTCATGATTGTAAGCGTCAGCGATATTAAAGGCTATATTGGTTGCAAGAGAGGTTTTACCCATACCGGGGCGCCCAGCTAGGATAATCAAATCAGAGGGCTGCAATCCTCCCATTTTTTCATCGAGTTTTTTCAGATGGGTAGCTATACCTGATAGGTGCGAAGACCGTTTTTTGGCAGCAGATGCCATATTAATGGCTTTTTGGATAGCGTCATTAAAACTTTCAAATCCACCACCATATTTTCCCGTCTCTGCCAATTGAAATAAATTACGTTCGACAATCTCAATTTGTTGGGTTGGTGTAAGTTCAATGGGAGCATCAAAAGCTGTATTTACAATTTGATTGCCAATATCAATCAAAGATCGCCGGATAAAAAGATCATAAATTACGCGTCCATAATCTTCAGCATTAATGATGGTAACTGCTTCTTTGGCTAAACGGATAACGTAATTAAATACAGTGATATCTCCAATTTTCTCTTCAGCTGGAATAAAAGGTTTAATGGTAACAGGATTTGCAAGTTTTCCTTTTTTTATAATTTGTGATAAAATATCAAAAATTTTTTGATGCAATGTTTCGAAAAAATGTTCTGGTTTTAAAAAATCTGAAACACGATCAAGTGCATCATTGTTAATGAGAATAGCACCAAGGAGTGCTTGTTCGGCTTCAATATTATATGGTAGTTGCCGGAAAGACGAAGTCTCTTCTTTATGTAAAGGACTGAAATTAAGGATGCTTGTTTCTTCCATTAAATTTTTTTCCTAAGATTTTAAGTTTAGTTATCTTAGACAACGGATTGAATGCTGTACATTAAAAGAGCAAAATTGCAAATTTTCACTTTCAATTAAAATCACATTTTTAATTTTTAATGATACTTTTTTCAACAAATCAATCGCTTATAACGTGTAATTTATATTGTTGTATTTTATATTTTATAATTACAATTGTTTTTGGCAAAATATCAGAAGCTATTTTATATAATATAGTTATGGGTGTGGAGGGTATAATTTGTATACAAACTATTTGAATTTGAAAAAACACAATTTTCTATCAGAGAAAAAGAATATTTTCAGAGATTATGAAAAGGTATTCCATAAAATTCAAATGGATGCTCTAAAGGAATTTTTATTTCTCCCAGAATTCTAAAAAATACAAAGTTATATTTTTAATATTTTAACTATAATACAATCTCAAAATTATTATTAGCTGAAAATAAAGTTACTTTTCTCATAATAGGAATAACTTCAGATAAAGTAGGGATATAATCATTTTCCCTTTAATATAGGTTTTTCTAATTGGGGTATGATATTTTAGATCATTGTAAATACCCTGCTTAAAAACAGGGTATTTTGTAAGATAGCAATATACTAAATAGTAAAAATAAGAACAGAAAATCAACCAGATAGGAAAGATATCTATTAAGCTTTTTCATTCACGCTTTTTTCATCATTGTCATCAATTTCTTCTGTTAATGGCTGTTCTTGAATACCATATGTTGCTTCAATTGAGGTGAGATTTTCACCTTCTGCTTGACGCTGTGCTTCATTAGCCGAACGTGCAATATTAATTGTTACAGAAATTTGAACTTCAGGGTGTAGACTAATTGTGATGGTATGAAGACCGATTGTTTTTATTGGGTGATTAAGCTCAATCTGATTACGTCCAACAGAAAAGCCTTCTTCCGTTATAATTTCTGAAATATCACGTGTTGATACAGAACCGTAAAGTTGACCTGTTTCACCAGCAGAACGGACAACAATAAATGATTGACCATCAAGTTTTTCAGCCACTTTTTGAGCTTCATTTTTACGCTCAAGATTACGGGCTTCAAGCTGTACGCGTTGTGTTTCAAAATATTTTTTATTAGTTTCATTAGCTCGTAAAGCTTTACCTTGAGGCAACAAAAAATTACGTGCGTAACCATTTTTAACTGAAACAATATCACCGATTTGACCAAGATGAGGAATGCGTTCAAGTAAAATAATATCCATAGTTTATTCCTTTCGAATAAATAAATTAATGAAGTTTTTTGTATGATTGGAAGTTGTGTTGAATAGTTGCCCAAATGCCCATTAGCATGGTCATAAAAGCAATAGGTGGGGCAAAAACAACTGTTAAAGCAGCTATATAAACGAGCGATAATATAATTATCCGTCCACTTATCCTTTTTGTAATATGATGGAGATACGCTAAGCCACTGATTGATATAACAACAGTATATGCAGTGGTGAAAACGCGTGTACCTAAATTAAGAATAGGACCGAGTTCAAGCATTGATGCTATGCAAACGATGATAAAAATAATGAGTCCAGCAAGTGGGAGGCGAAAAGTTTGTCTCCAGTCATCACGAGGTCTTGTCAACAATTTCATATGTCGCGCTGTTGTCATTGAAAAATAAAGATTACCAATGAGAAAAATCAAACTGTAGGTAGTAAGTGCAATAGCTGTTAAGGTAGCTGCATGTGTTGTTAAAAGTTCGCTAAATGCAAGAATATCAGCTTCATTTATAGACTGCGATTGACGCATAACTTGTACTATGTTTGCAGTAATTTCTTGTGCAGCGATAGGAGTTATTGGGTGCATTTGCACATAGGTTCCAACGAGGGTTAGTGTAAGAGCAATAAAATTAGTTAAAAAGAAAATAACTGATGGTAATGGATACCATATAAGCGCATTTTCTTCTTGCACTAGTCGTGCAAGTCCGAAGAGCCAAGAAGTGTAGACGGCAGGAAGAAAAAATAGCAACATAAAACCAAAACCAATATAAATATTATTAGTGATGGTGAGAACAAAAGTGGCACTTATCAAAGCAATAAGACTGGGTAATGTTCCAAAGCCGAAGGCCACAACAAAGATTGGAAGTGAAATAAAGCAACCAAGAAGAAGAGAAAAATAAGGCGCAATATTGGCAACACTAATGATTGCCATTCCTATAACAGCAGCAAATAGTCCCGCTAAAATACCAATCATTATTTTGTAAAAATGAAAATGTTCCATTTATCGCTGTCCTGCCTTTTGCAGTTAGAGGCAATGCCCCAACTTTGGGTGTTTTATACGTTTATGTACTTGTATATGAGTAATATGTGTTTCTAACATACCAATAAAAACAGTTAAGAAATATTCTGATTCTATTTTGTATATGTAATAGTCTATTTAATAACATATGGAAGCAACCCGAGAAAACGAGCACGTTTGATAGCATTAGCTAATTCGCGCTGTTTTTTCTGGCTAACGGCTGTAATACGTGAAGGAACGATTTTGCCACGCTCTGAAATGTAACGTTGTAGTAGCTTAATGTCTTTATAGTCAATCTTTGGAGCATTTGCACCTGAAAACGGACACGTTTTACGACGACGATGAAAAGGACGACGTACAGGGGTTTGATTAATTTCAATCATTATTCCATTCCTTCCGTGGTGTCTTCACGTTGGTGACGTGTAAGGCGAGACCGCTCTTCATCTTTGTTAAAGGAGTCTTCATGATTAGATCGTGAAAGCATAGCAGACTGTTCTTTTTCATGCTTTTCTACGCGGATTGTCATATAACGCAAAACATCTTCATTAATACGCATTTGGCGTTCAATTTCAGCAATTGCTGCAGCTGGAGCGTCAATATTAAGCAATACATAATGAGCTTTGCGATTTTTGCGAATACGGTAAGCAAGAGCACAAAGACCCCAATTTTCAACACGCCCGATTGTTCCTCCGTGCGCTTCAATAACATTTTTATAAGTTTCTAAAAGTTCATCAATTTGTTGTGGTGTGATACCCTGTCGGGCAAGAAACACGTGTTCATAAAGAGCCATTAATTCTGCCTTTCTTCAATTAAACTTCACCAGTTTTGGCGCAAAGCCTCTGCGACTTGCCTTTTCAGGAAACCTAAAAAGAAGAAAGGACGCATTTACAATTCGAGACATTCGAGAGTGGAGATACGGGAGGTCGGAATTATTACATTTCCTACTGGTATTTTCCAGCCCTCCGTTCAACCTCCAGCCAAAATGCTGGTAATGAGCAGCTGATATTTACAGCTTATCTCAAAAAATAGCAAGTTGATGATTACAAAAAATGTGACTTAATTAAGTTTTGATATATTTTATATATCTGTTGCTTTTAAATATATAAAATAACAGCCTGTGGGTTGTGAGAATGAAAGAGGTAAAAATGGTTTTTTTAAACCAGATTGATGTAGCGCTTTTTGAGATTCTTTCTGGCAATCATCAAATGGGGATGGTGTTGGTTTGGATTAGTATTATTTGCGCAAAGTTTTTAATTTATGTGATTCCTATACATCTTTGTGTGCTGTGGTTTTGCAATGGATATGTAGAACGGCGTGTAGCGCTAAGTATTTGTGTTAGCATTTGTGCTGCTCTTCTTTTTAGTTATTTTATTTCTCTTATTTATTTTCGTCCACGTCCGTTTGTTGCAGGTTTAACACAGTCATTGATTGAACATCGAGCAACAGCTTCTTTTCCTAGCCATCATGCTCTAGTTATTGCGTCTTACACTACCTGTCTTTATTTATATAGATATAAATTTATCTCTAGGTTTGCATTAATACTTTTGTTTTTGATTTGTTGGGGGCGTATTTTTACTGGCGTACACTATCCTTTTGATGTTTTGGGTGGCGCAGTTTTAGGAAGTCTAATAAGTTGGGGCGTTATTAGATTAATTGCACCATATTTTCCTGAGTTTTTGTATCAAATTCCACCCTTGAAATATAATTTTAAGGCAAATATCTGTCCTAAATAGGTTGCTTTGTTTTGATTTATGCTTATTTGTTGGGGCAATAAACAAATATTAATGCTCGATTGAGGAGTTAATTGATGGTAGCGGCATTTACTTTTCCAGGGCAGGGAAGCCAAGTTGTCGGTATGGGTAAAGTGCTTGCAGAGCAATTTGTTGAAGCACGTATGGTCTTTGAGGAAGTTGATGATGCTTTAGGTGAAAAATTATCACATATTATTTTCGAAGGACCTGCAGATGTTCTTGCATTAACAATGAATGCACAGCCAGCGTTGATGGCTGTATCGCTAGCAATTGTTCGTGTGATGGAAAAATTAGGGTTAGATATAGAATCAAAGGTAAAATTTGTTGCAGGGCATTCTTTAGGGGAATATTCAGCGCTTTGTTCGGTTCGTACATTGAGTTTGACTGATACAGCAAGGCTTTTACGAATTCGTGGAAATGCTATGCAAAAGGCTGTCGCTGTTGGTGAAGGTTTAATGGCAGCACTTATCGGTTTGGATGAGAAAGATGTTGAAAAAATTTGCAGCGCTATTTTAGGAGAAGGTCTATGTCAGATCGCTAATGACAATGGTGGTGGGCAAATTGTTATTTCAGGTGAAGCAAAAGCTGTTGAAGCGGCAATGAAAGCTGCTTTAGAAAAAGGCGCTAAGCGTACGATTCTTTTACCGGTTTCAGCGCCGTTCCATTCAGCTTTAATGCAACCTGCTGCTGATGTAATGAAAGAGGCACTTTTAACTGTTAACAAAGTAGCGCCTATTGTTCCGATTGTTGCAAATGTTTCTGTTGCACCAGAAAGTGATCCAGAACGCATTCTTATGCTACTTGTTAAACAAGTGACTGAGCGAGTGCGGTGGCGCGAAACGGTTGAGTGGTTTGAAACCAACGGAGTTGATACGCTTTTCGAAGTTGGTTCTGGAAAAGTGTTAACAGGTTTAGCTCGACGTATTAATAAAGATATTAAGGGGTTAACAATTGGTACGGCTGAGGAAATTGAAGAAGCATTACGGGTGCTAGGTGTTTAATTTTAGGAAGTTTGAAAAATGTTTAAATTAACAGATCGTAGAGCTCTTGTAACGGGAGCATCAGGAGATATTGGTGAGGCAATTGCACGTTTTTTTCATGCGCAAGGAGCAATTGTTGGGCTTCATGGAACACGTGAAAAAAAGCTCCAAGAAATTGCTGCAGATCTTGGTCAGAATGTTTTTGTCTTTCCTGCTAATTTTTTTGAGCGTGAAAGCATTAAACAATTGGCTGAAACGGTGGAAAAAGAGATGGGTGGTGTCGACATTCTTGTTAACAATGCAGGAATCACTAGAGATGGACTTTTTGTGCGTATGCAAGATCAACATTGGGATGATGTACTGGCTGTCAATTTGACAGCTACTTTTGCTCTGACGCGTGAATTGATACATGCTATGATGCGGCGTCGCTATGGACGTATTATTAATATAACATCTGTTGTTGGTGTTGTTGGTAATCCTGGGCAAACAAATTATTGTGCTGCGAAAGCTGGTGTGATAGGTTTCTCTAAATCATTGGCACAGGAAATTGCATCACGAAATATAACTGTTAATTGTGTTGCTCCAGGATTTATTAAGTCTGCGATGACTGATAAACTTAATGAAAAACAGAAAGAAGCAATTATGGCTACAATTCCCATGAAGCGTATGGGAATAGGTGAGGATATAGCTTCTGCAGCTGTTTATTTAGCGAGTGATGAAGCAGCGTATATTACAGGCCAGACTATCCATGTTAATGGTGGTATGGCAATGATCTAAGTATTTATTTTTCTACGTTGATTTATAAGTTTTATTATTTTAGATAATGATGAATGAAATAAAGCGATGCGTTTATTTCTTTGACGGGGTGGTTGCTCAATCTTATATCGGTATGCAAAATTAGTTCATTTTTAAGGGATATCCACAGAGTGTTCTAAAAATCATCGTTAAAATTTTGAAGCAATGCATCTATTGCTTGATTAGATGAGCCTATATCGTTAATCAAACAGGGAAACAATACAAAATTGAGGATTTCAATATGAGTAATACAGAAGAGCGCGTTAAAAAGATTATCATAGAGCATCTTGGAGTTGACGCAGATAAGGTTGTAGAGAATGCGAGCTTTATTGATGATCTAGGGGCAGATAGCCTTGATACGGTTGAGCTCGTTATGGCTTTTGAAGAAGAGTTCGGTATAGAGATCCCAGATGATGCTGCCGAAACAATTTTCACAGTTGGTGATGCTGTAAAATTTATTGATAAAGCTTCTGTGTAATTTTATGTAAAACGGCAAGAGTGGTAGAATGCTTTTGCCTTTATTCTTTACTTAAAGCCATTTGAATTTAAACATATGGTTTTGAGGGGGTGAAGGGTTTATTCAAGGTTAAAAGTATGAGACGGGTTGTTGTTACTGGTTTGGGATTAGTGTCTCCGTTAGCTGGTGATGTCGAATATAGCTGGAAGCGGCTTCTTGAAGGGAAAAGTGGTGTTCGACGTATTACAGAGTTTGATGTAACTGATTTACCGTGTCAAATTGCTGGACGTATTCCTTTGGGGGATGGAACAGACGGTACATATAATCCTGATTTGCATATGGAGCCTAGGGAACAGCGTAAAGTAGATGCATTTATTACTTATGCAATAGCTGCTGCCGATCAAGCACTTGCAGATGCTGAATGGTATCCCAAAAATGATGAAGACCAAATTCGTACAGGTGTGATGATTGGTTCTGGTGTCGGCGGTATTGAAGGCATTGTTGAAGCCGGTTATACACTTCGAGATAAAGGACCAAGGAGGGTTTCTCCTTTTTTTATTCCAGGGCGTTTGATTAATCTTGCATCTGGTTATGTTTCTATTAAATATGGTTTACGTGGTCCTAATCATTCGGTTGTAACAGCCTGTTCAACGGGGGCACATGCGATTGGTGATGCGGCTCGTTTGATTGCATTAGGTGATGCGGATGTAATGGCGGCAGGTGGCGCTGAATCTCCGATCAATCGGATATCTCTTGCTGGTTTTGCTGCGTGTAAAGCTCTTTCTACTGGCCGTAATGATGATCCTGAACGTGCATCACGTCCTTATGATGCAGATCGTGATGGTTTTGTTATGGGAGAAGGGGCTGCGATTGTTGTTTTAGAAGAGCTTGAGCATGCAAAAAAACGAGGTGCTCGTATTTATGCTGAGGTCATTGGTTATGGTTTGTCTGGTGATGCTTACCATATTACAGCTCCTTCAGAAAGTGGTGAGGGTGCTCAACGCAGTATGGTAGCTGCTCTTAAGCGTGCACAAGTGAATGTGAGCGATATTGATTACATTAATGCCCACGGTACATCAACAATGGCTGATGTTATAGAATTGGCAGCTGTTGAGCGCGTTTTGGGTAATCATGCATCGCAGGTATCAATGTCATCAACAAAATCATCTATTGGACATTTACTTGGTGCTGCTGGCGCGGCTGAGGCTATTTTTTGTATTTTAGCGATACGGGATAATATAGCGCCGGCTACCCTTAATCTTGATAATCCATCAATTGAAACAAAAATTGATCTTGTGCCACATAAACCACGTGAACGAAAAATTGATACGATTCTTTCTAATTCATTTGGTTTTGGAGGAACAAATGCGTCTTTGGTGATGCGACGCTTTGGGGAATAATAAACATTTTTTATTATTATCGCTTCTTGAGTTTTTTTCTTTATAATAAATTTAAGATGAAAAATGATAGCGTAATACTTAAAAGTTACTGAAATTAATAAATTATGTCCGATGCGAAAAACGAAATACCGCCACAGGACGTAAATGATTCTTTATTGAATCATTTGCTAAGTAATAGTGATGCGTTACCGTGTAAAAAACGGAAAAGGTCGTCTATTTCTCGTAATCCATTTGTCATTCTCGGTAATTTTTTTCTAATGTTGATGATGGTTATTATTTTGGCTATCAGCATCCCTCTTTATATTGGGAAAGGTATATTTGAAGGAAAGGGAACAGCTGAGAAAGAAGAAGTTATTTTGATCCATCCTGGAACAGGAATTCGCGAAATTGCATCATTACTTGAGCAACGTGGTCTCATTCGATCGTCTGATGTCTTTGTTTATGGGGTTGGTTATCATCAGAGTACGACACGTCTTAAAGCGGGTGAATATTTAATTCCAGTTCATGCTTCGATGAAGGATATCATGAATATTCTTGTGAAAGGAAAGTCTATTGAGCACACATTTACAGTTCCAGAAGGTTTAACGGTTCAACAGGTTTTTGATCGGTTAGCTGCTAATGAAGTGTTGGTTGGTGATCTTCCTGAGGTTTTGCCTCCAGAAGGGAGTTTGATGACTGATACCGTTCATTTCATTCGTGGTACAACGCGTGCAGAGATTATAAAGAGGTTACGTGAAGAACAAACAAAATTAATTAATGCGATATGGGAATCTCGTTCTTCCGATTTACCAATCAAAACTATTGACGAATTTGTTATATTGGCATCAATTGTGGAAAAAGAAACAGGGATTGTATCAGAAAGGCCGCAAATTGCTGCGGTATTTTATAACCGTCTTTCTAAGGGTATGCGCCTTCAATCCGATCCAACGGTAATTTATGGTATTTTTGGTGGAAAGGGCAAACCTTCAGGTCGTCCGATTTATCGTTCTGATCTTGAAAAGGAAACTCCGTATAATACTTATAAAATTGATGGGTTGCCACCAACAGCTATTGCAAATCCAAGTCGTGATTCTTTAAAAGCAGTAGCGCATGCACCAAAAAGTGATGCACTTTATTTTGTGGCTGATGGTTCAGGTGGGCATATTTTTTCTAAAACTTTAAATGAGCATAATATGAATGTCCGCAAGTGGCGTACATTAGAGAAAGTACGTTAAATCTCTTTAAAATCTAAAAATTCATGACTGAAATTTTAATATATCGTTTTAGAAAAAAGCTTTAAAAAAAGAGTGACATGATGACATTGCTAGATAGTAAATTAAGCGCTCAAACAACAAATAAACGTCGTGGTTTTCTATTTATTCTCTCTTCGCCTTCAGGCGCTGGTAAATCAACTCTTTCTCGGTTAATGCTGAAAGATGAACAACTAGAACTATCTATAAGTGTAACAACACGACAAAGACGTCCCAGTGAAGTAGATGGTATCCATTATCACTTTATTTCAAAGGAAGAATTTGAACATATGCGTGATAAAGATGAGTTTATAGAGTGGGCTGAAGTTCATGGAAATTATTATGGAACTTTACGTAAAAACGTTGAAAATGCACTGATAAATGGTCAAGATATGTTATTTGATATTGATTATCAAGGGACCGAACAACTTCAAAAAAAAATGCCAGGGGATACTGTATCGGTTTTTATCCTTCCCCCATCAATGAAAGAGCTAGTCTCCCGTTTACATCGTCGAGCAGAAGATAATCAGAATATCATTGATCTGCGGTTAAATAATGCACGAACAGAGATACAACAATGGCGTTCTTACGATTATGTTGTAATTAACGAAGATTTAAATCAGTCCTTATTGCTTATTAAATCAATTTATCTAGGAGAAACAGTGAAACGTGAGCGTTGCAGCTTTGTTGAATCTTTTGTTAATACACTTATTACTGAAAAGATTGATTGAGGCATTATTATTAAAAAAAGCTTTTATATGAGCACAAGTTTAAAGCTTTTAAATAACTAAATTTGCTAAAGACACAAATTCAGAAATAGAGAGTGTTTCAGCTCGACGTGTTCCATCAATTCCGGATTTTTCTAAAAGCATTTCGCCTCCAATAGTTTTAAGACTTTGACGAAGCATTTTTCGTTTTTGTCCAAAGGCAGCTTTTGTTACAAAGCTTAATTTTTGTGTTGAGCAGGGGAGAGGTTGTGGGCGTGGAATAATGTGGACAACGGAAGAAGTAACTTTAGGTACTGGCGTGAAAGCTTGTGCAGGAACGTCAAAAGCAATTTTTGCAATGGTACGCCAACCAATTAATACACTAAGACGGCCATAGTGGGGAGATTGAGGAGTGGCGGTAATACGTTTGGCTACTTCACGTTGAAACATCAGAGTCATGGATTTATAAAAAGGAGGCCATGGTTCAGTTAAAATCCAGTTTAATAAGAGCTGTGTTCCAATATTATATGGAAGATTTGCAATGATATGTGGCTTTTCTGAACATGTTTCAAAAATCTCTGAAAAATTTTGCTTTAGTGCATCATTACAAATAATCTTTAATTTTTGCGGATAGTGCTTTTCTATATCTAATAGCGCCTGTAGACAGCGTTCATCACGTTCTATTGCTGTTACAATGGCACCTTTTGCGAGCAAGGCACGTGTTAAACCTCCGGGGCCTGGGCCAACCTCAATAACAGGTTTTCCTGCTATATTTCCTGCTTGTTGGGCTATTTTAGATGTTAAATTAAGATCAAAAAGGAAATTTTGACCAAGAGATTTATTAGCTTGCAATCCGTATGTATTAATCACTTCGCGCAGAGGAGGGAGGTTATCTATTGGCATGTTGTAAAACTATTTTTAGCAAGTTGATTTGCAAGTGTAAGAGCAGCAATAAAACTTTCAGGAGAGGCTATTCCTTTGTTGGCAATATCAAAAGCAGTTCCGTGATCTGGAGATGTTCGAATAAAAGGCAATCCTAAGGTAATATTAACGGTGGTATCAAAATCTAAAGTTTTAACAGGAATAAGAGCTTGATCGTGATACATACAAAGAGCAACATCATACATTTGTCTTGCACGTTGATGAAACATTGTATCGGAAGGCAAAGGACCTATGATATTAAGTCCTTTTTTCTTAAGGTATTCAATTGCAGGAGAGATAATTTCAATATCTTCTTTTCCCATTGTACCATCTTCTCCAGCATGAGGGTTAAGACCGGCTATAGCTAAACGGGGCGCGGTGATAGAAAATCGCTTTCTTAAATCATTTTCAACAATTAATGCAGTTTGAGTGATTAAATTACAATTGAGACGTGAGGGAATTTCATTGAGTGGAATATGAACAGTAATAGGCACTGTTTTTAATTGTGGCCCAGATAACATCATAACTGGGTGATGATGTTTATTTGAAGCTTTATAAGAAAGATAAGCAAGAAATTCAGTATGACCTGGAAATTTAAATCCAGCGTCATAAAGGCTTTTTTTTGCAATAGGGCACGTGACTAGTGCGCACGCATGACCATCTTGAATCAATTGAACACCGCGTGTAATAGCTTCAATTATTCCAAAGATATTGTTTGATGAAGGCATTCCTAGTTGATGATTTTGCCTATTTTTTAATGGCATTATAGGGAGAGCCGTTTGGAAGTTTTTTACAAGATTATCTACAAAAACAGATTCTATATCAACATTAAGTTGCAAAAAATGAGCACGTGAGCGCATAACTTCAGGATCAGCCAAAAGAACAAAAGGTGGAATATGTCGTACATTACGCATACTCCACGCTTTTAAAACTATTTCAGGGCCAATACCAGCTGGATCACCACTACTAACGACTAGCGGAACCATGATGATTTTGAATATACGCTCTTTGTCGCAATTCTTTCAAATATTTCTCACTTAAAGCTTCAAGTTTTTGGGGAGTTCTTTTTTGACTGTCTTGAATAGAAAACATAAGTTGGGCAACACGATCGTCAGAAACTTTTTTTATTTGGCATACAGCAAGTGCTTCAATACCATTCGCAGTCTCGTGCGGCTGAGTCATTTTCCCAGCGGGTGTTGCACGAATAGTTTGTTCCCAATCTGTAGGAAGTTGGGGTTCTAAAAATTTACCTAAATTACGAACAGTAACATCTAAAATGCCTCGCACTTGCTTTTTGGTGTTATTACATCCTTGGAAACGTGCACGAAAATTATTTATTTCTTCCATACGTTTTGTGAGAAGTTCTGCACGACGATGAGCAGGAATAACAAAAATAATTTGCTGTAATGTATATTCATTTGTTGAAGGTTTTATACCGCCATTTTTTAATATTCTATGTGCGGCTTCTTGTTCAGTAAGGTGCCCATCTTCAGATTGATAACGTGCATTAACAAGGCGCCCCCACCCCATTTGTCCACGGATATATGCTTTAAAGTGCTCTTCTGTAACCTCGGTTTGATCCAACATTTCGCGAAGCTGGTCAACGGTCATATTATTTTGTTCTGCAAAATTTTCAAAAGCACTATTAACTTCATTATTGCTAACTTCAATATTAAGACGCTTTATTTCAATATCCTTAAGCATTTCATCAATAAGTTCATTTTTGGCTTGTGCAGAAAGATCACCTTGTTTTTGTTGTAATTTGAGAAAAGCTATGCGCCTTTGAATATCGTAGTTTGTAATAGCATTACCATTAACTGTGATAGCAATTGTTGTTTGCGCGAATACTGATGATATAAAAAGTGCTTTTGTATGGTTACTTATACTCAAAGCAGCGATACAAAATGCTAAAATAGAGGTACAAAATAAAACAAAAGAATTATTTTTTAATCTGTTCATATAAGTAAAGTTTCACATTGTTTATCAATTTTCATTGGCTAACTAAGATATATGTTTTCCTATATAAAGACAACAATAAGTTAAAGTATTTCTACATTGTTACTACATTCATTATAAATCTGATTTTATCTTTTGCTCAATATCTGTAATTGTACGCAATGAAAGAGAGAAATTAAAATTCTGCAAAGGTGCATTTCTTCCTGGATTAGTTATCTGTTGATAGCCGATTTTTATCTCAAAACATTCATCTTTATAATTTAGATTTATTCCTCGTTTTACAAATGTACTAGATACTAAGTCATAACTAACATTATTATATATAGACCAATACTTAGAAAATTTAATACCAGTTTGAAAAGAAATTTCTTGACGATCCTGTGTATATTCATAATTGGGTTGGTTGTGTATATACGCATATTGTAAGGATGCTCTAAAATTTGCCCATTTTTGAGATGCTTCTACTTCACCACGGCGGACTTGACCTGTCTTTTTATCAAAACGTCCACGAGATTCTAAAGAAAAACCACTATCATGGTTTGCATTAAGCATAGCAACATAGTCTGAGTGTGATGTTTCAAGACCAGAATTAGCACTTACATTGGCAAAGTTTTTTTCTGCAAAAGAATTTTTTCCTGCAAGATGAAAAGATTGTCCAATAAGACCATAAAGAGACCAATCATTGTTGAAACTTCCAGAATATCTTAAGCCTATATTTGCTCTTGTTCCGCCTTCGACACGGTCATAGCCAGAGAATTTATCGCGTTGAAATAAAGTGGTTGCATCAAATATAAAGCTTTGCGCATCTTCATTTGGTAATAATCCGGCATATTGTTCATTATTGCGTATAAAGAGTTGTGCTGTTGGTTCTAAGATATGTGTAGAGATTCCAGAAGTTACAAGGAGGGGATAACGTAATTCTAAACCTGCCGTTGCCATGCTGCGGATAGCTGGTGAGGCAATGTTAAATTTTTTCGACGAGTCATGTGTAAAATAGGCAGTATGATTTTCGTGAGTATTTGTTGTTATTGTATCAGTACGTAATGCGAGAATAGGGGTGATTATTAACCCGTTTTGTGTGTAAAAACGTTTTTTCCATTCTATTTCACCTGTTAACCTAAAACTATTTTCAGGTATATCAGAAGGCCGAGAGGTATGGAGGGGATGGTCTTGCCAATCAGTATAGTTGAAGTCAGCATGATTACGATAAATTGATTGCATATTACCATGAAAAGTGAGTTCTCCAGTGTAGATTGATTTATCTGGTGTGAAAAAATAATCAATGCGAGGTAGAACCCATGCTTGTTGAGAATAACGTTTGTTAAAGGTATTTGTAGGTATCGAATCTTGAACTGTGAAATGGTAAAAACGCGTGTCAAAATAATTTTTTGCTCCAAGGCCGTTCAAGTAAAGCTGAGAAAGTTGTACAGGATTACTATAGTTTTCAAGTTTATATGTACGGCTAAAATGCTGATCTGACTGGGCAAAAATATCCCAACCATAAGTCCAACGTGAATTAATACGGAAATCACCTTTTGTTGCCACCATATAACGGTTGTTTTTTTGTGCATCAATTATATCGTTATCGAATTTATAAGGATTGATTTGATATATATGAGCAAAACGGATGTTATAATTGCCTGTTTTTAAACGCTGACGCCATTCTCCTTCAATTAAAAGCCCTTGTTTTGTGTAGAAAGTGGGGGAAAGTGTAAAATCATAATAAGGAGAGAGGTTCCAGAAATAAGAATTCTTGATGCCAATACCAAGATGATCAGTGTAGGAAAAATGAGGAGCAAGTAAACCGCTGACGCGTTTTACATTTGGATCAGGGAGTTCAAAAACAGGAAATCGGACAACTGGTACACCAAAAATTTCAAAATGACCGTCTTCAAATCGAATTATTTTAGTGGTGTTATTCCATATGATCTTTTTTGCTTTAATTTGCCAAAGGACTTCGTTATCTGATTTGTAATAATGAGGTTCACACGCTGTATAGACAGCATTATTAAAGATTGTAACTTGACCGCCCTTGCGTTCAGCATTTTCAGCTGCAAAATGTGTGTTGTTAATAGCTTCAACGCGTAAAAAGTTTACAAATCCTTCACCAAGATCTTTGGTCATATCAATATAATCAGAATAGACTTTATTACCATCCTTTTGAACAATTTCAACATTTCCTTGCGCTATAACACGTCCTGTTTTTTGATTGTAAATGACTTTTTGGGCAATAACTTTATTGTTATCATATTCAATTTGAACATTTCCTTCAGCGGAGACAGTATCTGCATCATAGTTGTAAGTGAGTTTGTCGGCAGAGAGTAAAAAGGGGGATGTTAAGGATTGAATGTGATTTTGAGAAAAAAGATTAGAATTTTGCGCTATTGCAGCATAAGATAAGATTATTCCTAAAACAAAACTAATAGCACTTTTAAAAGCCAATGTGCTCAGTTTTGTCAAAATTATCCTCTTACTTGTTAGTAATTTCACCTAACCATCCTCTTTGTGAAGTAAAAAGGAAACTCCAAAAAACAACGCAATGACAACTGGTGTCCAGGCAGCAATAACTGGAGGAATATATCCAGCATTACCAAAAGCTTGAACGAGTACGGAAATAACATAAAGCATGAATCCAGCGATTACACCACCAAGAATTAATATTTTAGATTGTCCAAGACGTGTGAATTTTAGCGATACTGTTGCTGCGATAAAGGTCATTGCTACAAGTAATGCTGGTAATGCAATCAATGATTGCAAATACATATTGAACTTGTTTGCAGAATAACCGAATGATCGTGCAGCTGAGATTTTTCTTGGTAGTTTGTAAAATGGAATAGTTGCAGGATCGGCTAAATATTCAGTTAAAAACTCAGGCTTTAGATTTGTTTTTATCCGAAATTCAGTAAATTTTTCAGGAACATGCCCTGTTTTATAGATTGTTCCATTTGTTAATAACCAAGCGCCATTTTTTAATGTTGCTTGTTTTGCGTGGATCCAATTCTTGATTGTTGCATTATCATTATATTGCACAAAGGTTGCATCAATAAGAGAGAGACCTTGCTGTGTGATTGATCTGGCTCCAATAGTTGTTATCCCTAAATTTGTATGTTGTGTTAACCATGGGATACGATTCTTGTTGATAGATGTTTGAACATTATTACTACGCCATTCAGCAATTATTTTTTCTGCTTGAGAAGATCCCCATGCGGCAAGTGGATTTATAAAAAGAATCGAGAATAACCCAAAAAGAAAAGCTCCAAAACAAGCGGGTATGAGGAACTGCCATGCAGAAACACCAATTGAACGAGCAACAACAAGCTCAAATTTTTTGTTAAGCGATATTAGCATGGTCATTGCAGAAAATAGTGCAATGAAAGGAAAGAGTTGCTGCATAATGAAAGGAATACGCAATGCTGAAATGAGAAGTGCGCCTTTTACTGTATAATGGGGAAGAGAAGCTAATCGACCAGAATTTTCCGTAAAGTCAATTAAAAGGGCGAGAATAAAAATACTCAATATAAAATAACAAGTTATTTTGATATAACGTACAAAAAAATATCGTCCAAGCGTCCATCCAATCATGATGTTTTGTCCGAAGAATGATGAGATTTTCGATATCCAGATTTGTTCGTCATTTTTTGAAAAAGTGCTTGAATAGTATCATTAAGTTTTGCAGGCATACTAGTTTTATGGTTTGTCAGTAGCATAAAAAAGATTAATGTGCTTACTCCTATTGGTATAATATAGAGCAGAGGGATGTAAGTGAGATCATTCTTTGTTTTTTCAGCAAAAAAATATTCTATCCAATAAATCAGCAAGGAAAAAGTAATAGTAAAAATAACTGCCGATGTGCGTACTTGTCGATGTGAACGCGCATCTCCTGTTGCAGCCACTGCAATTAACGCAAAAACAATTGGGTAAAGCCACTCTGTAAGTCGACGGTGAAGCTCGGCTTTATATTGAAGCGGGTTACGCTGATAGTAGGGGTCATATGGGTCAGGATGTAATAAATAAGAAAGAGGTCTGTCTTTAGGATAAATAGTTGGTCCTCCATTATTGGGGATGAATTCACTTAAACTAAAAGTATAGGAGTTAAATTTAATAATTGAAACACTATCATTTTGATAATTAAGTCTTTCAATTTCACCGTCATTGAGGACTAAAAAATTTCCATTTTTATTACTAACAATTGTACCTTTGGTTGCGTAATAGAGAAGATCAATTTTAGCGTCACGCTGATCAGCAATAAAAAGACGTCCAATGGTTCCATCTGGGTACCGTTCGCCAATTTCTATATAAAGATTGTTTGTTAGTGCTTGAAAGCTGCCTTCACGAATAAAAAGATTAATGAAGTCCGAGTGAGTATTTGCCAGCATTTGTCGCATATTAAGGCGCGCGTGAGGAGCAACAAAATTAGCGATTGAAAAGGACGTGCATGCAGTAAGAATAGCTAAAAGAAGAATTGGTTTTAAAACAGTGTTTTTGGAAAAACCAGAGGCACTGATAATAGCTAACTCTGAATCTTGATTCATTGTTGAAAGGATAGTTGTAATCGCAATCACTAATGCAAATGGGATAATAAGGGAAATAACAGGAGGAACCAATAACGATGAAAAATATAAAACTGTTAGGAATGTTTGTCCACTTGTTGTAAGAAAATCAATTCGTGCAAGGATTTGCACTGTCAAGCTAATACCGATTGCTGCAACCATCACAGCACTAAATAAAATAAAAACACGCTTTAGGATGTATAACTCAATAATACGCATAAATTGGGTAACATCCTTAGTCTTTAATTTAAAAAAAGATACTATATAATGTGCCAAACTAAGACATAGTAGTCAAAATTAAAAAACAACCTCTTTGTACTCTTTTTTCTAATAAGTAACAGGAGATAATTAAATAATTTTAATTCATTTTACCATGTTTTTTTTAAGCGTGGTATCAAGAAAAGCTAAGAAAATGGCACAGAATAAATTTTTTATTTATTTTAAAAATTATGATTCTTCTTCTTTCTTTTTACTATCATTTAATACATTGAATAGAAGACGATATGCATAATGAGAAAAAGGAGAAATTATAGTGTTCCGAGCCATTCCTTCTCTTTTTAGAAATATAGAAATGTTTCAAAAAGAGTGCTATACTTTTTCAATAAAAAGTGATGAGGGTTAAGAGGTGGATATTCTATTCTATCATTTAACACAGTCAACACTAGAAGATATTTTGCCAATGTTGGTAGAACGTGCTCTTGCACGTTTTGATAGAGTAACAATACAATGTATAAGTGAAGAACAGCGTGATGCCATAGATGCTCGTTTATGGGTTTACGCTGAGGGAGCATTTATTGGGCATGGAACTGAGTGTGATAAATATCCAAATTTTCAGCCTGTATTTCTCACTACGGGACATGAGAATCCCAATGATTCCAAAATACGCTTTCTTATAGAGGGAGCAGTTTGTCCGGATATTAATATTTATCAAAGGCTTGTAGTGATATTTGATGGTCGTAACGACGAGCAATTAAATCTCGCTCGTGCACAGTGGAAGGAATATGTCACAGAAAACCATAATTTAACTTATTGGAAGCAGACTGAAAATCGCTGTTGGGAGAAACAAATTTGATATACATTCTACTATTCTAATTTTTATTGATATTACTGTGATAATTAATAATAAAAAACTCTTCCTTATGAAAGGATAGGAAGAAAGTTGTTAGGTTTTTAGTGTTATTTTGGGGGGGAGGGAGCAATAAAAATTGTTGCCTGTAATTATAATATTCAAATGGAATAATAGCGGTGGTTGATCGGATTTTACTTGCTTTATGGGCAGTAATAGTGGCTTTTTTTTGTGTTTCGTGGTTGGGTACAACGCATATTCTATCACAGATATTTTCTATTATTCATATTGATTATATTGTAGATATTTTATTCTTTTTTCTTTGTATATTATTTTCTGGGATATTATGGTGGCGTGTGCCTAGACCAATATCTTTAAAAATAAAATTGGCGGCATTTCTGCCGCCAGCGTTAATCTTATTATACTTCATTGTATGTTAGTAAGATATCTCTTTATCTGTAAAGCAAATAAAGCAAATAAGTGAAATAAAAGCAGAAAAGAAGAGATAATAGCCAACGTAAGTTACATCAAAATACCGCACCAAAGATTCTGCAATATAAGGTGCAAAAGATCCACCAACAATACCAGCTAAGTTGAATGTTAAAGATACACCAGTGTACCGAATGGCTGTTGGGAATGGTGAAGCAAGAACGGTACCCAACGGACTATATGTAATTCCTAGAAGCATTAAGCCAATGATAGACATTGCAAGGACGCCCACGATTCCAGAATGCAAGAAGTAAGGGATTGCAAAAGAATAAATACCAGTACTTATTGTTACCCAAATCATCAAAGTTCTGCGGTTAATACGATCAGCAAATTTTCCTGTGAAGGCAATAGAAAGGCCAAAAACAATAGCTCCAATCATTTCTATTTGCAGCGTTTGATTAAATGGCAATTGTAAATGATTTTTTGAATAACTTAATAAATAAGCAGTGACCAAATAAAACAAGACAAATGCTGTCATGCTGGCAAATGTACCAAGAAGCACAATCCGTGGATGTTTGAAGAATACATTGATGATAGGTACTTTGACGCGCTCTTCATGATCAAGCGCTTTTTTAAACTCAAGTGTTTCACCAATTGAAGTACGTACCCATAATCCTAAGATGATGAGAAAAGCTGAAGCAATAAATGGAATACGCCATCCCCACGTGAAAAGTTGGTTAGAATCAAGCACGTTCCACAACCCAAAATAAACTACAATAGATAAAAGTAAACCAACTGGAGACCCTAATTGCGGAAACATTGCATACCAACCACGTTTTTCTGGCGGAGCATTTTCTGTTGCAAGTAAAACAGCTCCACCCCATTCTCCTCCTAATCCAATTCCTTGACCAAAACGACACATAGTTAAAAGAAAAGGTGCCCACCAACCGATTGTTTCATAAGTGGGGAGAATACCAATGATAACTGTTGAAATACCCATTGTGAGAAGAGCAGCGACGAGTGTTGCTTTCCGTCCGATTTTATCACCAAAGTGTCCAAAAATAATAGATCCTAGAGGACGGGCAAAAAAAGCGACACCAAAAATAAGGAAAGATTGTAGAATAGCAAGTTGACTGTTTTGCTGTGGAAAAAACAAGTAAGGAAATACAAAAGCTGCAGCAGTTGCAAAAATATAAAAGTCAAAATATTCAATTGTTGTACCAACAAGGCTTGCCAACAGAATTCGAATAGGTGAATTTGTTTGATTTACGCGCTGTCTTTCTACGCTTATAGACATGAATAGGATATTCCTTTGATATAGATAATTAAAATATTAAGATAAGATTTTAATAGTTATAAGAATTTCATATTAGTGTCGAGTCAGTATTATTACGATTTAAGTGTATCAGAATAAATAATAGGGTACGATAAGAGTGAGGGAATATGTATCGTTAATACCAATCATGCTATTTATTAAATTTAACATTAGATTAAATGCGATAAGAAATCTTTTCTTTAAAACTATAAAATATATCATCCTACATAAACGACTTAATCTCTCAATTGTTTCATTTTGTATTTTTAATTGAAGAATGTTGTTCTCGTTTTTTTCATACAGTTTTTCTTTCACAATCCAAAATAAGCCGTTAAAAAGCACTTTAGTAGTATCTAATTAAAATTTATTACTACTGCAAATAAGATACATTACGACATAAATAAAACACATTATGATATAAATAGGAACGACCTATTAAGAAGGAGGGGTGTTTATCTGATTGTTGATAATGGAGTGTGTATTGTGCAGCACAAATATAAACTAAGTTTTTCAATATTATTAATGAGCAGCAGCTTTCTCCTACAAGATGCAAATGCACGTGAAGAAATTACTGAAAATGTAGATGAGCTGTTAAAAAAATTAGTGCTTGATAAAGGGAGGGTCCAAGGAAACGTACGCACTATTACTTTTAGTAATAATTCTAAAATTGGAAGAGATGATATTGAGATTGTTAAACACGGATATTCAATGAATGCTACCGTTACCGAAGGTGGAAAACAGATAGTTATGGGCGGAGCTACTGCGATGGATACTAAAATCGCAGGTGGTAAACAATTTGTTTTCGGGGAGAGTGATTCTAAAAGTAAGAAGAGTAGTGCTTATAAAGCTGTAGTTTCTGGTAAAAATGGAATTTGGGGGCAACAGAATGTATATGATGGTGGGGAAGCTTGGGAAACAAAAGTTATGCAAGCAGGAGAGCAAAATATTTATAAAGTACAAACAGGAAAGGGTGGTACTGCATCAAATACTGAAGTCTCTGAAAATGGTAGACAGCGCATTTTGGCAGGAGGTGAAGCAAAAGGTGTTACTTTAACAGACAACGCTATTCAAATAGTATATAGGGATGGGGTTGTAGAAGATCTAACGATTAAAGGTTCTGCTAATTCATGGGTGTATACTGGTGCAACATTAAAAGGAAAGACAATAGTTAATAATCCTGGACATCTTCATCTTTATGCTGGTGATCCTAAACATCATATCACCAAGGAGGATATTACTGTAACTGGGCAACCAAATATATCGTTGTTTTCTGTTGGTGCGTGGAGTGATGCAAATAACTCTCGGATTAATATTGAAAATTTAAGTGGGGATGGAACTGTTAGTTTTACTTCTGTTGGATATGATCCTCACCATTTACATCTTTATGTTAAAGATCTTTCAGGCAATTTACATTTCCAGTTTAATTTAAGTGACGTAGGGAATCCTAGTGATTACCTTTTAGTTGAGAATGGTGCAGGTAATCACAAAATAAGCGTTACCGATTCAGGCACTGAAATTACAGACTCTTTCTTACAAAAAAACAATAGAGTTTCCGAACTCAATTTAATTACGGATAAAAGCGGAAAAGCTAATTTTACTTTGGTAAATCAATCTGGCAAAAATATTGGTGCTATTGATGGTGGAACTTACATGTATAATTTGTACTCCAGGGAAAATATGAAAAATGGAAAAAATGAAAAAATTTGGTATTTAAGTGCAGGTATTACTGAGTCAAAATATCTGAGCCGATCTCGTCGGCATGTGAGCTCACAATATCTAATTGCTAATCCGTCAACTGATCCATCTGCAGAAGATCAGACAACTGAACCTAGATCTCGAAGGCGTGCTCCTCGACATTTGAGTCAGCATGAGCCTGAAGCTCCGGTGTTTAGCTCAGAAGATTCACAGTTTTCTGATCTGCCAACAATTACTTCATCTGCAGAAGATCAGATCGCTCAGTCTAAATCTCGAAAACGTTCTCGTCGACATGTAAATCAGCATAAACCTGACGTTGCAGTATTTAACTCAGAAAATTCACAAGTTTCTGCTATATCCACTGCTCCATCTATGGAAGATCAAACTACTGAGCCTAAACCTAGAAGACGTTCTCCTCGGCATGTGAGTCAACGTGAGCTTGATATTCCGATGGTTAGCTTAGAAGATTCACAAGCTTCTAATTTTTTAACTACTCCTTCGACTGATGCAGTACTGTCTCTAGCAGTTGCTCCTGAACTTGTTTTTAACAATGAGTTACAAAGCTTACATGTTGGAAGGGGCATTTTAGATAGAAATATAGAGAATGCGGCTCTCTGGACATATACGATCAAGAGCAAAGAACGAATTGCTACAGGTCATACACATTTTAAACTGGATCAAGCAGGAATAATGTTGGGTACTGATCGGGTCACACAGTTGCTATACGGAAAGCTCTACATTGGTGGTTTTGGCAGTTATGATCAAGCACATATTACCCATGCTCGTCGTGGTGTCAGTGGTGTGGATACTTATAGCTTTGGAACTTATGCTACCTATTTAACTGAGTATGGTTGGTATTTGGATAGTATTTTGAAATATAATCATTACCAAAATCATCTTAAAGCAGTTTCCACAAGTGGTTTGGCTATTCAAGGAAATTATAATCAATGGGCGATAGGTACATCCTTTGAAGGAGGTTATCGTTTTCAGACAGGGCAAAGCACTTGGGTGCGTCCTTATAGCCAATTCATATGGTTACAGGTCAAAGGTAAAGAAATACAGCTTTCCAATGGTATGACAGGTGATATAAGCTTATCTACTTCATTACGTAGTGAAGTTGGATTATCTATCAGGCATACATTTAATTTTAATACAAATACTTCGTTTATGGGTTATATAACAGCCGCTTGGTTGCGTGAGTATATAGATAACAATCATACGACAGTTAATAAACTGCATAAATTTATTACAGACTTGTCTGACAATGCAGGTAAATTGGCAATAGGTTTGAATAGTTTTGTCAGCAAAAACTTAACATTTTATACAGAAGCTCAATATCTTAAAGGTCACAAGATGACGCAATCACTTCAGGGTATTTTGGGTATACGCTATAGTTTTTAAGTATGCGGTTATTTGTACTCTGATCAACTTTGGGTATGTATTTGCTTATTTGTAAATAAGTAAATGCTGCAAAAAATGTGAGAACCATTTTTGAAAAGTGTATTTTGTTATAATAAAACTTATACATTATTGTGGGTTGTGTTTTTGTATTTTGCTCTCTTGTTTGATCCTTGATCTTAAAAAGGGGCATATTTTAGAACAGACAGGGTGTTATTCTATATTCTTAAGTCAAGTAAATCTCATGGGATGAAAAGAATAGCTTTGTTTTTCTTGCTTTTGAAATATATGCGTGATTTGATCTAATTAATTGATAAGGAAAATTGAGGGTACAAAAAACATCCCTTTTATAAAAGAGAATATAAATGAAATAGTAATAGCCTTTAATTCTTACGTTTATTTGTATTTTATATTGATTAAACAATATAAATTAATGCGTTTGAAATCTTTTTATTTTTTATGCTTGTGCATATTGTATATGCTTTTTCAAAGAATAAGTTATAAAAATAGGTAAAAGTTCATTTTTCGTTGAGCTATGCAGTTTGTTTATTGGAAACTCTTATCGACACTTTGGTTTTGGTTATTTATGTGTGTAATAAATAGGATTGGAGTGTTTTTAAGGGTGTTGTTTTATTGGTTTTTTAGAAAGAAAAGCTGTTTTTCTTAGATAAAGTTAAAAACTTTTATTAAGCATTATATTTAATAAAAATAATAGATATAAAATTAGTTACTAATTTTATTGTGAAAAAAGATAGAGCATATTTTGTCTTAGCCAGAACAATTTCAAGCAAAAGGTTATCCGTTTTTGTACTTCTTAGATAGTTTACCAATTCGCTACTTTGCAATATGATAATATCCATTATTTATGATTTATGGGTGAGAGGCCACCTGTAGTGGTGTGAGAAAGATTAATTTCCAAGTGCTATGCTGGTGAATAGATCGAGTTTTGGGATAAATGAGAAAAGCCATGTTGGAGCGTACCCAATCAAAAACATCTAGCTATCTGTATGAAGTATTATTGGATATTAAATGGAATGGAAATTCTTCCTTTTTTATTGGATTTTTAATCAATACAATTAAATTGGACTTGTAAAAAATAAAAAATGATTTTGTAAGTGTGAAGTCATTAACTGGTAGCATTTCTATTTTTAGTAGGCTCTATAAAAATTACAATTTTAAAATTGATATAGATTCACTAACGGTTACTTGGCAAAAAGCTCTTTATAGAATAACAAGATAATTTTTTATGGAAATTAAAGGTAATCAAATGGCTGTAGAACGTACTTTTTCGATGATTAAACCCGACGCAACACGTCGTAATTTGACAGGAGCAATTACAAAAATGCTTGAAGATGCAGGTTTGCGTGTTATTGCATCTAAGCGCGTGTGGATGAGTCAACATGAAGCTGAGGGGTTTTATGCGGTTCATAAAGAACGCCCATTCTTTGGAGAGTTAGTAAAGTTTATGTCTTCTGGTCCAACTGTTGTTCAGGTTTTGGAGGGTGAAAACGCAATCGCTAAAAACCGTGAAGTTATGGGCGCTACAAATCCTTCTGATGCACAAGAAGGAACGGTTCGTAAAGTATATGCTTTATCGATTGGTGAAAATTCTATTCATGGTTCAGATAACGCTGAATCTGCAAAAATAGAAATAGCTTATTGGTTTTCCGATATTGAAATCGTTGGTTAATAAAAGCGTGTAAGAAAAGTAGAAATCCTGAAATAATGTTCAGGATTTTTTCTTACTAAGTTATGAATCTTTATTCAAAGGTTAGTAAACATCATATAAATTTTTCGATTATTTTGAGATAATACTCACTTTCAAATATATGCAATGAAGTGCTTTTATCACGGCAAGAGTTCGAAAATGCATCATTATGATAGATGGCTTTATTATTTGCATATTTTCCGATTTTACCCATTGATATTTAAAAATATCGCGCTTCAATATAGATGATATCGAATATTTCTTTGGCTGCTAATTAAGGCACAATTTTATCATTTATCTTTTATATAATAACGTGTTTTAAGCCTGCACGAAAATAATCCCATCCTGTCCACAATGTGAGAAGGGCTGCAATCCATAGCATAATTATACCAAATTCCATTGTGTAAGGGAAAATTTTATTACCAGCTGGGCCTGCTAAGAGAAAGACAATGGCTACCATTTGTACAGAAGTTTTCCATTTTGCAAGACGGGAGACAGGAACGCTAACTTTTAATTCAACCAAATATTCACGTAATCCTGATACAAGAATTTCCCGGCAAAGAATGATAATAGCTGCCCAAAGTGTCCACCCAGCGATAGTACTATCTGCAGCAAGCAAAAGCAAACAGGATGAGACGAGCAGTTTATCAGCAATTGGATCTAGCATACGGCCGATGTTGGATGTCTGTTCCCAAATACGGGCAAGATAGCCATCCAAAAAATCTGTAATAGATGCGATCACAAAAATAAAAACAGCAATCCAACGTCCAATATCACTTGATTGTAGCCGTCCTTCTAAAAAAAAACACGCAACAACTAGTGGAACCGCAACAATTCGTGCGTAAGTCAGAATATTTGGAAAAGAAAAAGTGTGATTTTTCATCGAGCCGTTTTCAGTCCTTTGTGAAGTACAGCATATTTTATAAACGTAACAAGGCAATGAATATGAAGCAAGTCCTTATTTTTCATTAAAATGGTTATGAATTTTTTGTGCAATTGCGGTGGAAATACCTGTCACTTTGTTTAAATCTTCGACAGAAGCATTGGCAATGGCTTTGGTGCTTCCAAAATGATTAAGCAAAGCGTATTTTCGTGTGGGTCCTATATTTTCAATTTCATCAAGTAGATTTTTAAATGTTTCTTTTTTTCGTTTTGTTCTATGGGTTTCGAGTGCGAAACGGTGTGCTTCATCACGTAAACGTTGCAAAAAATAAAGAACAGGATCATGTGGGGGGAGTGTGAAAGGTGGTTTTCCTTTTATAAAAAATCGTTCACGACCAGCGTTACGGTTAGCACCTTTAGCTATACCGATTGCTGTGACAAAATCACCTAATCCCAATTGAGATAATAATGTACGAACGATATTTATTTGTCCTTCACCACCATCAATCAAGATAAGATCAGGCCAAATGGCAAAAGAATTATCACTATCATTTTTTGTATCTTTATTTTTATTAGGCAAGCCATGTTCTTTGATAAGGCGTGAAAATCTTCGTTCAATAACTTCTTTCATCATACCAAAATCATCACCAGGTGTAATATCGGTTGAACGAATGTTGAATTTACGGTACTGATTTTTAATAAATCCTGTTTGATCAAAAACAACCATCGCACTTACCGCATTGGTACCCATGATATGTGAGTTATCATAGATTTCTATACGGCGTGGAGTATGAGGTAGTTGAAATGTTTCAGCAACACTCTGAAGGAGTTTTATATGTGTTGCTGTTTCAGCAAGTTTGCGTCCCAGAGCTTCATGAGCATTGGTATAAGCGTGGTTAACAAGAGATTTGCGTTCACCTTTTTGCGGTAAGGATAGGGATATTTTGTGATTTGCTTTTAGATTTAATGCTTCTGTAAGAAGTGCCTCTTCTTCGATTTTTTCCGATAAAAGAATGAGTTTTGGAATTGGCTTATCATCATAAAATTGGGTGATAAAACTCGATAAAATTTCAGCGTTAGAGAAAGATGAATCTGCTTTTGGAAAATAAGCTCGATTTCCCCAATTTTGTCCCATGCGGAAAAAAAATACTTGAATACAAGTCATTCCTCCTTGTTGTGCAATTGCAAATACATCCGCTTCTTTTATCGTTTGAGGGTTAATGCCTTGATGGCTTTGTACATGAGAAAGGGCTGATAAACGATCGCGATACGCAATAGCTTGTTCAAAATCAAGATTTTCTGAGGCTTTATGCATAGCTTGAGCCATATCTTTTTTTACCGATTGGCTTTTTCCAGAAAGGAAAGCTTTTGCTTTTTGAACCAGTTTTATATAATCGCTATCATTGATTTCATGTGTACAAGGGGCTGAACATCGCTTGATTTGATAAAGCAAACAAGGTCGTGTACGATTGTTAAAAACTGAATCAGCACAAGTCCTTAATAAGAAGGCGCGTTGCAAGGCATTGATTGTTTGTGCAACAGCACTAGAAGAGGCAAAAGGGCCAAAATAATGGGCTTTTCGTGTTCGAGCACCACGATGTTTGTAAAGTGCGGGTGCTCGATGATCGTTAGTGATAATGATGTAGGGAAAGCTTTTGTCATCACGCAGCAATACATTAAAACGTGGATGTAATCTTTTGATGAGATTAGCTTCTAAAAGTAATGCTTCTGTTTCTGTATGGGTAACAACAAATTCCATATGACATGTCGCACTAATCATGCGGATAATACGGTTATTATGCCCTTGTTCACGGGTGTAGCTTGAAACACGTTTTTTTAAGTTTCGTGCTTTACCAACATAAAGAACATCACCATTTTCATTAAACATTCGATAAACCCCTGGTTTATGAGGAAGATGTTTAACAAATTCTTGTATGAGTGCAGCTCCTTTAAGTTGAGGATTATCATTTCTTTGGTGAGCGTTGTCCCATGTGATGTTGGATAGAAAAGATAGTTTTTTTTCTTTATTTGGAAGACAGGATGTATCGTTTTTCAGGGTCATTCAATTTTTCCAACAAGATTTTTTGCATTTGCCACATGAAATGTTGTTTTCTGTCAAGTATTATTATTTGTTGTTTGAAGTTTTATCTCCCAATAAATAAACGCAATTATAATATTAATGCTATGATTTTTAGTTATCATTTTAACCAAAAATCACCAAGCTGATTCCGTAAAGCAGCCTATAAACTGGCTATCTTACTTATAAATTAATTGAAAAAGTAAGTCTAATTGCGATCTGATTACCAAAAATTTTTAGAATGTTTTGTTAAAAAGAAGATCAAATTTACACTGTTAGCTATCATAGCTATTTCTATTTTATGGTCATCTTCAAAGGTTGCAGAATTTATAGTGTAGTAAGTTTTTTTAATAAGCTTGATAAATTTATTTTCATTGTGAAGAGTGCTTTGTTTTAAAGTAAAATACTTTCATATTATAATTATTCTTTATTGAGCCATTTATAAGTAATTTGTGCGCTCTTATCTTGTCCAAGACGGTTGATAAGGAAGGGGCTAAGTTTTTGTATTTCTTTTTCAAGAAGATAAGGAGGGTTGATAAGAATCATACCGCTCCCATTCATTGTTGTTGGTGTTAATTTTTTTCGAATACACATTTCAAGTTGGAGAATTTTTGGAATTCCTGTTTTATGTAGTGCGTGAAGAAAATTCTTAATTTCTTTATTGTATTTAACAGGATACCATAAAGCGTAAGTACCTCCAGAAAAACGTTGATGTGCTTTCACTACTCCATCAATGAGGCGAGAAAATTCACCAGATTTTTCAAAAGGTGGATCAACAAGAATAAATCCACGTTTTTCTTTTGGTGGTAAGTGAGAATTTAAGGAAAGCCAGCCATTTAAATGCAAAACTTTTGTTTGATAATCGCCGGCAAAGTTATTTGCTAGAGCTTTATAATCTTCATTGTGCAATTCAATTGCAGTGAGCCGGTCTTGTTTACGCAATAATTGGCGAATAAAGATAGGTGATCCAGGATAAAATATGAGTTCTTTGTTTCCTTTATTCATTGTAGAAATGATATTATACCATGGATGTAAGAGTGTTTTTATGTCTTCTGGAATGGGCGTTGACAAAAGTCTTCCCACACCATCGCGCCATTCTCCTGTTTTATGTGCTTCTGGGGAAGAGAGATCATAAAGCCCAATTCCTGCATGTGTATCTATAACACGAAAAGCTTTTTCTTTACGTTTGAGATACTCTACAATGCGTGTGACAATAATGTGTTTAAAAACATCAGCAAAATTGCCAGCATGATAAATATGCCGATAATTCATAACCAAATTTTATCATAAATATATATTGATTACTAACCAAGATTCTTTTTATTGCTTTTTAAAGCTCTTTTTGATGAAAAGGACAAGTTTATTATCAATGAGAGCTCTATTATAAAAACAATATATTGATTGAAAAGGCTGATGCATTTGGAAAGCTATCAGTGTTATGTATTGGCATTTGTCTATTATATTATTCTTTATATCGATGCGATTTATATAAATGAAGTTCATCATTAGTATTCAATCAGCTATCAAAACAATGTAAAAGAAAAAACACAAAATTAGTCACTCCAATTGAAATGCTAATTTATAAGGCTTTGTAATTTTTTATTTATTTTGAAAATTTAGCACGTTAGAGAATATCTGATGATGAATACAAACAAATAATTACAAGCAAGTTCGCTTCTCAATAAAACAATATTAATTTGTGAAGAAAATGTAGTTATTTTATCGGAACTTTTTTCAAATTATAAGATCATAGCGAAAAAACCTCTATCTTTTATTAATATGATTATCTCGTGTTAAAATAATAAGATGACTGTACATGATATTTATCAGGATATGACTTTTAAAATTAGCATGGGTTTGAAAGATCTCAGTTTACTCAAAATTTGTTGAGTGAATAATTATAAAATAAACGTTAGGGGTTCGTAATAATGTTAAAAATGAAAGCTATGATTACCGGTATTTCAGGTCCGGCTCTAACAAATGATGAAAAGGCATTTATTACTGAGCATAAGCCTTGGGCTTTTATTTTGTTTGCGCGTAATATTAGTACCTTAGACGATATCAAAGCGCTTACTACATCTTTATATGAAGTTAGTGGACGTGATGATATTTTTATCTTTATTGATCAAGAGGGGGGAAGGGTACAGCGCTTGCGCCCACCTTTAACACCTAATTATCCAATGGCTGTGACTTTAGGAACTATTTATAAAAAAAATCAGGAAAAAGGGCTTCGTGCTGCTTGGATTATGTCACGACTTCATGCTTTTGATTTGATGAAGTTTGGCATTAATGCAAATTGTCTTCCGCTGTTAGATGTACCAGTGGTAGGAGCTCATGATGTTATTGGAACGCGTGCTTATGCTCAGGAACCAGAAACGGTTACTGCTTTGGGGTGTGCAGCTGCTAAGGGGCTTTTAGATGGTGGTGTTTTACCAGTAATGAAACATATTCCCGGACATGGTCGGGCATTGTGCGATACGCACTTAAAGATGGCACGTGTAGATGCATCCCTTGATGTTTTAGAACAGTGTGATTTTATGCCTTTTAGAAATTTAGCAGATTTTCCAGCTGCAATGACTGCTCATATTGTTTATGAGGCAATTGACGATAAAGTACCTGCAACACTGTCTAAGAAAGTTATAGAGGATATTATTCGTCAAAAGATTGGTTTTGATGGTCTTTTAATGACAGATGATGTGTCAATGAAAGCTCTTTCAGAGAGTACATGTTCGAATGATCTTTCAGATTTAACACATAAAATTTTTGCAGCAGGTTGTGATATTGTTCTTCATTGTAATGGTAATTTGGAAGAAATGCTTGTCATTGCTCATGCTGCTCCATTTTTATCAGGAAAAGCCTTAGAGCGTGCTTATAGTGCTCATGCTAGGGTTGGGAAACCTGATGCATCAGATGAAGTTTCTTTAAGAGAAGAATTTTCAAGTCTCTTAGCTTTTGCTTAAATAAATGCCTCATTTTAAGTTGGTTGGGTTTATTTAGATATACTGAGTAAGAGTGAAAATAGCGTAACAATATTAGTTTGAGACAATCGATGTTTTGTTAAATTTCATTTAGGAAAGAAATATACAAATAAGATATGATTATATTTGAAATATCACTTATATAGTGGGTATTCATTTTTATGAATATGAATGAATTAAGCCAAATTTAAAAAGTGTAGAGAGAGTGGTGGGTAATATTTTCACCAACATATTTGATTATAATTTTACTTATTATTCTGGTACTTTTCGGGCATGGTAAGGCCTCTGAATTGATGGATGATGTTGCTAATAGTATCAAGGCTTTTTTTAAAAATATGAAGGAGGAAGAAGGCAGTGTTGAGAATAAGCTTGAAGTAGCTAGTTATTTCACAATAATTGATGTTGATTTCTCAACAATTTCAATTGTTATCAGTAAAATGTGCAGCAAGTGCCAAAAAAGTTCTTCTTCCGTTAAAACAGAAAAAAAGTCTGTGTCTAAAAGGTAATATGTGAAGTTATAAAGACAAAATCACAATTTTAGCATTGAATCATTTTAAGTGAGGAACTCAAGTGTAAACAATGTTTGGAATTAATGGTGCAAAGTTTTTAGTTATCTTACTTGTTTTCATTATTGTAGTTGTGCCAGAAGATTGGTCTAAAATGCTAAATAATAGTAAAAGCTAATGCATATATATGTTCCACAGCCAATGAATTTCGATATCAGTTTGATGATGCAATGAAACAAGCTGAATTGAATGATTTGCAAAAGATATTATAGGATGGACAAAATCTTAGTTTTTACAATGAATTAACAAAATTTTTTGATTCAATTCATGATGTAATGAAGGATGTTCACGATAGTCTGGATGTGAATACAATATTTCATCAATTGGAAAAAGATAAAGACGTTTTTGCATGCTATAAAAATGCATCGGATTCGGATAAAGTTATAACAGTATCTGTTGACCTTCATAAAGTCATGAGGTTATCAGTATGACTTCTAAGGATAAAAAAATAGAAAAAATGCGTTGTGAATTTAAAAAAGATACAATTAATACCAATACGGCATCGATTTTAGAGCATTTAATTGAATTACGTCAGTGAATTAATTGCATCTCTAATTGCGTTTTTATCGCTTTTGTGATGTATTGTCTCATCAAGGATTATATTTTGAATTTTTTGATGTGGTCTTATCAGGGGGTGATAAAGATATCGAGTGGTGATCTTAAAAATATTCGCCTTCAATCAACGCAAGTGTGGAAAACTTTTTTAACAAAAGTGCAACTTTCTGCTTTTGGAGCAGTTATTTTATCATTTCTCTATATAGTTTTTTACCATTTCTTATTAGCGCACCGGTTTTATTTTTGATTGGCAATGCGTTTTTTTATGATTTATTAGCACTTCTAATACTTTAGTTTAGTCTTTCTCAGCAATTTCTAGCGGACCTTCATTTAAGAATAGAATTTATAGTTCGTATCTCTGATTATCTGAGCTTTATGACATCATTTATCTTGATTTTTGGTTTTATTTTTCAATTATCTTTTATTGCTAGCCTGTTAACGAAGGTTGGATTGTTGACATCTCATATGTTATCATCCAAACAAAAATGGGCCATCCTGATTTTTTTATAATTGCGGCTGTGGTAACATCATCAATTTTTTCTATGTTTGCGTAGTTTTGCCGACGATAATTCTTTATGAAATATCAATTTTAATTGCTGCTGAATGGAAAAGAAAAAGAAATCTTCTTAATAAAAGTTTAGATTTTGTATGATAAACAATCAAATAGAAATGATGTAAATAAGGAGTTCTAATGCTCGATATTAAATGGATCCGTGAAAATCCTGAAAAATTAGATGCAGCACTAGAAAGTAGGGGTATTGAACCACAAGCCCAAAAGTTGACAGAGCTTGATCTTGAACGTCGGTCGCATGTTGCAAAAATACAATGTGCACAAGAACGTCGTAACGTAGCTTCAAAAGAAATAGGGCAAGCTTTAGCTGCGGGTGATCAGAAAAATGCTGAACGCATTAAAGCTGAGGTTGAAGAAATTAAAGATTTTCTTTCTACTGCTTCAATAAAAGAAAAGCAATTGACTGAAAACTTTGAAAAGACTCTTTCAGCTATACCAAATATTCCATTAAATGATGTTCCAGAAGGCAAAGATGAAAGCGCTAACATTGTCGTTCGGTACTTTGGTAAACCTACAACATTTGATTTTATACCGAAGGAACATTTTGATCTTGGTCAGAATCTTCAACAAATGGATTTTGAGCGGGCAAGTCGTTTGTCTGGTGCACGCTTTACAATACTTTCAGGTGCATTGGCGCGGCTTGAACGTGCATTGGGTCAATTTATGCTTGATATGCATGTGGATGAACATGGTTATACAGAGGTTTCATCACCTCTTCTTGTACGTGATGAGATTGTTTATGGAGCAGCACAATTACCAAAATTTTCTAAGGATCTTTTTCGAACTACAGATGGCAGATGGCTTATTTCCACAGCAGAAGTACCATTAGTTAATTTAGTAAATAGTGAAGTTCTTGATGTATCTGATTTACCTCTGCGATTTTCTTCTCTAACACCTTGTTTTCGTTCAGAAGCAGGGGCGGCTGGGCGTGATACACGTGGGATGTTACGTCAGCACCAGTTTTGGAAGGTAGAGATAGTATCAATTACCACTGAGGAACAATCCTTAATTGAATTAGAGCGTATGACAGAGTGTGCTGAAAGTGTGTTGAAGCGACTTGGGTTGCCCTTTCGTACTGTACTTCTTTCTACTGGTGATATGGGATTTGCTGCCCGTAAGACTTATGATATTGAAGTTTGGCTTCCAGGCCAGGGGTGCTATCGTGAAATTTCAAGTTGTTCAGTTTGTGGAGATTTTCAAGGGCGACGTATGAATGCTCGATATCGTAAAAAAGGTGAAAAAGCGTTACACTTTGTGCATACTCTAAATGGTTCTGGAACAGCTGTTGGTCGTTGTCTTATCGCTATTCTTGAAAATTATCAGCAGGCTGATGGGTCAGTTATTGTCCCAGATGTTTTACAGCCTTATATGAAGGGAATAAGTCGTATCACTATTTAATTTTTGAGAAATGAGCACCTATACACATTTTGTTACTGCTAAGTGGTAATAGTGTTTATTCGAAAAAATTTAATGTTTTTAAAAAATAATGCGCATGTGAATAGAGTAGTTGTTGCGTTAAAAATCGAATAATATTATGGAGCAGAAGAGAAATTTACAATTTCGTGAGGAATTGGCAAGCCTTGTACTGAAAATGCGCAGTAAAGGGGTTGATGATTTGCGCTTTTTTGCTGCGTTTGAGAAAGTTCCACGTCATCATTTTGTTGCTGTTCCTTGGCTTAAGAGTGCATATGACAATAAAATTATTCCAATTGAGTGTGGTGAATATATTGAGCGCTTAGAAGAACAACTTTTGATTCTCGCTGCGTTATCGTTGAAAAAAAAACACCGTGTTTTGGAAATTGGTACAGGTTCTGGTTTTTGTACTGCTCTTATGGCATGCCTTAGTGATCGAGTGGTAACGGTTGATCGTTATAAAACACTTGTTGAGTTAGCACGACAAAGATTTCACACTTTAGGGCTTGGCAATATTGTTGTGCAGCAGATTGACGCAAACAAAGGTGTTACGGGTTTTGGATCATTTGATCGTATTCTTATTTGGCCATCACGTTCTAATGAACCGGAAGAGTTTCTAGAAATTTTGACCGGAAATGGAATTCTCATTCAAGCTATTGGGCCAGATGAGGGAGTACAAACTGTTATGCGTTATACAAAAATTGGTAGTCAGTTTGAGCGTTCAGAAATGTTTCAAGTGCGTTATCAGCCTTTTATTAAAAGCGTTGCAGAAATACTTTGATTTTTAAATTAAAAGGTTGTGAAACAGCCTACGTGCTCTATTTATAATGAATTCATTTTGATATTTTTGTGAAATTTTTATAAGTAAAGTATCTAATCTTTAACTCTTAGGTAATATTAGCAAGATTTAATAGAATGAGTTGGGTGTTGGCCAAATAAATAAACCATATATTTGAAATTTTTGAGTAACATTATGCGATATAATTTTCAGGGGATAGCTCTTTGGGTGGTAGCAACGATAATAACGGGTTGTAGTGCCGGTACGCAGCGTTTTCATGATGGTTTTTATAAAGAGCAAACTCCTGCTCAGTTGACTACGCTCACAACGATGTCTAATGATCCAAAGATGTTATCACAAGGTGGAGTAATACAAAGCAGTGAACTACCGCCTGTGGAGTCACCTTATAATTCAGGGATTAACGATAGTTCATATAATTCTCTAGAGCAGGAAGCCACATCTTATTCTGATGGGCATAGAGAGTTTTCACCTGATGGGCGAATTATGGGTTCTCCACCGAAAAATCTTGGAACACTTTCTCGTTCACAAGTGAATAATTCTTTTACTTCTAGGCGAGGGTCTTACATTGTACAGAGTGGAGATACTCTGTTAAGTATTGCACGGCAGGTAGGAGTTAGTGTTGAAGCCTTAAAATTAGCAAATGGTATGAATAATCATTCGATCCATGTTGGTCAGGTTCTCATTATCCCAGATGAACGTACAGTTGTATCTTCGAGTGCTCCTAATAGTGCTCAAATAACATCAACAACTCCATCCCCAACTCGATCTGCAACTGTTTCTTCTGTTGAAAGCAAAAAGGATCCATCATCTTATGGAACTCCTGTAAAAACATCTGCTACAAAAACTGATCCATCAAATATTAAGCAGGATTCTTCTACGCAAAAGCCTGTAACTGCTTTATCAGATACAATGGCTGATTCAGATAATGTTGTTGCTCCGCAAGCAACAGGGATTTCTAAAATGCGTTGGCCGGTACGAGGACGTTTGTTAAGCCATTTTGGTCAAAAGAAGGGAACGGTAGTCAGTCGAGGAATAGAAATTACTGTACCTGAAGGTTCATCAGTAAAGGCAGCGGAAAATGGTGTCGTTATCTATGCAAGCGATGGATTAAAAGAGCTTGGAAATGTTGTCATGATTCGGCATGAAAACAATATTATTACTATTTATGGACATAATAATAAACTTGTTGTTAGTAGAGGGCAAAAGGTACGACGTGGTGATGAGATTGCTAAGTCTGGTATTTCAGGAGATGCTACAACGCCGCGCATTTATTTTGAAGTCCGTAAGGACACTGTACCTGTCGACCCTATCAAATATTTAGAAAATTAACGAAGAGTCATTTTTTATATAAACTAAGCTCCTCTGAATTGCTTTTTGTTGTGTATTAAAACAAAATTTTAGACTGTTGTTCAAGTTCTTATCTGTTATAATTTTGCTATTTTTATACTAGAATGATTTTTACATATTATTGCTCATTCTAAAATGTGATTATGAGTTTTTTCGATGTTCAGTGTATTTGATTACACTTATAATTTATTGAATCACTAATAACTGGTCTATGTTGCATATACTCTACAGCCCCATAATAAATAGGCTGCTCTTTAACAAATTATAATGTGTTTTCAGTGAGATGTTTTTTGTATTGAAGATTACAAATAAAGTTTATATCAACATTAATTGATGTTATTTACGAACCCAAAATGTAATTTACAGGAAGTTAAAAATAATCAGCTCAGCTAGTTACTTAAGTGAAAGATATTATACGATTGGGGTTAGTGATCAATTAACCTAATTTTGGAAACAAAAAATTATTTTATATTAATTATTTTTTTGATTTATTAAAGATTTTATATTTTTGTATGTAATGGACAGAATGAAATCGTTTTTTAGAAGTATTTACTTGTTGTATTTTAGCTTTTAAGGCTTTATTCCCTTTGGAAAAGCTAAAACTGTATGATGTAGTGGTTAGAATATATAGTATCTAAGGATTTTTTCTTTCTCTAAGTCAAAAGCTTATTTTAGTAGAGGAGAAATATATGAAGTTTAATCTATAGGAGATCAAAATGTTTATTACTAGCGCTTATGCTCAAGCTGCAGGCGGCATTTCCGGTGGGTCGTCACTTATTACTTTTGTTCCTTTCATTCTGATTTTTGCGATTATGTATTTTTTAATTATTCGCCCACAGCGTGCGCAAATGAAAAAAAGACAGGAAATGCTTAATGCTGTGCGCCGTGGTGATACAGTTGTAACAGGTGGTGGTATTATCGGCAAGGTTACAAAGGTTTATGATGAACAGGGTGAGTTAGAGGTTGAAATTAATGACAGTGTACGCATTCGTGTTGTTCGTTCAACATTGGCTGATGTTCGTGTTAAAGGTGAGCCACTTTCAGAAGAGAAGCCGAAATCTACTGCTAAAGTAAAGGCATCAAAAAAAACTGAAACCAAAATTGTAAAGCAAGCAAGTACGGTAATAACGAAAAAAGAAAAAGCTGCACCAAAAGGAGATAAACCGAAACTATAATTGCAGTTTGTAAGATTTTTCACCCTTATAAAGGTAAAATGGCTTTTCATAGAAAAGCCATTTTTATTTTAAGGAATATTGTAAGCTTAATAAATGAAGATTGTATCTTTGTGTATTATTCTATGAGGGGGTGTTTTGTTTAAATTATGAAGGATTATAGCAATTTTAGCTATTAATATAATTGTTATGTAACTGAAATTATTTATTTTTAAGAAAATAGGCTGAAATAAAGCTTCCCTTTTTTAATATAGTTATTTAAATATCATTTATAATATTTTTGCGTATTTATCTGCTTTATTTGTTCATTTTGAGATAAGATTATGTATCAGTGTTGTTATAAGAGTTATTATAGCGACTTAATTTATCAGTAGTCTTTTGTTGTTTTTTTAAAAAAAGGCGCTTATTATGTTTCATGCAATTCAAATCCGTGAAGCACATTTTCCAGGACGTGCACCTATTGATGCTTATGGAAATGGTGGTTTTCGTTTTGCTGATATGTCACATCGTGGTTCTATTATGTGTGTACCATCGGGCGTTTACGGTATTGATATGGTAGAGCCTATACCTACTCAGGATAATATTTTTCGTATTTTAGAAGAAGCAGATCAAATTGAGGTTTTGTTGGTGGGTACTGGAGTTGAATTATTGAGGTTACCTGAAACATTACGAGCACTTTTACGAGAAAAGCATATTTCAACAGATACAATGAGTACAGGGGCAGCAGTGCGTACATTTAATGTTCTTTTAGCCGAAAATCGTGCAGTTGCTGCATTGTTGTTTGCAGTAGAATGACAAATTTTCTTTCTTATTGTCTTGATATTTTACGTGCTACAGATCGTGATCGCTATATATCAGTTTTATTTGCACCTAAAAAAAAGCGCAGAGCATTAGCTGCTCTTTACGCTTTTAATGCAGAAATTGCTCGTATTCGTGAAAGTGTACACGATCCGCTTATTGGTGAGATACGGTTACGTTGGTGGTATGATTCTATTGCTAATGGTGAAATAAAAAATAATAAATATAATCCGATTTTGAACGATTTGTTGACAACAATTGCTTTGTTTAATTTACCTAAGACAGCTTTTTTACATTATTGTAATGCACGAGTTTTTGATCTTTATAATGAGCCAATGACAACCATTCATGATCTTGAAGCTTATTGTAATAAGACAGCAGGTACAATTTTACAGCTTGCATGTCAGATATTAGATTTTGATGCAGCACAAAATTTCACAAAAACATATGAACATGGAGGAATTTCTCAGGCATTGAGTGGTATATTGCGTCTTTTATCGTTTATGCAATTACGATATCAATGTTATTTCCCTTCTGATATGTTACAGGCTCTAGGGGCGGAAAGGGAAGAATTGGAGGCCAATCGTATCAATAATGAACAAAAACATCATATCATTAAAGCTATGGTAGCATTATCGAAAGACCATTATCTTAAGTTTTACGAACATTTTATTACTTTACCTAAAACACTAAAACCAGCATTTCTTCCATTGGCAATTACACCAGCATCTCTTCGAAAAACGATGCAATTAGGAGCTGCAGCTTTTCAAGAGAATGCAACTTTATCACAGCTTCATCGCTATTGGTTAATAACAAAAGCAGCAATGAGTGGTCATTTTCCAAAATTATTATAAATCATATCATTTGGTAAAAAATATCATCTGGGAAAGAGTTTATTTCAGTTTTTCCATTGTTAAGTAAAACGCTTATTATAATTTATCATTGATACATAAAATTGTTCATAAACTTTTCACTAAAAAGTATTGAAGATATGGTTATAATTAGAATTGTTAATTTTCACCGGGTGTTCTTTATTTGCAACTTGGAGTATTTCTAGCTTTAAATCTTCTCTTATCATCATATCCAGATTAGTACGAACATCAGGTGAAATAGCTTGAGCAGTGATATTGTCAGGTACCATAGAGGTAGTTATTTTATAAATAATACGGTTTGTTGTGACTGTACCTTTTGCGATACCATAATGACCTTTAGGATTAGAAAATAATGCTTTAATGTCTTCAGGTCTAAAAACTTCTGATGAATCTTGGCGCCGTAAAGCTTGAGTCGTTTGTTTTCTAACGCCAAATTCAGCAGCAAGAAAATCAAGACTTTTTCCTTTATTTAGCTGTTTGAGAGCGTTTTCAGCTTTTTCGTCAAGAAGACGTTGGATTTCTTCGTTTTTCCATTGAGCGATAGCATCTTGTTTTACTTCTTCAAGTGTTCTGTCGCGGACAGGGGTAATCATATCCACTTGATACCAGAGATATCCTCCTCCTTGAAGAGAGAGCACGTCTAGCTCAGCTTCTGCATTTGATTGATAGATAGCATCTAACAAAATGTCTTTTTCAGGTAAATCTGTCAGTATTATCCCTTCAATTGTTTTTCCTTTTTTATCAATAGTAATTTTACGGAGAGGCAATTTATATTGATCGGCGATTTCTTTAAGAGAGGCTCCTTCAAAACGAGCATTTTCAATTTCTGTATACTTATTATGCATATCAGTAGCAGCGCAGTTTTGTGCAAGTGTTTGGCGAATATTCTTTTCTACCGTTTCAAAAGGAATAGGACTCGAAGGTATAATATCTATAACACGAATGATTACAGGACCTTGCAGATCATCGATAACAGTACTAACCTGCCCTTTCTTGAGTTCAAAAATCTCAGATTCCAGATGATTAGGACGTTCACTTTTTAATAAAGGCCCTTTTTTAATGTCGTTGAGAGTCTTTTTTTCAGCTTTAACTAGGTCATCAAAACTTAAACCATCGGCTATTTTGTTTGCAGCCTTATCAGCCGCTTCACGTGTAGGAAAGCGTAATTCTTCAATTATACGTTTCTCAGGATTTGTAAAACGTGAGATATTCTGAGTGTAATAGGCTTTAGCTTCATCTTGAGAGATATCTTCTAATTGCACAAACTTTTCTGGCGTTATAGACAATAAAGAGACAGTGCGATATTCCGGGGCGCGAAATGCATTTTTGTGCGTATCAAACCATTTCTGCAATGTTTCTTGATCGGGATCGGCAGTGATTTCTTTTTCTTTTAGATCGATAATAAGATAATCAGCGATACGCGTTTCTTCCTGATAAATAGCAAAGGTTTTATAGAAAAGCTCTGGCATCTTCATACCAGAGAGTAAAGCTAGAGTAAGCTGATTGCGTTTTTCTTTTTGAGTATAATACTCAAAAAAATCACTTTGGTTGATACGTAATTGCTGAAGAAAATTGAGAAATAAATCTCTACTAAAGGCTCCGTTTTCCTGAAAAATACTGTCAGCACTAATGGCTTTTGCTATCATATCCTTTGAAAGGTTGATTTTCATTTTACGTGCTTGTTCATTAAAAAGTATATCGTGTTGTAACTGATTAAGAACAAAAGAAGGAATTCTGTATTGTTGTATTTCCTCTGGGGTAAGCATTCGTCCAAGACGTGAATTGAGTGCTAAACGTACACTCTGATCAGCAAGTGCAAGGCGATAACTATCAACAGTTACTGTCGATTTGCCAGAGGTGAGTAAATCTCTCTCGCCTTGTGTGTATAACTGTGGTATACCCCATAAAAAAATGAAACATAGAAGTAAAATAGCAAAAAAAAGCCTAGCAAACCAAGAATTTTTAGCGCTTCTTAGGGTATTAAGCATCGTTTAATTCCATTTATGTGCACAATGATTATCAAAGTAATGGCCGAATTTGCAATAAAGATGCACAAGATGCAAGCTTAAAGACTTGCTTTCGTTTTATAATTTGGTACTTAAAGCGGTAATTTTTTGTAAAAAAGCTTTTGAGGTAGAAACATGACTCCAAATATTCGGCCTTTAATTGCTGGAAATTGGAAAATGAATGGAATAGGTGAATCTCTTAAAGAGTTACATGCCATCGCTACTGGTATTCGCTCTGATTTAGGTTGTTTATTTGAAGCGCTTATTTGCGTTCCAGCAACGCTTCTATCTCGTGCTTCTAATACATTGAGCGGTGAAAAGTTGCTTTTAGGAGGGCAGGATTGTCATTTCAGGGATAGTGGTCCTTATACTGGGGATATTTCAGCTGTTATGCTTAAAGAGGCAGGGGCTAGTCACGTTATTATTGGACATTCGGAACGTCGTACAGCTTATCATGAAAGTAATGCAATTGTTTGCGCTAAAGTACAAGCTGCATGGCGAGAAAATCTTGTTGCTCTTGTTTGTATTGGTGAGACATTGGAAGAGCGCGAAAATGACAAAATATTGGATGTAATCGCACGCCAGCTTGAGGGTTCTATACCAGATAACGCGACAGCACAGAATACAATTATCGCTTATGAACCTATATGGGCTATAGGTACGGGTAAAACCCCTACTACAGGGGATGTTGCACAAGTGCATAGTTTTATTCGTGATAAGGTCAGCTATCGTTTTAGTGATGATGGATGTAACATGCGTTTGCTTTATGGCGGGTCAGTTAAGCCATCAAATGCACTTGAACTTTTGAGTACTGCTCATGTTAATGGTGCCCTAATTGGTGGAGCAAGTTTAAAAGCGGTTGATTTTTTAACTATTTGCGATGTTTATCGTCAATTATAAGAAGAGAATTCATAATTGTCTCTTGGATTATAGGCAATTTGTATATAAATAACTATAAGAGTTTATAAAGAGCAGAGCAGAGTTTATGCAAACAGTACTCATTGTAATTCATTTTTTGATTGTTATTACTTTAATTGGCGTTGTGTTGATTCAGCCTTCGGAAGGTGGCGGACTCGGTACTAGTGGTGGTTCAGGACTTATGAGTGTTCGTGGGACCAAAAACATGTTGACACGTTTAACGACTATCTTGGCAATTTGTTTTTTTACGGTATCCATTATACTTGTTGTAGTTGGCAATATATCCAACTCTGATTCTGATATTCTTAATCGTATTCCGATTAATTCAGAACAAAATCCGGCAAACAAAAATACGTTAGAAGAAGGTAAGCCATCATCTACTCAAGGTTCCAAGCCTTCTATTCTCGAACAATTAGGTGGTGCTTCGACATCTTCTCAACAACAAAGTAAGCCTGCTACTCCTACAGGTGAAAATCCAATTCCATCACCAATTGGGAATTCAAGTAGTGATGGCGTCAAATAATTTTAAAAATCAAGTATGGATTTTAAAAAATATTGTTTTTGCACCTTTTTTAGTTTGAGAAGATAAAAATTACTTTTTAGTACTTTTTTGACTAGAAAAATTATAATAAACTGCTTATTACCGTAAGCCCATGGCACGTTATGTTTTTATTACTGGTGGTGTGGTTTCTTCTCTTGGGAAAGGCATTGCTGCGGCAGCTTTAGCTGCGATACTACAGGCACGTGGATATCGTGTACGGATCCGTAAACTTGATCCTTATTTGAATGTTGATCCAGGCACGATGTCGCCTTATCAGCATGGTGAAGTGTTTGTTACCGATGATGGTGCAGAAACAGATCTTGATCTTGGTCATTATGAACGTTTTACTGGGCGTTGCGCTAATAACCAAGACAGTATCACGGCAGGGCGTATTTATCGCAATATCATTGAGAGAGAGCGCCGCGGTGATTATTTAGGGGAGACAGTTCAAGTTATTCCTCATGTTACAGATGAAATTAAGGCATTCATTACTACAGGAAACGAAGAGTTTGACTTTGTCTTATGTGAAATAGGTGGAACGGTTGGTGATATTGAGGCGATGCCTTTTTTAGAAGCAATTCGTCAACTGCGTAATGAGTTGCCAAGGCAAAGCGCTGTTTATATGCACCTTACATTAATGCCTTATATTGCTTCTGCAGGTGAATTAAAAACTAAACCAACACAACATTCTGTTAAAGAGTTGCAATCGATAGGTATTGCTCCTGATATTTTATTAGTGCGCGCAGATCGACCTATTCCAGAATCAGAACGGCGTAAATTATCACTTTTTTGTAATGTTCGTCCAAGTGCAGTGATCCAGGCGTTGGATGTTTTGACTGTTTATGATGTTCCCATAGCATATCATAAAGAGGGTTTAGATTCAGAAGTTCTTTTTGCTTTTGGAATTGATTCGGCACCTCAACCAAATATGAATTGTTGGGAGGATATTACATATCGCATTCATCATCCTGAAGGGGAAGTAACGGTTGCAATTGTTGGAAAATATATAGGTTTGAAAGATGCTTATAAATCTCTTATTGAGGCAATTGCGCACGGTGGGTTAGCTAATAGAGTGAAGGTTAATATTGAATGGATTGAAGCAGAGCTTTTTGAAAAAGAAGATTCTGCACCTTATTTACAAAAAGTCCATGGGATTTTGGTTCCTGGTGCTTTTGGTGGACGTGGCGCAGAAGGTAAAATCCGAGCAATTCAATTTGCGCGAGAACGTAAAATACCATTTTTGGGCATTTGCTTTGGAATGCAATTAGCTTGTATCGAGGCGGCTCGCAATCTTGCAAATATTAAAAATGCTTCATCGAGTGAATTTTGTGAGACAAAGGATGCAGTTGTAGGTTTAATGACGGAATGGCTTAAGGGGGATTTGCTTGAGAAACGTACAGCATCTGGAAATCTTGGTGGAACGATGCGTCTTGGTGCTTTTGCGGCTCAATTAAAAGAAGGTAGCCGTATCTCTAAAATTTACGGAACAACAAATATTTACGAGCGACATCGCCATCGTTATGAAGTTAATATTCATTATAAAGAAAGACTAGAACAATTTGGATTTATTTTTTCTGGTATATGTCCAGACGGTATTTTACCAGAAACAATAGAATATGTAGATCATCCATGGTTTATTGGGGTTCAATATCATCCAGAGTTAAAGTCACGTCCATTTGATCCGCATCCACTTTTTTCTTCTTTTATTGAGGCCACTGTGGAACAGAGCAGATTGGTTTAGTTTTATAAATTTGTGTGCTCACTTTTTGAGGAATAAAATGTCTACACCAAATATTTGTGTTAAAGTTGGAAATGTTGTTTTTTCCAATGATGCGCCTCTGTCTTTAATTGCAGGTCCTTGCCAGATGGAAAGTCGAGATCATGCTTTTGAAATAGCAGGTCGGCTTAAAACAATTACAGATCAAATTGGTATTGGATTTGTTTATAAATCTAGTTACGATAAAGCCAATAGGACGTCTCTCAATGCAAAGCGTGGTATTGGTTTTGAAAAAGCAATGATTATTTTTTCTGATCTTAAGAAAGAATTTGGCTTTCCGATATTGACTGATGTACATACAGAAGAACAATGTAAGGTAGTCGCTTCCACAGTAGATGTTTTGCAGATACCAGCTTTTTTATGTCGTCAAACAGATCTTTTAATTGCAGCAGCTAAAACGGGGCGTGTGATCAATATTAAGAAAGGTCAATTTTTAGCTCCTTGGGATATGGAAAATGTCTTAAAAAAAGTAACTCAAAGCGGTAATCCTAATGTTATGCTTTGTGAACGTGGCACTTCATTTGGTTATAATCGTCTTATTTCTGATATGCGCTCGTTGCCAATTATGCGCTCATTTGGAGCGCCTGTGATTTTTGATGCAACGCATTCTGTTCAAGAACCAGGTGGTAAGGGTGATTCATCTGGTGGGCAAAGGCAGTTTGTTGAAGCATTAGCACGCGCGGCTGTTGCTGTTGGTGTTGCAGGTATTTTTTTAGAAACACATCAAGATCCAGATAATGCGCCATCTGATGGGCCTAATATGATTAAAATTGATAACTTACAAAGATTGCTTGAAATTTTGATAGATTTTGATTGCTTAGCAAAAAAAAGACATTGAATATCAAGTATAGATAATTTCTATGAATGACGTTATGAATAATGTGAATCAGATATTCATTATATAAGAGAATTTGTATGACTGTAATTGTAGATATCATTGGGCGTGAAGTGCTTGATAGCCGTGGTAATCCAACTGTGGAGGTTGATGTTTATTTAGAAAATGGAGTTTTTGGTCGTGCCATGGTTCCTTCAGGAGCGTCAACTGGTACGCATGAGGCAGTGGAACTTCGTGATGGTGGTATGCGCTATCAAGGTAAGGGTGTTCAAAATGCTGTTGCTGCAATTAATGGCGAAATTCTTCAAGAACTTAGTGGGCAAGATGCAAAAAATCAAATGACAATTGATCAAGCAATGATTACTTTAGATGGAACTCCTAACAAAGCACGTCTTGGTGCCAATGCTATTTTGGGTGTTTCATTGGCAGTTGCAAAAGCGGCGGCAAAATCATTAGGTTTACCTTTGTATCGTTATATTGGTGGGACGCGAGCGCATCTTCTTCCTACACCGATGATGAATATTATTAATGGTGGTGTTCACGCTGATAATCCAATTGATTTTCAAGAGTTTATGATTATTCCAGTGGGAGCATCAACATTCAAAGAAGCAGTTCGCTATGGTGCTGAAATTTTTCATATACTAAAAAAACGTTTACAGGATGCAGGCTATAATACCAATGTTGGTGATGAAGGCGGTTTTGCACCTCATCTTAAAAGCGCTGAACAAGCAATTGATTTTATTATAGAATCCATTATTGCATCTGGGTATAAACCAGGTGAGCAAATTGCCATTGGTTTAGATTGTGCTTCAACAGAGTTGTATAAGAATGGTTCGTATTTTTATGAAGGTGAAGGTAAGTGCCGTAATACACACCAACAGGTGGAGTATTTAGCTCAGCTTGTTGATGCTTATCCCATAATAACAATTGAAGATGGAATGGCTGAGGATGATTGGGAAGGCTGGAAGCTTCTTACTGATTCGATCGGTAAAAAATGTCAGCTTGTTGGTGATGATTTATTTGTAACAAATTCAGTGCGTTTGCGCGATGGTATTAAAATGGGTGTTGCCAATTCTATTCTTATTAAAGCCAATCAAATTGGCACGTTAAGTGAAATGCTTGATGCTATAGAAACAGCCTATAAAGCAGGTTATCGTGCTATTATATCTCATCGTTCAGGCGAAACGGAAGATTCTTTTATCGCCGATCTTGCAGTTGCAACAAATTGTGGGCAGATTAAAACTGGTTCGCTTGCACGTTCAGATAGATTAGCAAAATATAATCAACTTATTCGTATTGAAGAAATGCTTGGAACACAGGCCCATTATGCGGGTGATTTATATCGTTAATGGCTGTTAGACAAAATTATTATACTCTTTATATTAACAGCATTTTTTAAGTTTGCTATTTTATTAATGGCTTTGCTATTCTATTAATAACAAGTAAATAATAATTTTATAGGTGGTGGTGATGAGAGGAAGAATTATTAGTCAAGAACAGGGGACATACCTTATTTCAGGAGATGATGGTGAACGTTATCAATTTGCACTTTGTGATTGGTTAGGAAAAAGCTCACCAAAAGTTGGTGATTATCTTGACTTTGTAGGCAAAGATGGTGCTGCCACTTCTGTTTTTCCATTGGTGAAACAACAATATTCAAAATTAGTTCTCGCACTCGTTTGTCTCTTTATAGGTACTTTGGGTGTTCATCGTTTTATAGTTGGTAAAACTGGGACTGGTATTTTTATGCTTATTCTATCTTTATCTATTTTGGGGTTACCTATTTCTGGAATTTGGGCATTTATTGATTTTATCGTCATTTTAACAGGAGGTTTTACTGATAAAGATGGAAATAAAATCAAAAGTTAACGAGTGCTTTGTGTTTCAATATAAAATGTGATATTTTTATTTTTGATGATAAAATTAATATAAACTGTAAAAACAAGGTGCGTGCTGTTGTTTTGATAATAAGCTGTTAATCAAAGTCATGCATAAATTTGGATAGAGTATTTAAAAAAGATCATGACTGTTATGTGGACAAAACAAAAACGTAGATCAATTACAGCACGCTTTATTCTACCATTTATGACGGTTGGAGTTTTAAGTTATTTTGGTTATCATATTTACCATGGTGATTATGGGCTTTCTGCGCGCAGCAAAATTGTTCAGCATATTACTGAATTGAATGAGGAGCTTCATAAAATAGAAGCTGAGCGAGTGTCTATTGAAAAGCGTATTTCTCTTTTACGTGATGGGCATATTGAAAAAGATATGTTGGATGAGTATGTGAGGAGGAATTTAAACTTTTCCAAATCAAATGAATTGACAATTTTAATTTCTCCTGACGAGATAAAAAGTTAACTAGAAATCGATTAATTTAAAAAAATAATTTAAAACAGTCACTTATGATGAGATGTGAACTGATCTTATAATACTTGTAACTTTTGTTCGTAAAGGTTATTTCTAGATAATCATCGAAGGGAGTTTAATATGGCAGAACGGGCTAAAAGAAAATCTGCGCCAGTAATACAAGCCACATTATCAAATATTACCAAAACAGCCAAGAAAGCTAATTTTACAAAAGATGAGGCAATTGCTGCTTATCGTGAAATGCTTTTGATTCGTCGTTTTGAAGAAAAAGCAGGTCAGCTTTATGGTATGGGCTTAATTGGTGGGTTTTGTCACCTTTATATCGGGCAAGAAGCCGTTGTTGTTGGCACATTAAAAGCGGCAAAAGAAGGTGATCAGATTATCACATCTTATCGTGATCATGGACATATGTTGGCAGCTGGTATGAGTCCGCGTGGTGTTATGGCAGAATTGACAGGGCGTCAAGGTGGCTTTTCCAAAGGAAAAGGTGGCTCAATGCATATGTTTTCCAAAGAAAAGAATTTTTATGGTGGGCATGGCATTGTTGGTGCGCAGGTTCCAATTGGTACAGGTTTGGCTTTTTCGAATCAGTATCTTGGTAAAGATAATGTGACACTGGTTTATTTTGGTGATGGCGCTGCAAATCAGGGGCAGGTTTATGAAAGCTTTAACATGGCTTCGCTTTGGAAGCTTCCTGTTGTCTATATTATTGAAAATAATCAATACGCTATGGGAACGTCAGTTTCTCGTGCATCTGCGGAAACGGATTTTTCTCGTCGTGGTCTTTCTTTTGAAATTCCAGGTATTGTCGTTGATGGTATGGATGTTCATGCAGTAAAAGGGATTTCTGATGAGGCAATTGCTTGGGCACGTTCAGGGAAAGGGCCTATCATTCTTGATATGCAGACTTATCGCTATCGTGGCCATTCCATGTCTGATCCAGCAAAATATAGATCAAAAGAGGAAGTGCAGAAAATAAAAGAAGAGCACGATCCGATTGATCAAGTAAAGCAACAAGTTATAAAACAAGGTTGGGTTAGTGAAGACGATTTGAAGTCTATTGATAAAGAGGTTCGTGCGATTGTTGCTGATGCAGCAGATTTTGCACAAAATGATCAAGAGCCAGATGCTTCTGAGCTCTATACTGATATTCTAGTTTAAAGTGGGGAACGTGAATATGTCTATTGATATTTTGATGCCAGCACTTTCACCGACGATGGAAGAAGGTAAATTGTCTAAATGGCTCAAGAAAGAGGGTGATACAGTCAGTTCCGGTGATGTGATTGCTGAAATTGAAACTGATAAAGCAACAATGGAAGTAGAAGCTGTTGATGAGGGTACTATTGGTAAAATTTTGGTTCCTGAAGGTGCTGAAGGTGTGAAGGTTAATACTGCTATTGCTGTATTGTTGGAGGAGGGTGAAAATGCTGAAGACATTTCACAAAGCACAACTAAAAAGACAGAAAAAGTTTCTCTTTCTTTATCAACGCCGGTTAGTCCTGTTTTTAATGGTGCGAGTGATCCTGATATTCCCGCGGGCATTGAAATGGTTACAATGACGGTGCGCGAAGCACTGAATCAAGCTATGGCTGAAGAAATGCGACGCGATGAGATGGTCTTTTTAATGGGTGAGGAAGTAGCGCACTATCAAGGTGCTTATAAGGTTAGCCAAGGTTTGTTAGAAGAGTTTGGTACGCGCCGAGTTATTGATACGCCAATTACAGAGCATGGTTTTGCGGGGTTGGGTGTTGGTGCCGCATTTGGAGGTTTGCGTCCTATTGTTGAGTTTATGACATTTAATTTTGCTATGCAGGCAATTGATCAAATTATTAATTCAGCAGCGAAAACTCGTTATATGTCTGGTGGACAGATGGCTACTCCTATGGTTTTTCGTGGTCCCAATGGTGCTGCAGCACGTGTAGGGGCTCAGCATTCACAGTGTTATGCTGCATGGTATAGTCATATTCCGGGTCTCAAAGTTGTTATGCCTTATAGTGCAGCCGATGCAAAAGGTTTGCTAAAGGCAGCTATTCGTGATGATAATCCTGTTATTTTTCTTGAAAACGAGATTCTTTATGGTCATCAATTTGAAGTTCCTAAAATGGATGATTTTGTTTTACCTATTGGTAAGGCACATATTCATAAATCTGGCCAGGATGTGACAATTGTTGCTTATGGAATTGGAATGCACTATGCAATTCAGGCATTACCGGAAGTTGAGAAACTTGGCATTGATGTTGAATTAATTAATTTGCGTACTATTCGCCCAATGGATCTTCCAACAATTATTGCTTCAGTTAAAAAAACTGGTTGTTTAGTAACGGTTGAAGAGGGGTACCCTCAATCGTCTGTTGGTACTGAAATAGCAACACGTGTTATGCAGCAGGCTTTTGATTATCTTGATGCGCCAGTTTCTACAATTGCTGGAAAGGATGTTCCCATGCCTTATGCTGCTAATCTTGAAAAATTGGCTTTACCGGATATTACTGAAATTGTCGAAGCTGTTAAGGCTGTGACTTATCGAGCATAACGAAGGAAAACGCACTATGCCTATTAAGATTACAATGCCTGCGCTTTCTCCTACAATGGAAGAAGGAAATTTGTTAAAATGGAATATCAAGGAAGGCGATAAGGTCTCTACGGGTGATGTTATTGCTGAGATTGAGACAGATAAAGCGACGATGGAAGTAGAAGCCGTTGATGAAGGAACAGTCGCAAAAATTGTTGTTCCTGCTGGAACGCAGGGAGTTAAAGTTAATACTTTAATCGTAGTTTTAGCAGAAGAAGGCGAAGACTTAAATGAAGTAGCTAAAATTGCGGAAGATAAGTCTTCTTTTGTTTCACAGAGAGTACCAGTTGATGAAAAACAGGTAGAATCAAAGGGTGTGCAGGTTTCTGATTCATCACAAACTCAGCTATCAATGCAGAAGAATGAAAATAATATGCGTCTTTTTGCGTCACCTTTGGCGCGGAGGTTAGCGGCTCAAGAAGGTGTCAATTTATCACTTATTTCTGGCACAGGCCCTCATGGGAGGATTATTAAGCGTGATGTTGAGAAAGTCCTAAGTGATGGTGATCTTAAAGCTTCTTGTTTATTACAAGTGGGGCAGCCAATAGAAACTGGTGTTGCGGATGAACAAATAATGAAACTATTTAAAGAAGGTGAATATACGTTTACACCTCATAATAGTATGCGTAAAACAATCGCTAAACGTTTGACTGAATCAAAGCAAATGGTACCGCATTTTTACGTAACAATAGACTGTGAGCTTGATGCGTTGTTAGCGTTACGTGCGCAACTTAATGCTGCTGCTCCAATGGTTGAAACGCCAGAAGGTGCTAAACCCGCTTATAAATTATCCATAAACGATATAGTTATTAAAGCTATAGCACTTTCTTTAAAAGCTGTACCTGATGCTAATGTATCATGGCTTGAAGGTGGAATGCTTTATCACCAACACTGTGATGTTGGTGTTGCTGTTTCTATTCCAAATGGGTTAATTACGCCAATTATTCGCCATGCAGAAGAGAAATCTTTGTCTACTATTTCCAATGAGATGAAGGATTTTGCAATGCGTGCTCGTGAGCGTAAATTGAAACCAGAAGAATATCAAGGCGGAACAACAGCGGTATCAAATATGGGTATGTATGGTGTGAAAGAGTTTTCTGCCATTATTAATTCACCACATGCAACAATTTTTGCGATTGGTGCGGGTGAACAACGTGCAGTTGTTAAAGATGGTGCATTAGCGATTGCTACTATGATGTCAGTTACACTTTCCACTGATCACCGTGCTGTTGATGGTGCGTTAGCAGCAGAACTTGCTCATGCCTTTAAAAAACTAGTTGAAAACCCATTAGCAATGTTAATGTAGTGATTTTTAAGTACTCCACATAAATTGTGTATGTAACCACAAGAATGGGGAATATGAAAAAAAGCAGATCTAAATAGTTTTAATGGTAGTTTTACGGCTTCTTTTGATTTAATGAAGGTGTTCATGTTGGTTCTTAGAACAAGATATACGAAAAAGATTTATCCTTTTGGTTTTCTGTTTTAAGCTCAGATAGTCTGGATCCGTTTGTATATGTCCATGGAGGGATTACTGTGGCAAATCTTTACGATATAATTGTGATTGGTTCAGGACCGGGTGGATATGTAACTGCAATTCGCGCGGCACAATGTGGTTTCAAGACAGCGATTGTCGAACGTGAACATTTAGGTGGTATTTGCTTAAATTGGGGTTGTATTCCAACAAAGGCCCTTTTACGTTCAGCGGAAATGAAACATTTTGCTGAACATGCGAAGGATTATGGGCTAAAACTTAATGGTTCAATTGAAGTAAATATTAAAGATGTTGTAGCACGTTCACGTGGGGTTTCAGCACGTTTAAATGCTGGTATTGGTTTTCTGATGAAGAAAAACAAGATTGATATTGTTTGGGGTGAAGCAAAGTTAACTAAAGCAGCTAAGGGTGGTCAGCTTGCAGAGATTGTAGTTTCTCCATCATCAAAAACGATTATGCAGCCGCAAAATCCCGTGCCTAAGGGAACATTAGGTGAGGGGACTTATCAGGCAAAACATATAATTATTGCAACTGGTGCTCGTCCACGTTCTATTCCCGGTATTGAGCCAGATGGGAAGCTCATTTGGACTTATTTTGAAGCGATGGTACCGCATACATTACCAAAGTCACTATTGGTGATGGGGTCTGGAGCAATCGGTATTGAATTTGCTTCTTTTTATCATGATATGGGTTCTCAGGTGACTGTTGTTGAAATGATGCCTCAAATTATGCCGGTCGAGGATATTGAAATTTCAACATTTGTGCGTAAACAATTAGAGACAAAAGGCATACGTATTTTAACTGAAACAAAAGTGACAAAGGTTAAAAAAGCTGTTGATTCTATTACGGTGCATATCGATGTTAAAGGTAAAACAGAAACATTGACGGCTGATCGATTGATTTCAGCTGTTGGAGTTCAAGGTAATATCGAGAATCTTGGATTAGAAGCATTAGGTGTCAAAACTGATCGTGGATGTATTGTAACTGATGAATGGAGCTGGACAGGTGTGGAAGGGATTTATGCTATCGGTGATGTGGCTGGCCCTCCTATGTTAGCTCATAAAGCGGAAGAAGAAGGCGTAATCTGCGTTGAGCATATTGCAGGTTTAAAAAGTACGCATGCGCTTGATAAAAAGAAAATTCCTGGATGTACCTATTGTACACCACAAGTTGCTTCTGTAGGGCTTTCAGAAAAGGCGGCAAAAGAGGCGGGCTACGATATACGTATTGGTCGCTATTCTTTTTCGGCTAATGGTAAGGCAATTGCTTTAGGTGAAGATCAAGGACTGGTTAAGACTATTTTTGATAAAAAAACAGGGCAGCTTCTTGGTGCCCATATGGTAGGGACAGAGGTAACAGAACTTATTCAAGGTTTTGTTATTGCCATGAATCTTGAAACAACTGAAGAAGAATTAATGAGCACTATTTTTCCACATCCGACGTTGTCGGAGATGATGAAAGAAAGTGTATTAGATGCTTACGGTCAGGTTTTAAATGCTTGATGGTGAGATTATGTGAAAAATTTTGCATTTTTTGGTTTTTTATCAGCATTTGCTATTGAAAAAGCAGAGGTCTTAGATGGTTACGGTGGTTGATAGAGTTACGAACAGACGTGTCCGTCATCCTGAAAAGGCACATCGTCCAGATACGATTATTCAGAAAAAACCAAATTGGATTCGTGTAAAAGCACCAACATCACAGATCTATAAAGAAACTCATAATATTGTACGTTCCAATAAATTGGTGACAGTGTGTGAAGAAGCGGGCTGCCCGAATATTGGTGAATGTTGGAGCCAGCGACATGCTAGCTTTATGATTTTAGGTGAAATATGTACGCGAGCCTGTGCTTTTTGCAATGTTGCAACGGGTATTCCACTTGCAGTTGATGATGATGAGCCAGAGCGTGTGGCAGATGCTGTTGCGCAGATGGCGTTAAAGCATGTTGTTATTACATCTGTTGATCGTGATGATTTGGCTGATGGTGGTGCACAGCATTTTGCGAAAGTTATTCACGCTATTCGTCAAAAGACTCCTACAACAACAATTGAAGTCCTTACACCTGATTTTCGCCATAAGGATAATGCGTTAGAAATTGTAGTTGCTGCTAAACCTGATGTTTTTAATCATAATTTGGAAACAGTTCCATCTAAATATTTGAAGGTGCGTCCAGGAGCACGTTATTTTCATTCAGTTCGATTGTTACAACGCGTTAAGGAACTTGATCCAACAATTTTTACAAAATCGGGAATTATGGTTGGTCTTGGGGAAGAGCGGAATGAAATTTTTCAATTGATGGATGATTTACGTTCTGCTGATGTAGATTTTATGACAATTGGACAGTATTTGCAGCCTACGCGAAAGCATCATCCTGTCATTCGTTTTGTAACTCCTGATGAATTTGAATCTTTTGCCAAGGTTGGTAAAGCGAAAGGTTTTTTACATATGGCTTCCAATCCTCTGACACGTTCATCTCATCATGCTGGAGATGATTTTAAAGCTTTGCAAAAAGCACGTGCTGAAAAATTTGCCTGATTAGAGAGAGTTATGCCAACTTTTACAACACATCGGCAAATTGCCCATACTGCTCATGAAATGTTTAACCTTGTTGCAGATATTGAATCTTATCCTGAATTCTTACCAATGTGTGAAGCTTTAATAATACGTTCTCGAAAGGAGTATGAGGAAAAAACACTTCTTCTTGCTGATATGACAGTTGGTTATAAAATGATTCGAGAAATGTTTACGACGCAAGTGCTTCTTCAACCTAAGAAAAATCTTATTGAGGTTAAATATATTGATGGTCCATTTAAATATCTTGAAAATCATTGGGTATTTAATCAAATCCAAAATATGAATGCATGTAATGTAGAGTTTTTTATTAATTATGAATTTAAAAGTAAAATGTTAGAACTACTGACGGGATCGATGTTTGATGTCGCTTTTCATAAATTTACTAATGCTTTTGAGAAGCGTGCTCATCAGATTTACGGTGTTTTAGAGGCATAATAATTGGGTTAGCTTAAGACGCGTAATGAATATTACATTTTGCGGGTTGCATTATAACAAGACTAAAAACTAAAACTTGAATGCAAACAATATTATGAAAATGCACAAATTTCATAGATTTATTGAGGTGCTATTTTTAAAATTTTTCATGTTTATAACGAACTTGGAATTATCGTCTTTTGAGTATTTTTTTATTTTTAGCTATTAGTAGGAACAAATTTTTGCAAAATGACAAAGTGTATTTATAAATTTAGTGCATATGCTCATAGGTTTGTTTTAATTTCATTTGAATAAACAATAAATTTATCAATTGGATCTCTCCAATGATTTTATGATATCGGTAGGATTTATAACAGTGATTTCTCTATAAAGATGCTATAATTATGAGTAACAGATCTTTTGAATGATAAGTTGTTTAAATTACATGAGTCTGCATTTCACAAATGCATATCATTTTGAAATTTCTCCTGGATAAATGACAGTAGCCGTTGCAAGAGAAGCAATACCTTCTTCACGACCAATGAATCCTAGTTTTTCATTAGTTGTTGCTTTAATAGAAATACGATCGGCTGAAATTGTGAGTATATTCATAAGGTGTGTTACCATCATATGACGATAGGAACTGATTTTAGGTTTCTCGGCAATGAGCGTGATATCAACATTAGCAATACGGCCTCCTGCTTGCTTAATAATATTAACAGCATGGCGTAGAAAAATTTCTGATGGTGCATTTTTCCATTGAGGGTCAGAGGGAGGAAAGTAAATGCCGATATCTCCTGCGCCTTGAGTAGCTAAAAGAGCATCTGTTAGTGCATGAAGAGCAACATCAGAGTCTGAATGTCCATTTAATTTCTTTGTAAAAGGAATTTTTACGCCACATAATGTAATATAATCACCATCTATAAAAGAATGGACATCATAACCATTTCCAGTGCGAATATCAGGAAACATGGGTGCTCTTTTCTGGAGATATGAATGTGCGGTTTCAAGATCTTCCGGCCATGTAATTTTTATATTATTAGGATTTCCAGGAATGATTCGTATAGGAATACCAAACCATTCGGCGATTGCTGAATCATCGGTGAAATTTTGTTTGCAAGATTGTATCGCTTTTTCATGAGCTGCTAAAATAAGTTCAAATGGAAAACATTGTGGAGTTTGTGCACTATAAAAATTGCTACGCGGGATTGTTTCTAAAACATAATGTGCATTATTTGCACGTTTAAGTGTATCGGAAATAGGAAGAGCAGGAAGCACACCTTCTTGATGGTTGATAGTAGCGTGAATTTGCTCAAGAAGCTTATTTTCAACAAAAGGGCGTGCACCATCATGAATATGGACATATTCTGGTTTGATATCTTTGAGTGCATGAAGTCCGCACAAAGCAGATAATTGACGTGTAGCACCTCCTTCCACAATGATGAGATCTTTCTTAAAATCAGCTATAGCATTTTTACATATTTGGTGGTCATCTGGGTGGATAACCAAAATAACGGTTGTGATAGCTGAATGTTGTAAAAAACAACGCACGGTATGATAAATAACCGGCTTGTGTCCTAAAAGCCAGTATTGTTTGGGACTATTTTGTAAAGATCTCGCTCTTTTGCCACGTCCAGCGGCTAATATTATAGCTGCAATAGAAATACTTAATTCCTTTTTGAAATTTGATTTAAACTAATTATTTTGTGGTTTTTCTATGATCAACTCTTTATTAGCGTTGTAATAATGGTTGTTGCAAATCAGAAATGGATGTTGTTGATAATACATCAAAAAAAGCATTTAATGCATTTTTGAGTACGATATTTAAATTACAAGAATTAACCAGTGGGCAATTAACTTCTGTTTTATCAAAACATTCTGCCATGGAAAAATTATCTTCTATTATTTTCACGACATCAGCCACTGAGATCTCTGTTGCTGGTTTAGCTAATTTGATACCACCATTGCGTCCGCGTACTGTTTGCAAAAAGCCTGCTCCCACTAATGGTTGAAGAATTTTAAATAAAAAAAGCTCGGAAATGGCATATGTTTTAGCAATTTCAGGGATAGAACTTAAACTATCCTGATTAGACGCGCAGTACATGAGTATTCGGAGAGCATAATTTGTTTTTTTTGTTAATCGCATGACATCTCCTTGAAAAGTATTAATCAAACATACTTTATTTTAAAACTCTTTCAAAAATGTAGAAATTCTTTCTTAATTTTTGAATTAGTTATATTGTAAACATAGCATTACTAATTTTTATCACAAAGGGTTGTGTGAGAACAAGGAGATAAGTAACGTAAGATCATCATGAATACAACATCTGTGACAGATCTCCAGGATATAAACCAAAATACTTATAGCGATGAGACGCGTCGTTTAAGTAATATGTATACATTTTGGGGTATCACAATTATTATATTAGCTTTGCTAACAGCTTTTGTTTCATTTATTATTCTTGTTGGATTGACCTCTATTGTACCCAATAGAGCTGTGACACTAGTCCTTATAGGAATTAATAGCATTTGGATTTTGGTGCTGGGAGTCATTGTTTTATATGAGATAGTTCCTATTATTCGTGCGTGGCGGTCAGGGCGTGCTGCTTCACGTCTTCATGTGCGCCTTATTTCGTTATTTGCGCTTGTTGCAACATTGCCTGCTGTTGCTGTTGCTCTCATTTTAGGGCCTGCTCTTAATTTAGGGCTCGATCGGTGGTTTGATACAACAACTCGGCAAATTGTGGGTTCTTCTATCGATTTAGCTAATGCTTATGCCGATGAAATGCTTCAAAATTTGAAAAATTTATCTTATGCTATGGCGTTTGCGCTTGATAATAAGAAGCTCCTAGCACACAATCCAGTTGAATATCGGTTACAATTAACACGTCATGCTGCAGGTCGCAATCTTCGTGGTGCGTTTTTGTTAAGCTCGACAGGGACTATTTTTGCTTCAAGTGATCTTGGTGATGAAGATAAATTGCCCATTCCACCATCTCATCTTATTGCTCAAGCAACCAGTGAAAGACCTTTTTCTTTTCAGCCGGGAGTTCATGATTATTTTGGTATCGTTTTGAAATTTACAAATATCTCAAATACGTTTTTATATTTGGTGCGTGATGTTGATAAAGATGTATTATCTGCTTTACGTTTAACGGAAATCAATACAGATCGTTATCGTGATTTGAATAAAAATCGTCTACCAACACAAATTGCGTTTGGTATGCTTTATTTATGTCTTTTTTTAAGTTTATTTTTATCAGCTATTTGGGCTGGTATCGCCGTTGCTGATCGCTTGGTACGTCCCATTCGGCTTCTTATAGGTGCAGCTGATGATGTTGCTTCTGGGAATATGGAAGTGTTTGTGCCGGTACGTGCGAGGGATGGGGATATTGGGCAGTTATCAAAAACTTTTAATTACATGGTCAACGAACTTAAAAGTCGGCGTAATGAGTTGATAGCAGTTCGCGATCAAATCGATGAAAGGCGACGTTTTTCTGAAGCTGTTTTATCTGGTGTAACAGCAGGTGTGGCCGGAATTGATGATAATGGGAATATTACAATTATTAATAGGTCTATTGAGACAATGTTTGGTATTAATTCTGAACAAGTTATAGGACACAGTCTTTTATCATTAAGTGCTGAAATCGGGAAGGTTTTTGAGTTCGTTCGTTCGTCAGGGCGCAAAAACCATCGTGAGCAGGTGACTTTAAACGTGGCAGAACAAGAGCGTGTCTGTAATGTACAAATTACAATGGAGGAAGATGATGGGCAAGGGCAATCTTGGGTTCTAACAATTGATGATATTACAGACCTTGTAGAAGCGCAACGTTCATCAGCGTGGGCAGATATTGCACGCCGTATTGCGCATGAAATTAAAAACCCACTTACACCTATTCAGTTATCGGCTGAGCGTATTCGTAGGCGTTACGGTAAAATTATTACGCAAGATCAAGAAGTTTTCAATCAGTGTGTTAATACAATTATTCGACAGGTTGGAGATATTGGGTGTATGGTTGATGAATTTTCTTCTTTTGCACGTATGCCCAAACCACACATGCGTTTTTCAGATATACGTGGGTTACTGCGTGAAGCGTGTTTTTTGATAGAAGTTACACGACATGATATCCATTTTGAGCAAGATTTTGGCGATATACCACTTATAGGTGAATTTGATAGTCGTCTTATTGTTCAGGCATTTAGTAATGTCATTAAAAATGCAAGTGAAGCAATTGATTCAGTTGCGCGAGAAAAAGGTATTCACGGCCATATTTGGGTACGTTCTTATCGTCAAAGAGAGCATTTAGTTGTGGATGTTATTGATAATGGTAAAGGGCTTCCTAAAGAACAAAGGCAAAAATTATTAGAGCCTTATATAACAACGCGAGAAAAAGGAACAGGGCTTGGTTTAGCTATTGTTCGTAAAATTATTGAAGATCATGGTGGCTACATGGAATTGCATGATGCATTAGATAGTTTTTATGAAGGTCGTGGTGCGATGATTCGTATGGTATTTCCGGCGGGTCGAACAAGATAGTATGGCACAAACCACAAATCATAAGATAAGGGAATGAGATGGTAGCAGATATCTTAATTGTTGATGATGAAGCAGATATTCGTGAGCTTATTGCTGGTATTTTGAATGATGAAGGCTATGAAACACGTATTGCGTGTCATGCTGATGAAGCGTTAGCACAAATTAGTGAGCGTGTTCCAAAACTAATTTTTTTAGATATTTGGTTGCAAGGAAGTCGTCTTGATGGCTTAGCATTGCTTGATGAAATCAAAGCTCGACACCCCACTCTTCCAGTAGTTATGATTTCTGGTCATGGTAATATTGAGACAGCTGTTTCTGCTATAAAACGGGGTGCGTATGATTTCATTGAGAAACCTTTTAAGACTGATCGTCTTATCTTAGTTGCTGAACGAACTCTTGAAAACTCAAAATTAAAACGTGAGCTTTTAGAATTACGACAACGCTCAAATGAGGCACAAGAATTACTTGGAACATCGACTGTTATGAAGCATTTGCGCCAAACTATAGAAAAAGTGGCGCCAACCAATAGTCGTGTCATGATTACTGGTCCTTCAGGGGCAGGGAAAGAAATGGTGGCACGTACTATTCACGCACTTTCAACACGTTCTAATGGACCATTTGTTACGATAAATGCCGCAACGATTGTTCCCGAGAGAATGGAAATAGAATTATTTGGTAATGAAGTAGAAGGTAGTGAACGTAAGATTGGTGCACTAGAAGAGGCCCACGGCGGGATATTATATATTGATGAAATTTGTGATATGCCGCGTGAAACTCAGGGTAAGATTCTTCAGGTATTGACGACACAAACCTTTGAAAGGGTTGGTGGTACAAAGCGTGTCAAAGTGGATGTTCGTGTGATTTCTTCAACAGCGCAGAATATTGAAAATTTAATTTCTGATGGGCGTTTTAGAGAAGACCTTTTTCATCGTCTTGCAGTTGTTCCTATTTGTGTTCCACCTCTTTGTGCGCGTCGTGAAGATATTCCGGAGCTCGTTCAGCATTTTGTTAGAACAATATCACATCAACTTGGTATTAAACCGCGTGAAATTAGTGATGATGTTATAGCTGTTTTGCAAGCGCATACATGGCCAGGTAATGTACGCCAATTACGTAATAATATTGAACGCCTTCTCATTCTTGTGCGTGATGATAAACCAATAACAACAGAATTACTTCCTGTTGAAGTGAGTGATTCTTTTCCACGTGTTCAAATAGATACAGATGAAAATATAATGGATTTACCATTGCGTGAAGCACGTGAATTATTTGAAAAGAGATATTTAGTGGCACAGATCGGACGTTTGGGTGGAAATATATCTCGTACTGCTGAATTTATAGGTATGGAGCGCTCAGCTTTACATCGTAAACTTAAAGCGCTTGGAGTTTCGTAAATTATGCGTGTTATTATTTGTGGGGCAGGGCAGGTCGGTTATGGGATAGCAGAGCGTCTTTCTGCTGAAAATCATGATATAACCGTTATAGATGTTGAAGCGAGATTAGTTGAAAAAATTCGCGATGCGTTAGATGTTAGAAGTTTTGTTGGTTATGGTTCACACCCTGAAGTTCTTTTAGCCGCAGGCGCTGATGAAGCTGATATGTTGATAGCAGTAACTTTATTTGATGAAGTCAATATGGTGGCTTGTCAGGTGGCCCATTCGTTATTTAATGTTCCAACTAAAATAGCTCGTATTCGTTCACAATCGTATTTAGAGCCATGTTATAAAACTCTGTTTGCGAGAGAGAATATTCCTATTGATGTAGTTATTTCGCCAGAAGTTGAAGTTGGGGAAATGGTTCTACGACGCATTGCCTTGCCTGGGGCGATAGATGTTCTCTATTTTTGTAATGATGATATTGTTGCGTTTGCTTTGGAATGTATGGAGGATTGCCCAGTTATTAATACGCCTCTGCGGCAGTTAACTGAGCTTTTTCCCGATCTTCGAACAACAGTTACTGCTATTAAGCGTGGTTCAGAATTACTGGTAGCGCACTCAGATACACAATTGCGCATTGGTGACGTTATTTATCTTATTGCAGCTCGCGATCAGGTACGTCGTGCAGTTGGACTTTTTGGTCATAAAGAACAAGAAGCACATCGCATAATTATTGCAGGGGGTGGTCACATTGGTCTGTATGTTGCTCAGGCTATTGAAAAACGCCTGCATAAGTTAAAATTGAAGATTATAGAGGCGGATAGAGAGAGAGCACTAACAATTGCCGATCAACTCGAAAAAACGACGGTTTTATATGGTGATGTGTTAGATCCGGTAATTCTTCAAGAAGCTGGAATTGACCAAGCTGATTTAATGATTACATTAACCAATCAAGATCAGGTTAATCTTTTAAGCGCTATTATAGCTAAAAGACTAGGGTGCAAAGCCAATATGGTTTTGATTAATAATGTTGCTTATCAAGAATTTAGTCGTACAGTTGGTGTAGATGCGCACTTAAATCCTCGTAGTGTTACTGTATCAAAAATTTTACAGCAAATGCGTCGTGGACGCATTCGTGCTGTCCATTCGGTTTTTAATGGCACTGCAGAAATTATTGAAGCTGAAGCAATGCAGACTTCCTCACTAATTGGTAAGTCATTATCAGAGCTTAAGTTATCAGAAGGTTTAAGAATTGGTGCAATTTATCGCAATAATACAATTATACAGCTTTTAGCAGATACGCGTATTTTACCTGGTGATCGAGTAGTGATATTTGCTCTTGCTGATAGTGTTCGTGATGTTGAGCAATTATTTCGTGTAAGCTTAGAATATTTTTAATACGCTTAAGGTATTATACTTTTCAGTGTTATGCGTATTCAGTTGGTTAACTGGCTTTTGTTAAGCAATCAAGGATTGGGTTTGGGTTAGTATGTTAAGTTTAGTGATGAAAAAATGCACTTTTGCCTATTTGTATTAATCATATAAAGCGCGAATCGCTTCTATAGTGTTTTTAGTACACTATCGCTTTGACTCTAATTTTTTAAGTTATGATCACGATTATATAATTGCTCAATTTACAGATTTTTTTTGCGTTATATTCATGTCAAATCAATAAAATTTTTGGTTAGATCTAAATATTTATTTTGAAAATGGTTTCAGTTGATAGTGAATCAAATATGATTAGCAAGAACAATACTACAGAAATAAAATTTTAGCGTTTTATTATTCATTCTGATAACCTCGTGAATAAAAATGTTTGAAGGTTATTTTGCAAATTCAAAAATTATTTCTGATATTAATTGAAGTTTAAGCACTGTATTGAAAACCATAATTAAAAAAGAAAAATCCTTAATTCTACCAAGAAAGCTTGGAATAAAGATATTTCGCAATAATGATATTGCATGATTAACTAAATAATATGATTTTTCATGAACAAGAAAATTATTATTAAACAAGATGCAAAACTGAAAGGATTTTTAACTTTAAAATAATGAATAAATTACCTTGCATAGAGTTTCATTATACAAAATATTAGAAATGTCTCATTTAAAAAGAAAGTTTTTAGCATTAGGCAAAATTACGCATGTCTGATGCTCAGAGTTTTTTTTGGAGTGGAGTTTTTATAACTATTTTAACTGTTGAGATTTTAATTCTATTTTATCATGATTGATTGTGGCTTGCGTCAGGGAGTATTGGTAGCTTATGACTAATACAATTAAATGCGTTAATAGCAATTCTTATTAATGGAAGTAAAAAGTATGAGCGATCCAATAAAAACAGCGCTGAATCTGGTTCCTATGGTTGTTGAACAAACTAATCGTGGTGAACGTGCTTATGATATTTTTTCCCGCCTTTTGAAAGAGCGAATCATTTTCATTAATGGCCCTGTTGAGGATGGTATGGCAATGCTTGTGTGTGCTCAATTGCTTTTTTTGGAAGCGGAAAATCCTAAAAAGGAAATCAGTCTTTATATTAATTCACCAGGTGGTGTGGTAACATCTGGAATGGCAATTTATGACACTATGCAGTTTATTCGTCCTCCTGTTTCTACGTTGTGCATGGGGCAAGCTGCATCTATGGGGTCGTTACTTTTAACAGCTGGAGCAAAGGGTCACCGTTTTTCGTTGCCAAATGCACGTATCATGGTACATCAACCATCTGGTGGTTTTCAGGGGCAAGTCTCTGATATTGAACGGCATGCGCAAGATATTATAAAGATGAAACGACGTTTAAATGAAATTTATGTTCAACATACAGGTCAGGATTATGAAATTATTGAAAAAACGCTTGATCGCGATCATTTTATGACAGCAGAAGAATCTAAAAAATTCGGTCTAATCGACGATGTTATACAATATCGTATGGTAACTGAAAAAGAAGAGACAGATTAAGAATTTTTATAGAAAAAATAGCTAATTCTGAAGTACATAAAAATTGCCTTTAAAATAGCTATTTTAAAATATAGATTTTGTAAAAATTGTCATAAAATAATAGGGAAATACTCAAAAATATTGTGATAATTGTAGTTTTGTATATATTTGGGTTGTTGTTATAAAAAACCTCTTTGTGAAGATAAAGTATTCAGATATTGAGGTGAAAGGAAAATGAGATGAGCAAAGTTGGCAATAGTGGGGGCGAATCAAAAAATACTCTCTATTGCTCATTCTGCGGCAAAAGCCAGCATGAAGTGCGTAAACTCATTGCAGGACCTACTGTATTCATTTGTGATGAATGTGTAGAACTTTGTACAGATATTATTCGTGAAGAAAATAAATCTTCAGGGGTTAAAGCACGTGATGGTGTTCCTACTCCACAAGAAATTTTAACAGTTCTTGATGATTATGTTATTGGTCAGCGGTATGCAAAGCGTGTTCTTTCTGTTGCTGTTCATAATCATTATAAACGTCTTGCGCATCAATCTAAGAATAGTGATATTGAATTATCTAAATCGAATATTCTTCTTGTTGGACCAACAGGATGCGGTAAAACTTATCTTGCACAAACATTGGCACGCATTATTGATGTGCCTTTTACTATGGCAGATGCAACCACTTTGACTGAAGCAGGTTATGTGGGTGAGGATGTTGAAAATATTATTTTAAAACTTCTACAATCTGCAGATTATAATGTTGAGCGTGCACAACGCGGCATTGTTTATATTGATGAAGTTGATAAAATTTCTCGTAAAGCTGATAATCCTTCTATTACAAGAGATGTTTCGGGAGAAGGTGTTCAGCAAGCATTATTAAAAATTATGGAAGGTACAGTGGCTTCTGTTCCTCCTCAGGGTGGGCGTAAACATCCGCAGCAAGAGTTTCTTCAGGTTGATACAACAAACATTTTGTTTATTTGTGGAGGTGCTTTTGCTGGTTTAGAACGAATTATTTCAGGGCGTGGTGAAAAAACTTCAATAGGTTTTTCTGCTACTGTGAAGGCTCCTGATGAGCGTCGAGTTGGTGAAATTTTTCATGATTTAGAACCTGAAGATCTTGTAAAGTTTGGTTTGATACCAGAGTTTATTGGTCGTCTTCCTATTATAGCTACTTTAGAAGATTTAGATATTAACGCACTTGTTCAAATTTTATCACAGCCCAAAAATGCGTTAGTTAAGCAGTATAAGCGCCTTTTTGAGATGGAAAATATTGAATTGACATTTCATGAAGATGCTTTGCGCGTTATTGCCAATAAAGCGATTGAACGTAAGACTGGAGCACGCGGTTTACGCTCTATTATGGAAAAAATTCTTCTTGATACTATGTTTGAGTTGCCAACCCTTGAAGGGGTCCAAAAGGTGGTGATCTCGAGTGATGTAGTTGAAGGAAAGGCTTGTCCTCTTTACATTTATTCGGAGTGTGCAGAAGATAAAGAAAACGTATCAGCATAACGTTATAGTAAATATCGTTAATGAGTACTATTTTAAAGTAGATCTTCTGAGTATTATAGCGTAACGCTTGATTTGTTTATTCGTAATTACTACTTCATTTATTATAAAGAAGCTGCTATTTTTAAAGATAAGCTTATGTGGGGGTGAATTGTAGGCTCCAGAAAGGAAAAATATGCAATATATTGATGAAAAGACAAAAAGGGTAACAGAAGAGCTTTACGCTGTTTTACCGCTTCGTGATATTGTTGTTTTTCCGCATATGATTGTTCCACTTTTTGTTGGTCGAGAAAAATCAATTCACGCTCTTGAAGAGACGATGATAGTAGATAAGCAGATATTATTAGCCACACAGAAGAATGCTTCTGACGATGATCCAAAGTCGGAAGATATTTATGATATTGGTACTTTTGCCAATGTTCTTCAACTTTTAAAACTTCCTGATGGAACTGTAAAAGTTTTGGTTGAGGGTACTGCGCGTGCAAAAATTAATCAATTTACTGAAAATGAAAATTATCATCAAGCTTATGCAACTATTATAGAGGAGTCTGAAGAGAATGAAGTTGAAATTGAAGCTCTTTCTCGGTCAGTGATTGTTTATTTTGAAAATTATGTAAAGCTTAATAAGAAAATTTCTCCTGAAGTTGTAAGTGCTATCAGCCAGATTGATGATCCTTCTAAGCTTGCTGATACTATTGCTTCACATTTGGTGATTAAACTTTCAGAAAAACAAGAAATTTTGGCACTATTGTCTGTTCGTGATCGTCTTGAACGTATACTTTTCTTCATGGAAGGAGAGATTTCTGTTTTACAAGTTGAGAAACGGATTCGTTCACATGTCAAACGGCAGATGGAAAAAACTCAACGGGAATATTATCTCAATGAGCAGATGAAGGCTATTCAGAAAGAACTGGGAGCGGGCGATGATAGCCGTGATGAGTTATCTGAATTAGAGGATCGTATCAAAAAAACAAAGCTTTCAAAAGAAGCACGTACAAAGGCCGGGGTAGAGCTCAGGAAATTACGTAATATGTCTCCCATGTCTGCGGAAGCGACAGTCGTACGTAATTATCTTGATTGGCTTTTGACTATACCTTGGGGCAAAAAGTCAAAGATTAAGAATGATTTGAACTTTGCTGAAAAAGTCATGGATAATGAGCATTTTGGTCTTGAAAAAATTAAAGAACGAATCGTTGAATATTTAGCAGTACAAAGCCGGTCATCAAAGATAAAAGGTCCTATTATTTGTCTTTTAGGTCCTCCTGGTGTTGGAAAGACATCACTTGCACGTTCTATTGCAAAGGCAACAGGTCGTGAATATGTCCGCATCTCATTAGGGGGTGTTCGAGATGAAGCGGAAATTCGCGGGCATCGTCGAACTTATATTGGTTCTATGCCTGGAAAGATCATTCAGTCTATGAAAAAGTCTAAAAAGACTAATCCTCTTTTTTTGCTTGATGAAATTGATAAAATGGGACAAGACTTTCGTGGAGATCCTGCTTCAGCTTTGTTGGAAGTGCTTGATCCTGAGCAAAATAACACATTTATTGATCATTATTTGGAAGTGGAATATGATCTTTCTGATGTGATGTTTATTGCAACTGCAAATACACTTAATATTCCAGGGCCATTAATGGATCGGATGGAAATTATTCGTATTGCTGGTTATACTGAGTGCGAAAAAGTAGAGATTGTTAAACGGCATCTCTTACCAAAAGCATTGAAAGATCATTCTTTATCTAAAAAAGAGTTTAGTGTTTCTGATGGTGCTATAAAATCGGTGATCCAATTTTACACACGTGAAGCTGGTGTTCGTAATCTTGAGCGTGAATTGATGAAGATGGCGCGTAAATCGGTTACAAAAATTCTTAAAACAAATCAGAAGTCTATAGAGATTACAGAAGATAATATTGATGACTTTTTGGGGACGAAACGTTATCGCTTTGGCCAGGTTGAGGGTGAAAATCAGATTGGTGTTGTTACTGGGCTTGCATGGACCGAAGTTGGTGGAGAGCTATTGACTATTGAAAGTGTTATGATGCCAGGTAAAGGCAAAATGACTGTGACTGGGAATTTGCGTGATATCATGAAAGAATCAATTTCTGCAGCGGCGTCTTATGTGCGTTTTCGTGCTGTTGATTTTGGTATTGAGCCACCACTTTTTGATAAACGTGATATCCATGTGCATGTTCCAGAAGGTGCTACACCAAAAGATGGTCCATCAGCTGGAATTGCAATGGTAACAGCGATTGTTTCAGTGTTAACAGAGATTCCTGTTCATAAGGACATTGCTATGACTGGTGAAATTACTTTACGTGGGCGTGTTTTACCAATTGGTGGATTGAAAGAAAAATTGCTTGCTGCTCTTCGAGGAGGTATTAAAAAAGTACTTATTCCTGAAGAAAATGCAAAAGACTTAGTTGATATTCCTGATGATGTCAAAAATAATATGGAAATTATTCCGGTTAGTCATGTAAGTGAAGTTCTTAAACATGCTTTAGTTCGTTTCCCTGAGGCAATTGAATGGACAGAGTCTTCTACAGTGTCTGCCTCTATCAGAACGGAAGGGGATAATGAAGGAATACCGGTGGCGCACTGATTCTCATTTTGTTCTATAATTTGCAAATTTAAAAGAAGATAGAGTCTATTTTTTGGGGTTACTACTTTATTTATTTTGAAAAAAAATGAAAAATTCCGTGAATAACTGTGATTAATGCTAAAAAACAATATTTTCAAAGAAAATAAAACTTCTGTTTGCTGCACTTTTCAATAAACTTGTTGATGATCGGGTGAATTATATTGTCCGACTAATATAGGGAAAGGAAATATTCAATGAATAAAAGTGAATTGGTTAATTCTATTGCTGAAAAAGCAGGTGTTTCAAAAGCGCAGGCTGGTTCAATTCTAGATGCTTTTATTGCTTCTGTAACAGAATCTTTAGCTTCAGGAGGTGATGTTCGTCTTCCAGGGTTTGGTTCTTTTGAAGTTTCTAAACGTGCTGCTACAAAAGGGCGCAACCCTTCGACAGGTGCTGAAATTCATATTCCGGCACGTTCGGTGCCTAAGTTTTCTGCAGGTAAAAGCCTTAAAGAGGCTGTTAATAAGAAATAATTAATCTACATAAAAAACCCGATTATAAATAAATCGGGTTTTTTTAAAGTTTTTTTTAAGTGCTTTTGTGCAAAGGATTACAGCAGAAGCATAGATGGCTCTAATATTATTAGGCTATTTAATGAAAGGTGCTTTGAAATAGTTAAGATGGGGTAATAACTGTATATTCAAATGTATTTATCCCACAAATAAGACAATTTGATTGTAAATAAATCTCTGTTGTGAGTTATAGTTTATAATTCAAGTTGGATTAGCAGCTGTTATGAGTTTATTCATATAAACTAAATTTATTGAAGCACTGGAATATTAGAATTCTAGACAGAGCTAGGATAGCTATCTAACTCTATTTAAGAATTGCAGCATGTTGAATAACGCTACTATTTTAAAATTAATTAAAATTTATTTTTTAGTGGACTAAAGCCAAAGGCAATGAGTGTTTTATTAAATTTCAAAAAATGGTGATTGGATTAGAGATTATTTTGATTCTCCGTGTGTTAACCACTGAATACAATCATTTAAAGCTCGTGTAATTATAGCTTGTTTTTTTGCTAGTTTTTTTTCTTTGCTAGATAAACGTTTTTCTAAGTGATAAGCACAGTCAATAGGTGGAAAAAGACCGAAATTGATATTCATTGGTTGGAAAGATTGTTTTCCTGTTTCTTGAGTTACAATGTGTCCACCAGTAATATGGTTTAAAAGAGCTCCAAATGCTGTAGTTTTTGGCGGTAAAGAAGGACAAGTATGATTGTATTCAGCAATAGCAAAACGTCCAGCTAAAAGCCCAATTGCAGATGATTCTACGTAACCTTCGCAACCTGTGATTTGTCCAGCAAAACGTAATTGAGGCTTTTGTTTTAAACGAAGACTTTTATCAAGAATGATTGGTGAATTGAGATAAGTATTGCGGTGAAGACCACCAAGGCGTGCAAATTCTGCTTTTTCAAGTCCAGGTATTGTTCTAAAAATGCGAATTTGTTCACCATATTTTAGTTTTGTTTGGAAGCCAACCATATTATAAAGAGTGCCAAGCGTGTTGTCTTGACGTAATTGGACAACAGCATAAGGCTTAACTGTAGGATTATGAGCATTAGTTAGCCCTATAGGTTTCATGGGTCCGTATCTGAGGGTTTCAAAGCCACGCTCAGCCATAACTTCGATCGGTAAGCATCCATCAAAATAGGGTGTCTTTTCAAATTGACGAAATTCTATTTTTTCTGCACTTTTCAGTTCTTGAACGAATATTTCATATTGTTCTCTATTAAGGGGACAGTTAAGATAATCTTTTTCGGTTTTTTCAGGGCCGATTTTGTCATAGCGAGATTGGTACCAACAGATGTCCATATTGATGCTATCAGTATAAATGATAGGTGCAATAGCATCAAAAAAAGAAAGCGCTTCTGTTCCTGTTATTGCTTGTATTGTTTGCGCAAGTGCTGGTGAAGTAAGGGGACCTGTTGCAATAATAATGTTATGCCAGTTTTCAGGGAGGTTATGAATTTCTTCACGCTTTATAGTTATAAGAGGATGATTTTCAAGTGCTTTTGTAACAGTTTGGGAAAATCCATCACGGTCAACAGCAAGAGCGCTTCCTGCTGGTACTTTATTAGCATCTGCAGCCTTCATAATTAGGGATTTAGCTAATCGCATTTCAGCATGTAAAAGACCAACGGCATTTGTTGATGAATCATCTGAACGAAATGAATTTGAACAGACAAGTTCTGCAAGTTTATCTGTTTTGTGAGCATCGGATTTTTTGGTTGGCCGCATTTCATGTAAAATGATAGGGATTCCTGATTGGGCAATTTGCCAACTTGCTTCACTGCCAG